>JASGGS010000251.1:0-5827 GCA_047602685.1 Sphingobium sp.
AAAGGCGCGGACCGTCTCCACCGCCGCCAGGCTGGCGGGGCGTTCCGCCAGCCTGGCGCGGGGCAGGCGGGCGGCCGCCTCCGCCGTTCCGCGATAGGCCGGATCGTCCGCCTTGTGCAGGAAGAGGGCGGGCTGCTCGAAGGCCGGATAGCGATCATCATGGCCGGTCAGGCAGGCGGCGCGGGCGATGTCGCCATAATGCTCCGGCTGCTTCAGCATGCCGAGGAGGGCGTCGTGCAGGGGGCGGGCGCCGAGGATGGGCGGGAGGGCGCGCCGGGCGCCGGCCTCCCGGCTGTGCCAGGGCCAGCTTGCCTCCGCATCGCGCAGCATGTGCCAATAGCGATGGATATGCCCGCCCGCCATGTCGAAGGGGAAGGCCGGGCACAGGCGGCGCGCGAAGAGGGGCGCCTCGCTGTCCCCGATCCGGAAACAGCCGTCGAGGATCACGCCGCCGACCTTCCCGGCATGGCGCCGGGCGAGGCGTGCGCCGAGCGGCGCGGCGAAGCCGGTGGCGAGCAGGTCCGCGCGCGCGGCGCCGAGCGCGTCCAGCATGGCGGCCAGCGCATCCGCCGCCGCGTCGAGATCGGGCGAGGGGAGCGGCGCCGACTCGCCGAAGCCGGGCAGTTCCGGCACCAGCGTCGCGCGCTCCGGCATGGCCGCCTGCCAGGCGAGGCCGTGCAGCGTGGTGGGCGCGGAAAGGATGAGGAGCGGCCTGCCGCTCGCCGGACCGGCGCGATGGACGCGCAGGGAACCATGGGGCAGGTCGACATAGAGCGCGCCATGGCCGGGCTGCGGCGCCGCCTCGGCCGGGGCGTCATCCTTGCCCGCCGCGACGGCCAGCGCCGCCTCCAGCCAGGCCAGCCATTCCTCCCGGCCGGCGGACAGGCGCTCGACGGTCAGGGCGGGATTGTCCGCCGCCGGTACGCGGTCGAGGCTGGAATAAAGCACGTCGTCCGACCTTGCCGCGATCAGCACGGGCCGGGCGACGCGGCGCAGGGCGGGCATGGGATCATAATCCATGGCCGCGCGATAGGCGGAGGAATAGGCAGGCCCGGCCGAGAGGAAGTCGATCACATAGTCGCTGATCCACGCGTCGGCAGGCTGGGCGACGGGCATGCGCAGCTCCGGCCGCTGATCGAACCAGGGGAACCAGCGCAGCATGTCGCGCATGCGCGTCCATTCCGCCGCCAGATAGCCGCCCGCCGCGTCCAGCACGAAGGGGCGCATATAGGCGTCGATGAAGGCGGGATCGGGCGGTCCGGCGGGGATGGACAGGCCATCCAGAATGACGCGGGAGGGTCCCTTTGCCGGAGACTGCCTTGCCGGAGATTGTCCCGTAACGGGATGTCCATCCTTGTCTCGTCCCGCGCCCGCGGCATATTCCAGGGCGATCTTGGCGCTGGTGTGGGTAGCGTAGAGAGGGGCTTCGCCGAGGCCGAGCGCGTCCAGCGCCGCGCCGAGGGCCGCCGCGAAGTCCGCGATGGCGGGAGACTCGATATCGAGCGGATCGGAATTCCCATAGCCCGGCGTGTCCAGCGCATAGACGCGGAAGCGGCGCGAGAGCCGCCGGATCGTATCGAGGTGCAGGCGCGAGGAGCGGGGCGAATCGTGGAGCAGGACGACGGCCGGACCCCGGCCCGCCACGCGGTAATGGACAGCGCGCCCGCCCACATCGACATAACGCCTGGACACGTCCGGCAGGCTTTCAGAAAGGGCGGAATTCCCGCTGTCCATAACCAACGCTCCCTCGGGGATGGGCGGCGCCGTCAATCAGGACTTGCGCGACACCATTTGATATATTCTTATAACTTATCGTGCGGCAACACCGGCCGCTTGTCCAGCCCCGGAGTGAGAATTGATGAGTAGCCAGGTTTTGGGAGTGCTGCCCGGCAGCCAGTCGCGGGAGACACCCCGCGCATGGCTGGTCGTCCTGGCGGCGATGATCGGGGTGGCGGTCGGCCTCAGCCCCGTGCCCTTCTACACGATCGGCATGTTCGCGCCGGAACTGTCGCGCGAATTCGGCTGGAGCTTCGCTTCGCTGATGGGCAGCATCGGCGTCCAGTCGGGCGTGGTGATGATATCGGGGCCGCTGGCGGGTTTCGCCGTCGACCGCTGGGGCGCGCGGCCGGTCGCGATCGTCTCCCTCCTCTGCTTCGGCCTGTGCTTCATGAGCCTGTCGCTCAGCAACGGGTCGCTGCTGCTCTATTACGGCCAGTGGGCGGTCATGTCCGTGCTGGGCGCGGGCACGCTCTCGGCGACATGGACGCGGGTGGTGAACGGATGGTTCGACAGGAACCGGGGCCTCGCGCTCGGCATCGCCAGCACGGGCACGGGCCTGACCGGTTTCCTCATCAAGCCGTTCACGGCCTGGATCATCGCGGATTTCGGCTGGCGCACCGCCTTTGCCGTCATCGGCATGCTGCCCATCGCCATCGGCATCCCCATGATCCTTTGGCTGTTCCGGGAGAATCGGGAGGCGGCGCCGGTCGCTGCCGCCGCGCGCGCCGATGCGGATAATGCGGATTGGACCGGGGAACATGGCCTCACCCTGCCGGAGGCGCTGCGCAACGTCCGCTTCTGGGTGCTGGCGGCGGCCTTCTTCCTGATCGCCTTCGCGCTGACCGCGCCGACCCCGAACATGGAGAATATCCTCAAGTCCTTCAAGTTCGAACTGGCGGAAATCGGCCGGATCACGGCCAGTTTCGGTTTGGCGGTGATCGCCGGGCGCATCGTCGGCGGATGGTTGCTCGACCGGTTCTGGGCGCCCGCCTGCGCCTTCGTCATCCTGCTCATCCCGGCGCTGGGAAGCTGGCTGCTTTCCGGGGATGCGCTGACCAGCCAAGCGGCCTTTGCGGCGGTGCTGTGCATCGGTTTCGGCGCGGGTTTCGAGTTCGACCTGCTCGCCTTCCTGATCAGCCGCTATTTCGGCCAGCGCAACTATGGGGTGATCTATGGATGCTTCTACACCGTGATCGCCTTTGGCGGCGGGCTGGGTCCCGTCGTATATGGCTATGCCTTCGACAATATGGGAACTTATGGGTCCGCCTTGCTGCTCGGCATAGGCTGCGTGCTGGTGGGCGGGGCGATGCTCCTGCTGCTGGGCCCCTATCCGGAATGGGATAGGGAATGAGACGACCGGGCAATATTCGTTCCGCCCTGTCATAGAGGGGGCTGCCGCGGGCGGCCCCCTTCTTCGTCCAATCCGCGCCGCACGCCCCCATTCATCGCCTCTCCCCCTTCGTCCGGCCAAGCCGTTCTTGACGTCGGCAAACAAAAGCTGAACTAGCTAATTCCATTAGCGACGATACAAATCATCGGAGCATGAACGCCGGATCGGGGGGATAAGGAATTGATTGACCGGGATGCGGCGGTACCTTTGTATCATCAGATCTATCTTCAGTTACGCGACGAGATTTTGAGCGGGCAGAGGCCGCTCGGCAGCGCGCTGCCCACCGAGCAGGAATTGTCCGACATCTACTCCGTCTCGCGCATCACCGCGCGGCGCGTGCTGAGCGAGCTAGCCCAGCAGCATTTCGTGGAACGCAAGCGGCGGCTGGGCACGCGCGTCATCTTCCAGTCGCCGGCCAAGCCGATGGAGGCGAATATCGACCAGGCGGTCGATTCGCTGCTCGCCTTCGGACGGCGCACGACGGTGAACGTGATCGAGGTGGCTACGGAAATCCCCTCCGCCACCGTGGCGAGCGCGCTCAAGGTCGGCCCGGACGAGCAGGTGGTGCGCGCGGTCCGCGTGCGCAGCATGGATGGGGAGCCGCTGGGCTATATCGTCAGCTATGTGCCCGCCGAGCTGCACAATGTCATCACGTCCAGGACGCTGGCGCGCGCCCCCATCCTCAAGCTGCTGGAAGAGGCGGGATACAAGGCCGAGCAGGCCGAGCAGACGATCAGCGCGATGCAGGCCGACGCCGTGATCTCCCAGGCGCTGGAGATAGAGGCGCGGTCCGCCCTGCTGCGCATCAGCCGCACCAGCTATGACCGCCAGCACAAGCCGTTCCTCCTGACCTTCGCCCATTATCGCGCGGACAAGTTCACGATCCGCCTCGACCTCCAGCATCTGGGGGCATCGGTCACGCCCACTTTGACGCAGGACCTGCGCTGAAGGGCGTGACAAAGCCTTAATTGGTATATAGACAATACAATTGAAGCGGTGGTTCGCGGGGGTGGCCGATGCCATGCCCGCGTTCCGGCGCATGGGCGGGCTGCGCCCGCGTTCAGGGATCAGGAGCATCTTCGTGAAAGCATTTCAGATCGGCGAGCAGGACGGCATCGGAGCGCTGACCGCGACGACGCGGCCCGATCCCGTCGCCGGGCCGGGCGAGGCCCTCATCGCGCCGCGCCTCGTCAGCCTCAACAATCGCGACCTCCAGATCATGCGCGGCGTCTATGGCGCGAAGAAGCCCGCCGAGCGCATCCCCGTGTCCGAGGGCGTGGGGGAGGTCGTCGCGGTGGGCGAAGGCGTCATCAATGTGAAGCCGGGCGACCGCGTTATCAGCGGCCATTTCGTCAACTGGGCGGGCGGCGATTTCGGCTATCATGCCTTCGGTTTCGACGTGGGCGTGACGCATGACGGCTGGCTGGCCGAAAGGCTGGTCCTGCCTGCCGCCGCGCTGATCCGCGTGCCGGACGCGATCGCCGACAAGGATGCCGCCGCGCTCCCCGCCGCCGGTCTCACCGCGTGGAACGCGCTGGTGGAGGTGGGCAAGGTGAAGGCGGGCGACACCGTGCTGTGCCTCGGCACGGGCGGCGTCGCCATCTTCGCGCTCCAGATCGCCAGGGCGAGCGGCGCGCGCGTCGTCATCACCTCGTCGAGCGACGAGAAGCTGGAACTGGCGCGCGGGCTGGGCGCGGGCATCGCCGTCAACTACCGGACGCATCCCGAATGGGCGGCCGAGGTGATGGCGCAGACCGGCAATGCGGGCGCGGACATCGTGGTCGAAACGGGCGGGCAGGGCACGCTGGGCCAGTCCATCGCCGCCGCCGCCGTCAACGGCCGCATCGTCATCATCGGCGTGACGGCCGGGCAGGGCATGAGCGTGCCCGGCTATGGCACGATCATCGGCAAGAACCTCGTCCTCAAGGGCATTGCGAACGGCAGCCGGGAAATGCTGGCGAAGCTGGTCCGCGCGGTCGAGGCGAACGGGATCGAGACGGTCGTCAACAAGACATTCGCCTTTGACGACGCGGCGGCCGCCTACAGCTATCTCGCCTCCGCCGAGCATGTCGGCAAGGTCATGATCCGGTTCTGATGTCGAACGCCGCGCATCGCATCGTCGATCACGCCCTGGGCGTCGAGTGGGCGAAGCTGCCCGCCAGTGCCCGGCGCGCGGCTCGCACCTTCCTGCACGACAGCATCGCGGTCGGCGTGGCGGGCCGCAATGCCGCGCTGGCCGACGAGGCTTTCGGCGCGGCGCGCGGCTGGAGCGGGGAGGGCGGCACCGGCCTCGTCCTCGGCCGCCCCGGCGCGCGGCTGACGGCCCCGCATGCGGCCTTCGTCAACGGATACCAGATCCATGCGCAGGAATATGATTGCGTCCACGAGCCTGCCGTCGCGCATCCGATGGCGAGCGTCGGCGCGGTCCTCCTGGCGGAGGCGGGCCGGTCGCCGGTGAGCGGCGCGGATTTCCTGGCGGGAATGGTCGCGGGCGTGGATATCGTCGCCACGCTGGGCGTTGCGGTGAAGTCGCCGCTCAAATTCTTCCGCCCGGCGACGGCGGGAATTTTCGGGTCCATCGGCGCGATCTGCCGGATGCGGCGCCTCTCGCCGGAGATGTCGCGCAACGCCTTCGGCTATGGCCTCGCCTTTGCCAGC
>JASGGS010000252.1:0-5795 GCA_047602685.1 Sphingobium sp.
GCCCGGCGGCGGCCGGGGCGGGGGGCGCGGCGGCGCGGGCGGTCCGGGCGGCGGCGGAATGAGCCGCTATGCCGATCCCAGCGGCGTGATCTCCGCCGAAATGGCCGTGAACCGCCTCTCCATCGAAAAGGGCGAATGGGCCGCGCTGGCGCGTTCCGGCGCGAAGGATGCGATCCTGCTCGTGCCGGAGCCGGTCTTCGCGCAGCGCTGGCTGAAGGGGCGCCGGGCGCCCGCCCTGTCCGTCCGCTGGCAGACGCGGCAGGTGTTCATGTCCTGCGACGGGGGCGAGGCGATCACCACCGGCACCTGGGCCGGGTCGGACGGCAGGCGCGGCTGGTACAGCACGATCTGGCGGCGCGACCCGAAGCAGGGCTTCCAGTGGGTGCTGAGCCATGGCGGGCAGGGCGGCAAGGACGCGGCGGACACCGACGAGATCAGCGCCCGCGTCGCGCAGTGCAAGCGGCGCGAGCGTCCGCAGGGCGGGGGCGACGGACCACCGGCGGGCGCGCCGGGCGGCAAGGGCGGCAAGGGCCGGGGCGGCCCCGATCCGGCCGCCATGCTCGACATCCGCCAGCCGGTGCCGATGAACTGGGAGGACAGGTCGCAGGACGGGTCGCTGCGCTGGCGCTGGGCGGTGGCGCCGGACAAGTCCCGCACGCTGGACGTGTGGATGGCGACGGAGGAGGGCGAGGCGCGGGTCGTCGCCGATCATGTCCCGCCGCCCTCCGGTCCATGATAGAACTTTTCCTCTCCGCCTTCATAACCCTCTTCGTCGTCATCGACCCGCCGGGCTGCGCGCCCATCTATGCCGGCCTCACCTCGGGCGCCACGGCGGCGCAGCGCCGGTCCATGGGCCTGCGCGCGGTCGCCATCGCCGCCTGCATATTGGTCCTGTTCGCCTTTGCGGGGCGGCCCCTCCTCCATCTGCTGGGCATCGGCCTCGACGCATTCCGCATCGCGGGCGGCATCATGCTGTTCTTCATCGCGCTCGAAATGGTGTTCGAGCGGCAGACCCGGCGGCGGGAGGACCGGGCGAGGAAGATCGAGGAGACGCCGGAGGTGGAGGATGTCTCCGTCTTTCCCATGGCGATGCCGATGATCGCCGGGCCGGGGTCGATCGCGACGATCATGCTGCTGATGACGCAGGCGCAGGGCGGGGCGCAACGGGCGCTCGTGCTGGCCGCGCTGGCGCTCAACCTGCTGCTGATGCTGGGTTCGCTGCTGCTTGCCGGGCCGCTGATGCGGCTGGTGGGGGAGAAGGTGGAGGCGGTCGTCACGCGCGTCCTGGGCGTGCTGCTCGGCGCGCTGGCGGTGCAGTTCGTGCTGGACGGGATACGGGGCGCGCTGGGTTCCGCCTGAGCCGGATCCGCGTCAGCCCACGCGTTCTGGCATGGGAATGGCCATTGGGGCGGCGCTCTGTTTGCGTTTGACGCGATGCGCCCCGCCATCCTTCCGGATGCATGCATCCGGAAGCGGAATCGGGATTTGACGGGTTTCCAGAAATCTTCCGCCCGGCTACGCTGCGCCTCCGGAGCGATGCAAGCCCGGCGGCATCACTTGCCGGCTCGGAAATCGCGGAACTTCAATCAAGGCCAGGGCCGCTCTAGAACCAGTGCGCCGCCCCCCAGGCCAGCCCGCCGAGGGCCGCCGCCAGCAGCAGCGGACCCATGGCGCGCGAGAACAGGGCGATGCCCTGGTCGAGCTTTTGCGGGACGCTGTTGTCGATGGCGGTGCCGGTCACCGCGAAGGGCCAGTGGAACATCTTCAGCCGCGTCCACGGCTTGCGGTGCCGCGCGAACAATGTCCAGTCCGGAAGCCGGGGCGCGGGATGGGCGCCATCGCCTCCCCCCGAAAGGGAATGCGGACCGGCGTGAAGGTTCCTCTCGGACCTGCCCATGCTACTCTCCCAACGCAGCCCCTCGGGGCCGTCGATGTCGGTCTTTCCGACTAACAGGATGTAGCGTCCCCCGGCGAGAATACAATGTCAAATTAGGTGATTTTACAGATAGCTATTCCACTTAGGCGGGTTTTGTCCGCCTCCGGCCGCGCATCGGTCGCATCCGGCAGGGCGGCCTTTCCGCCGCCGCGCTAATGCTCTAGGCTTTCCAGTCCATGGCGTGGGGGAACAGAGGGGTTGATGACGGCACGGCATCTTCCCGGCGGCGATTCCGCCGGAACCATATTGGGGCATCCCAAGGGACTGTTCGTCCTGTTCTTCGCGGAGATGTGGGAGCGATTCTCCTATTACGGGATGCGCGCCCTCCTGATCTTCTACCTCACCAAATGGTGGCTGTTCGACGATGGCAAGGCGAACCTCATCTACGGCGCCTATACCAGCCTAGTCTACATCACCCCCATGCTGAGCGGTTATCTGGCCGATCGCTATCTGGGCCAGCGAAAGGCGGTGCAGTTCGGGGCGATCCTGCTGACCGCCGGCCATATGCTGATGGCGTTCGAGGGCGTGCCGGGGGGACATGACGTCAATCCGGCGGTCACCATCTTCTGGCTGGCGCTCGCCTTCATCATCGTCGGCTCCGGCTTCCTGAAGGCGAATATCTCCGTGATGGTGGGCCAGCTCTACCGCATCACGGACGTGCGGCGGGACGGCGCCTATACGATCTTCTATGTCGGCGTGAACGTGGGCGCCTTCATCGGCACGCTCGTCGCGGGCTGGCTGGGCGAGACCTATGGGTGGCGCTACGGCTTCGGCGCGGCGGGCATCGGCATGGCGCTGGGCCTCGCCGTCTTCGTGCTGGGGCGCGGCAAGCTGCTGGGCCGGGGTGAGCCGCCCGATCCCGCGCTGCTGGCGCGCCGTGTCGGCGGCATCAGCCTCGAATGGCGGCTCTACGCCGTCGGCGCGGCGTCCGTCGCCGTCATCTGGGCCGTGATCCAGTTCCAGGACGCGGTGGGGTGGCTGCTGCTCGCATCGGGGGCGGTCCTGCTGTCCTATATCGTCCATGCCGCGCTGACCCGGCTCGACGCCCATGCGCGCGACCGCATCTTCGCCGTGCTGTTCCTGCTGGTGCTGCAACCCGTCTTCTGGGGCCTGTACGAGCAGGCGGGCGGTTCGATCAGCCTGTTTACGGACCGGCATGTCGACCGCTCCATGCTGGGCTTCGACGTGCCCGCATCCCTGTTCCAGTCGATCAACCCCTTCTACATCATGACGCTCGGCCCGGTCTTCGCGGGCTTGTGGACATGGCTGGGCCGGCGCGGGCGGGAGCCTTCGACGACCGCCAAGTTCGGCCTGGCGCTGGTGCAGGTGGGGCTGTCCTTCCTCGTCCTGGTCTGGGGCGCGCATCTGGTGGGGCTGGGGGCGCTGACCCCGGCTCTGTTCCTCTTCCTCCTCTACCTCCTCCAGACCACGGGCGAGCTGTGCCTGTCGCCGGTGGGGCTTTCGGCCATGAACCGCCTGTCGCCCGCGCAGATGGCGAGCCTGATCATGGGCGCCTGGTTCTTCGCGACGGCGGGCGGCAATTTCGTCGCGGGCAAGATCGGCGAGGCGACCGGCGGCGGCGAGGGAGCGGGCGAGGGCGGCAAGGAGACGATGCTCGCCGTCTATTCCCATATCGGCTGGGTGGGCCTTGCCATCGGCGTCGTGGTGCTGCTGGTCGCGCCGCTGGTCACGCGGCTGATGCATCTCGATACGCTGCGGGACGAGGACATCATCGATGCCGACCCGGTGCCGCCCACGGTGGACCATGTTCCGGTGCCCGACCGGCGCGGCTGACCGTCCGGCCGGATAGGCATTGGGCTGGACGGGGCTTTTCGCTATAGAGCGCGCCTTGGACTGACGGGATGGACCATGGGCAGACGCTTTTTCGGCACGGACGGGATCAGGGGACGCACCAACAAGGCGCCGATGACGGCGGAGATGGCGATGCGCGTCGGCATGGCCGCGGGGCGCCATTTCCTGCGCGGCAGCCACCGGCACCGCGTGGTGATCGGCAAGGATACGCGGCTGTCCGGCTATATGATCGAGAATGCGCTGGTCGCGGGCTTCACCAGCGTCGGCATGGACGTGGTGCAGTTCGGCCCCATACCGACCCCGGCGGTGGGCATGCTGGCCGCGTCCATGCGGGCGGACCTGGGCGTCATGATCTCGGCCAGCCACAATCCCTATCATGACAATGGCATAAAATTGTTCGGTCCCGACGGCTACAAGCTGTCCGACGAGGACGAGCTGAAGATCGAGGCGCTGATCGAGGCGGAGGTGGAGCTGGCGCCATCGGAAAGGATCGGCCGCGCCCGCCGGGTCGAGGATGCGCGCGGGCGCTATATCCACGCGGTCAAGTCCACCTTTCCCCCGCATCTGCGGCTCGATGGGCTGCGCATCGTGGTCGATTGCGCCAATGGCGCGGCCTATAACACGGCGCCGTCCACCTTCTGGGAACTGGGCGCTGACGTGGTGGCGATCGGCGTGACGCCCAACGGCACCAACATCAATGACGGCTGCGGCTCCACCGCGCCGGGCCTGTTGCAGGAGACGGTGGTCGCGTCGGGCGCCGATATCGGCATCGCGCTGGACGGGGACGCCGACCGGCTGATCGTGGTGGACGAGAAGGGCGAGATCGTGGACGGCGACCAGATCATGGGCCTGATCGCGACCGAATGGGCGCGGCAGGGCCGCTTGAAGGGCGGCGGCCTCGTCGCCACGGTCATGTCGAACCTGGGCCTCGAACGCCTGCTGGCCGGGCAGGGCATCGCGCTGGAGCGCACGGCGGTCGGCGACCGCTATGTGCTGGAGCGGATGCGGGGCGGCGGCTTCAATGTGGGCGGCGAGCAGTCGGGCCACATGATCCTGTCCGACTATGCGACCACGGGCGACGGCACCATCGCCGCCTTGCAGGCGCTGGCCGCGCTGGTGGAGGCCGGCAAGCCCGCGAGCGAGCTGCTGCACCGCTTCGACCCGGTGCCGCAACTGCTCAGGAATGTCCGCTTCGGCGGCGGCAAGCCGCTGGAGGACGGCGAGGTCCGGCGCGTGATCGCGCAGGCGGAGGCGGAGCTGAACGGTTCGGGACGTCTCGTCATCCGCCCCTCGGGCACGGAGCCGGTGATCCGCGTCATGGCGGAGGGCGACGATGCCGACCAGGTGCGGGACGTGGTGGAGCGCATCTGCGACAGCGTGGCGAAGGCGGCCGCCTGATGCTGGAGATGCGGCCCGATTGCGAACGCTGCGGAACGGACCTGCCCGCTTATGCGGGGGGCGCGTTCATCTGCTCCTTCGAATGCACCTTCTGCGCGGAATGCGCCGACGGGCTGGACGAGCTGTGCCCCAATTGCGGGGGCGAGCTGCTCGACCGGCCGACGCGCGTGGGCGATGCGCTCAAGCGGAACCCGGCCTCGACGGAGAGGCGTTTCCGGGGATGACCGTCGCGCGCATCCTCATCGTCGCCGGATCGGATTCGGGCGGCGGCGCGGGCATTCAGGCGGACATAAAGGCCGTCACCATGCTGGGCGGCCATGCCATGACGGCCATCGCCGCGATCACCGCGCAGAACACGCTGGGCGTGCAGGCCGTCCATGCCGTGCCGCCGGAGATGGTGATCGCGCAGATGGACAGCGTGATCGACGACATCGGCGTGGACGCGGTGAAGATCGGCATGATCGGTTCCGCCGTGACCGCGCGGGCGGTGGCGGAGCGGCTGGCGAGGCTGGAAGGCGTGCCTATCGTCTTCGATCCCGTCATGGTCTCGACCAGCGGGTCGGCGCTGGCGGACGCGGCGACCGTCGCGGCCTTTCGCGCGCTGATGGACATTGCCGCGCTGGTCGAGACCATGACGGGATCGAAGACG
>JASGGS010000253.1:0-5755 GCA_047602685.1 Sphingobium sp.
ATGGGGCGTGCCGCGCGGCACCCTGCGGACGGAGACGATCGCCGGAACCGTCGCCATGTTCGAGGATATGGCGCAGGGCCGGATCAAGGCGTGCTGGATCATCTGCACCAATCCCGTCGCCAGCGTCGCCAATCGCAAGACCGTGATCGCGGGCCTGGAAGCGGCGGAGCTTGTCATCGCGCAGGACGTCTTCGTGAACACGGAGACCAATCGCTATGCCGACATCATCCTGCCCGGCGCTCTCTGGGCGGAGGCGGAGGGGGTGATGATCAACTCCGAGCGCAATCTCACCCTGATGGAGAAGGCCGTCGATCCCCCCGGCGAGGCGATGGCGGACTGGCGGGTCATAGCCGAAGTGGCCTGCGCCATGGGCTATGCCGACGCCTTCACCTATGACTCGGCGGCGGAGGTGTTCGAGGAGATACGCCGTTTCTGGAACCCGCGCACCGGCTATGACATTCGCGGCGCCAGTCATGAGGCGCTGCGGGAGGCGCCCCTGCAATGGCCCTGCGCCCCGGCCGCCGGGCGCCGCAACCCCATACGCTATCGCAATGACGGGATCAGCCAGGCCGAGAGGCTGAATGCCGATGGCAGCCGTCCCGCGATCAGCTTTCCCACCGAAAGCGGCAAGGCCGTCTTCCTGCCCCGGCCGCATATGGACCCGGCGGAGATGCCGGATGCGGACTTCCCGCTCATCCTCAACACGGGCCGCCTCCAGCACCAGTGGCACACGCTGACCAAGACCGCAAAGGTGCCCGTGCTCGCCAAGCTGAACCCCGGCCCGTTCATCGAAATCCATCCGGAGGATGCCGGGGCGCTGGGCATTGCCGACAAGGACCAGGTGGAATTGCGCTCGCGCAGGGGGCGGGCCGTGCTGCCCGCTATCGTGACCGACCGGGTGCGGCCGGGCAATTGCTTCGCCCCTTTCCACTGGAACGACATGTTCGGCGAGGATCTGGCCGTCAACGCCGTGACGAGCGATGCGGTCGATCCGGTCTCCCTCCAGCCGGAGTTCAAATATGCGGCGGTCGCCTTGACGCGGCTGTCCGGACCCGCCGGGGAGGCGCTGCCGCCCCCTGCCCGCGAAGAGGCCCTGGACGCCGCTTCCCGGCCGGAGCCTGCCGGGCTGCTCCCCGCGCAACGGGCGGCCATCGATGCCTTCACCCGCGTCATGGGCCTGTCGGAGGGGGAGCCGGTGCCGCTTTCGGGAGCGGAGCGCGCCTATCTGACCGGCTTTACCCAGGGGCTGCGTTCCTCCGGCGATCTCCAGGTGCCGGTCCTGCCCCGCGACGCGCCGCTGGAGCCGATGCGGCGCGATTATGTGAACGGCCTGCTCGCCGGGCTGTTCGCCCGGACGCCGCTGGACGGAATGGACCAGTGCCTGGACCTGCCCGCCGCCGGGCAGGCGCAGCAGGAGATATTGATCCTCTGGGCCTCGCAGACCGGGACGGCGGAGGGCTTTGCCGAAACCTGCGCGCGCCGCCTCGCCACGCCGGAGCGGCGCACGCGCATGCTCGCCATGGATGCCGCGCGCCCCGCCGACCTGGCGACGGCCAGCCACGCCCTTTTCATCACCAGCACCTTCGGCGATGGCGACGCGCCCGATAATGGCGGCGGCTACTGGTCCGCGCTGGCGGCGGACCCCGCGCCGCGCCTCGACCACCTGTCCTATTCCGTGCTGGCCTTCGGCGATTCCAGCTACGACCAGTTCTGCGCCTTCGGCCGCAGGCTCGATTCCCGGCTGGAGACGCTGGGCGCGGTCCGCATCGCCCCGCGCATCGACTGCGAACCGGATTATGAGGAAAGCGCGGCGGCATGGCTGGAAGCGGTCCTCGCCTCGCTGGGCGGCGACAGGACCGCCGCGCCCTCCTCCCCTTCCCCCTCCCCGGCCATCGCTTCCGAAACCGCCGACAAGCCCGCCTATGGCCGCAAGGCGCCGCTCAGGGCGCCGCTGGTCCGCAACCGGCTGCTCAGCGGGCCGGGCGCCTGCAAGGAAGTGCGCCAGTTCGGCTTCGACATCGGCGGCAGCGGCTTTCGCTACCAGGCCGGGGATTCGCTCGGCGTCTGGCCCGTCAACTGCCCGGCGCTGGTCGAGGAGATGCTGGGTTTGCTCGACCTGTCCGCCGACGCGCCGGTCACGGTGCGGGAGGTGGGCGACATTCCCCTGGCGGAGGCGCTGTCCCGCCACTGGGATATCGCCCGGCCGACGCGCAACCTGCTGGAGCTGATCGCGGAGCGGCAGCCGGATCTGGGCTTCGTCCCCCTGCTCGATCCCTCCCGCAAGGCGGAGTTCGACACATGGCTGTGGGGCAGGCAGATGGCGGATGTCCTGCACGAGGCGCGCCCGCATCTCAGTCCCCGCGACCTCATGGCCGTCATGCGGCCGCTGCAACCGCGCTTCTATTCCATCGCGTCCAGTCCTGCGGCGCAGGAGGATGAGGTGCAGCTAACCGTGTCCGTCATCCGCTATGATTGCGGCGGCAGGCAGCGCATGGGCGTCTGCTCCGCCTTCCTCGCGGACCGGAGCGAGGCTGGCGGGGGAGCGGGCCTGTTCCTCCAGCCCTCCGCCCATTTCCGCCCGCCGTCCGACCCTTGCCGCGCGGCGATCATGATCGGCCCCGGCACCGGCATCGCCCCCTTTCGCGGCTTCCTGCACGACCGGCAGGCGCGGGGCGCGAAAGGGGCCAACTGGCTGTTCTTCGGAGAGCGGCACAGCGCCAGCGATTTCTATTATCGCGAGGAAATGGAGGAGTGGCGGCGCAGCGGCCATATCGACCGGCTCAGCCTCGCCTTCTCCCGCGACCAGGCCGACAAGATCTATGTCCAGCACCGCATGATGGAGGAAGGCGCGGAGCTGTGGCGCTGGATCGACGGCGGCGCGCACCTCTATATTTGCGGGGATGCCAGCCGCATGGCGAAGGACGTGGATGCCGCGCTCAGGCAGGTCATCGCCCGCCATGGCGGGATGAGCGCGGACCTTGCCGAGGATTATGTGGCGCAGATGCGGGAGGATCGCCGCTACGTACGCGACGTCTATTGAGGCCGCCGCCCGACCCCGCCTGACGCCGGCGCGATGCCGGCAAGCCGGAAAACGAAGGGCCGCCCCCATGGGACGGCCCTTCCATTGTCAGCCATTCGCGGACAGCTCAGGCGAGCCGGACCCCCGCGGTGGAGGCCATGCTCAGTTCCGCCGCGAGCGGCATTTGACAATGAGACATTCGACCACCTCCTTTCCGTTGTTGCCGGGATCGCCTAGGTGGTGCGCGGCCCCTTTCCATTCAAGAGGCTCCTTATCGCGGCTCTGGAACATCGCGGCGCCAATCGTGTAGAGGCGTCCTTCCACCGCTCGCCGTCCGATGCGTGCCCGCCATGCGAGTATCCGATGAAGCCGATCAGTCCCGACCACAGCGCCGGCCAACAGGAGGAGGACGGCCTTCCCGTGCCCCGGCGCTATCGGGCGGCCATCGCCATGTGGCTCGCCATCTCCATGACCGTCCTCGACAGTGCGCTCGCCAATGTGGCGCTGCCCACCATAGCGCGGCAACTCCACGCTCCGGCGGCGGCGTCGATCTGGATCGTCAATGCCTATCAGCTTGCCATCGCCATGCTGCTGCTGCCGCTGGCGGCGCTGGGCGACCGGATCGGCTATCGGCGCGTCTATCTGCCGGGACTGGCGCTGTTCATTATCGGCTCGGTCGCCTGCGCCCTGTCCCACAGCCTCCCCGCGCTCGTCGCATCCCGCATGTTCCAGGGCATCGGCGCGGCGGCGGTGATGAGCATGAACGGCGCGCTCGCGCGGACAATCTATCCCAATGCGCTTCTTGGACGGGGCATCGGCTATAATGCGCTGGTCCTCTCCATCTCCGCCGCGATTGGCCCGACGCTCGCCGCCCTGATACTCAGCATCGCGCCATGGCCGTGGCTGTTCGCCATCAACCTGCCGCTGGGGCTGACCGCGCTGCTGATCGGGGCGAAGGCGCTGCCCGACATGCCGGGCGATGGGCAGCGCTTCGACTATCCGTCCGCCCTGCTGAGCGCCCTGACGCTGGCCTCCCTCATCCTCGGCGCCGAAACGCTCGCACGGGAGGGCGTCGGGGAGGGCGGGCCGGTAATGCTCCTCGGTCTCCTGTGCGGCGCGGCGCTGCTGCGCCGGGAACGCCATCGTCCGGCGCCGCTCGTGCCGCTGGACCTGCTGAGAATGCCGGTCTTCGCTCTGTCGATCGCGACGTCGATCACTTCCTTCGCGGCGCAGATGCTGGCTTTTGTGAGCCTGCCCTTCCTGTTCCAGACGGGCCTGGGGCGCAGCGTCGTGGAAACCGGGTCGCTCATGACGCCGTGGCCGCTCGCCGTGGCCTTCGCCGCTCCTCTCGCCGGGCGGCTCGCCGACCGCTATCCCGCCGGGCTGCTGGGCGGCATCGGGCTTGCCCTCTTCGCGGCGGGCCTGGTTTCCCTGTCCTTCCTCGGGGCGGCATCGGGGCCGATGGACATCGCATGGCGCATGGCGCTTTGCGGTCTTGGCTTCGGCTTCTTCCAGTCCCCCAACAACCGCACGATGATGAGCGCTGCCCCGCGCGCGCGGTCGGGCGCGGCGGGCGGGATGCTCGCCACCGCCCGCCTGCTGGGCCAGACGACCGGTGCGGTGACCGTGGCGGCGGGCTTTCACTGGCTGGGGGTCGGCTCCGGCCCGGTGCTGCTGCGCATGGCCGCCGGTGCCGCGCTGGTCGGCGCCCTTTTCAGCCTGTCGCGGCTCCGGACGCCGCTGACCCCCATGAATGACGGTTTCGCGGCCGACTGACGGCGCCCCGCGCCATCCTCATCCGCCCGCCCGCCGGATGGAGGATGGCTGGAGGAACAGCGTGGCGCGCAGCGTCTCCTCGGTCTGGATCATCATCGGCTTGCCCGCGTCGATCATCGCCTGCGCCTTGCGATATTCGGGGCTTGCGGACACCCATCGTCCATAGGGCTGACGGGTGGCGACGATCAGCATGGTCGTGGTCGATCCGACGGACGAGACCAGGCGTCCACCCGCTCCGGCGATGACATGGGCCAGTTTCCCGTCCCGCGCCTCGCCCAATATCGCGACGCGCTCCCCCTTCAGCGGGCCGGTCGCCGCCGGGGGCGGTGCCACGGCGGTCGATCGGGCGGGCGCGTTCATCCATTCGTGCAGGTCGATGCCCGTATGCTCCATGGCTTTCAGCACCACCAGTCCCGCCGCCCGCGCATCGCTCAGGGCGTCATGGTGGCGATGCTCTATGCCCAGGAAGCGCGCCAGCACGTTCAGGCGGTGGCTGGGCAGATGGGGCCAGGCCCGTTTCGCCACGCGCACGCTGTCGAGCCACCGTGCCTCTATCGCCGCCCTGCCGGCCACCCGGCATGCGGCCGCGAGCGCGCCCTTGTCGAAATGGGAATGCGCCACCGTGATGCGCCCGCCAATATGCCCGGCCACCACCTCGCTTATGTCGCTGAATGTCGGATGACCCATGACATGATCGGCGGTGATGCCATGGATGCCGATGTTGAAGGGGGAAAATTCATCGCGAGGGTCGACCAGCGTCTCATAGGCGAATAT
Source organism: Sphingobium sp. (assembly GCA_047602685.1). Taxonomy (GTDB): domain Bacteria; phylum Pseudomonadota; class Alphaproteobacteria; order Sphingomonadales; family Sphingomonadaceae; genus Sphingobium. Next base: position 5,570 of record JASGGS010000253.1, read on the forward strand.
CTCGCGGCCGTCCCTGAACCCCACGATACCGATCTGGCAGATGCTGCTGACCCGCGAACAGGCGGTCTCCACATCGACCACGACGAAATCGGGTTCGTCGCGATGGCCGGGATTGGGGCCGGAACCGACATGGCCCGGTCCGGCTTCCGATGAAGGCGCGCTGCTCATGAAGGGGGAACATAATGC
>JASGGS010000254.1:0-5717 GCA_047602685.1 Sphingobium sp.
AGCGGCCTCAGGATCGCGCGGGAGAGCAGCCAGGCCAGGATCAGGAGCGCGGCCATCCAGTTATACGGGCTTCTCATGCCCCTCACGGCTTCACTCCATTCCCGTTTCGCGCGGCGGCGACCCTATAGGCATGCCGCATGGCTGGCCAGACGGCCGGTGGTCAGAAGGCCTGGCTGATCGAACAGGCCGCCGGACCCAATATGACGACGAACAGGGTCGGCAGGATGAACAGGATCAGCGGCACCGTCATGATGGCGGGCAGGCGCGCGGCCTTCTCCTCCGCGCGCATCATGCGCTCGTGGCGGAACTCCGCCGACAGGACGCGCAGCGCGGAGGCGAGGGGCGTGCCATATTTCTCCGTCTGGATCATGGTCGTCACCACGCCCTTCAACTGGTCCAGCTTCACGCGCTGCGCCAGATTCTCGAAGGCGATGCGGCGTTCCGTCAGGAAGCTCAGCTCGATGGAGGTGAGGTGGAATTCCTCGCCCAGTTCCGGATAGGCGGCCCCCAGCTCGCGGGCGACGCGGGCGAAGGCCGCGTCCACGGTCAGACCCGCCTCGGCGCAGATGACCAGCAGGTCGAGCGCGTCCGGCACGCCCTTGCGGATTTCCGCCGAACGCTTGGTGATCTTGTTCTGGATATAGATGTCGGGCGCCTTGTACCCGCCCAGCAGGCAGGCGGCGAACACGCCGAACTTCTTGAACGCGCCCCAGTCGGGCGTCATGTCGAGCAGGTAGATATAGACGGCCGATCCGCCGCCGAAGAGGATGGGCAGGACCATGCGGCCGAAGATGACGGCGATGGCCCAGTCCTTGGACCGTATGCCCGCCTGCGCCAGCTTGATCTGCGCCTGCTTGAGCTGGTCGTCCTGGAGGACCTTGAGGTTCTTGAGGATGTCGCGCAGCCGGTCGGTCGTGTCGTTCTGGTGGACGATCTTGGCGCGGCGCTTGCTGGTCGAGGCCGCGATGCCCGCCTTGAGCTGCTCGCGCCGCTCGTTCAGCGTCTTGACGCGCTTGGCCATGGGGTCGCGCACCGTGCTGGCGGCATAGAGCGCGACCAGCACGGCCAGCATCGCCAGCGCCGCGAGCAGCGTGCCGATGTCGGTGGAGGACAGGCCCAGAAATGTCGCGCCGTGGCTTTGCATCGTCAGATCTCGAAATTGACCATCTTGGCCATGATGAAGGCGCCGATCGCCATCCAGCACATGCCGCCGATCCCGACGATCTGCATCAGGCCCAGGCCGAAGAGGCCGCCCGGATCGGGGGTGTAGAAGGGCGTCATATAATCGAAGTTGATCCAGCTTATCAGGCCGAACACCGTGAAGGGCAGCGCGCCGATGATATAGGCGGACGCCTTGGATTCCGACGACATGGCCTTGATCTTCAGCTTCATCTGCGCGCGCTGGCGCAGCACCGTGCCGAGATTGGCGAGCGTTTCGGCCAGGTTGCCGCCCGTCTCGCGCTGGATGGCCAGGGTGATGCAGAAGAACTTGAATTCCGGCGTGCCGAGCCTGTCCGCCGTTTCCAGCATGGACTGCTCCATCGACTTGCCGATCTTGACGCGTTCGGTGATGAGGCGGAATTCCTCGCCCACCGGACCCGGTATCTCGCGCGCGACGACGCCCATCGTGTCGCTGACCGGCAGGCCGGAGCGCAGGCCGCGCACGAGCAGGTCGAGCGCGTCGGGGAAATTGGCGGTGAACCTGGCGACCCGCTTCTTGATCATCTTGCCCACGACCATATGCGGCAGGCCGAAGCCCACCGCGACGCTGACGAGCAGCGAGGCGAGCAGCGAGAAATCCCGGATGACCATGATCACCAGCACCGCGACGGTCAGGCCGATGCAGGTCGACATATACTGGCTGAGCGTCCATTTCCGGCCGGTCATCTGGATGCGCCTGGCCAGATTGTCCGGATTGGGGATCAGCGAGACGAGAAGCTGGTGCTTTTCCGGCGTCGCGTTGGAGATGGCGCGGCGCATCCGCGCCTCCACCGACTGGCCCGATCCGGTGTGGCGCGTCTGGATGTCGGTCAGGCGGCGCGCGCCGTTGCGCGACAGGCTCGGCCCCATGAAGGCCATGCCCAGCATCGCGAACAGCATCGCGATCAGGATGCCCAGCAGGATCATGTTCATGTCCATCGCCAGGCCCCCTCACCGCCGCCGGATATGCGCCGCGCCATGCCTCATGCGCCCTTTGCCGCCTTGGGGGAGCGGCTCGGCAACAGCTTCTTGATGTCCGCGAGGCGTCCGACGATGGAGGCGCCGCCGGGCCTGGGCGCGCCGTCCGTCTTGCCCTTGGCCTTCGGCGCCTTGGCGGGCTTGGCGGTCGCCTCTATCCCGTCCTCTTCGCCCGCGAGCGCCAGCTTGCCGACCTGCACGAGCGCCTGGCCCATCTTGGTCGACCGGCCCGCATCGCTCACGGCCTTGCCCAGGCGCGCGGCCTGGCTCGATGCCTTGGCGTCATAGGGGATGAGCAGGTCGATCTTGCGCTCGATCGACTGCTCGAAATCCTTGCGCGCGATTTCCTGCACGCCCGCCTGCACCTTGTTGGCGACGACGACGACGCGGGCCTGCGGCGCGTTGCTCTTGAGCCAGGCGAGCAGGCGGATCGTGTCGCGGGCCGCGGCCAGCGTGAACTCGGTGACGAGGACGACGACGCCCGTGTCGTGCAGCAGGTGCGGATGGTTGATCATCACCGGACGCGGGATGTCGACCACGCTGCACTCGAACGCGCTGCGCAGTTCCTCCTGCAGATGATGATAGGCCGCGCCGTCCGTCAGGATGGGCTGGTTCACCGGCGCCTCGGCCGACAGGATGGCGAGCATGTCGCTGGCCCGGACCATGGCGCGCTCGATGAACAGGCCGTCGATGCGGCCCGGATTCTCGATGGCGTCGGTCAGGCCCCGGCCCGGTTCCAGGTCGAGCGCGAGGGCGCCCGTGCCGAAATGCACGTCGAGGTCGAGGAGGGAGGTCAGGCGCTTCTCGCGCTCCGACAGATACCAGGCGAGCGAGGTCGCGACGGTGCTGGCGCCCACGCCGCCGCGCGTGCCGACCACGCTGATGGTCACATGCGGGCGATCCACCGTCACTTCCGCGCGCGGCGCATGGAACACGGCCTGCGCCGTCGCCACGCTGTCGCGCAGATGGTCGGGGTCGAGGGGTTTCAGCAGATAGTCCTGTATGCCGCTGGCCGTCAGGTCGCGGTACAGGCGCACGTCGTTCACCTGCCCGCTGGTGATGACCACCGTGCCCGGCTCGCACACCTCGGCCAGGCTGTTGATGTCGTTCAGCGGATCGCCCGATTCGGACAGGTCCACGAACAGCACGTTCGGGCTGGCGGAGATGGACAGGGACTGCACCGCGTTGCGCAGGCCGCCCATGTAGATCTTCTCGATGGGCCAGCCCATCTCGCCCGCGATCACGCGCAGGACCTCCAGGCTGTGCTGGTCGCTCACATAGGCGTGAAAGGGATCACGCGAGGAGGCGTCGAGCGGTTTCCAGGGAGCGTTCATGACTGTCCCCTCACTTCAGGGTGTTGCCGCCGCCGCCGGACGGCTTGGCGTCGCGATAGGCCTTGATGGCGCGGTCGCTGGTGGCGTTGCGGAGGGCGGAACGGGTCTCGCGGCCGCGCACCAGATCGTCCGGATTGGCGATCATGGCGGCGAGGTTGCCGTTGACGCCGCAGCCATATTCGCCGGTCAGCGCGCCCTGCGTGTCCAGTTCCTGCTGGTGCGTCCAGCCGGGGCAGCCCGGCACGCCGGCCGTGGCGCGGCTGACGACGATGCGGACGGAGCCGGAGGGCGCCTGGCCGACCGTCACGGGCGCGCGGTCCGCCAGCAGCAGGCCGTAGCGGCCGACAAGATCGGCCACCGCGCCGGAAATGCCCGAACCGCTATAGGAGCCGGGGTCCGCGATGCTCACCCGGTCGCCATAGCCGAGGTCGATGGCGTCGAACCAGTCGGCGATGCGCGCCCGCTCCTCCCGCGACAGGCCGTTATAGCCGTCGGGCGTCGCGTCGAATACGAAGTCGGTATGCTGCACCACCGGCTGGTTGGGGGATTCGAGGCCCCGGTTGCCGGGCTTGAGCTTCGATGCCTTGGCGGCCAGCGCCGGGCTGCCCGATGTCAGCGCGATGGCCAGAATGGGCGCCAGCGCCAGCAGGGCGGGGCGGAGAAGCATCATGGTCGGTTTCATGGACATATCCTCTACCCCGTCAGAAGCTGAAGCCGGGCGCGCTGTTGCCCCTGGCGGGCCTGCGCGCGGGTTCCGGCGCGGGCGTAACGCCCTCGGCGGGAACGGTCATGGGCGGGGCCAGGGTCGGCACCGGGCGCGGCTCGCTCCGCTTGCTGTCGTGCAGGGTCGCGCCCAGATAGCGCTGCGCGTCATTGGCGTTGCGATAGCCGTCGGTCGGCAGCTTGATGTCGCGCGCGTTGACCGGTTTCACCAGATAGGGCGTCACGACGATGACCAGTTCCGTCTGGCTGCGCTTGAACGCCTGCGACTTGAACAGATTGCCCAGGATCGGGATATCGCCCAGGAAGGGCGCCTTGTTGACGCTGTTGGACGAGCTGGCGCTCAGCAGGCCGCCGATCATGAAGCTCTGGCCGGAGCCGAGTTCCACGGTCGTCTCGGCGCGCCGCGACTTGATGCCCGGCACGGCGGTGCCGGAAATGGTGACGCCCGCGCTATAGTCGAGGTCGGACACTTCCGGGCGCACGCGCATGGAGATGCGCCCGTCCGCCAGCACGGTGGGCGTGAAGGACAGGCTGACGCCATATTGCTTGAACTCCACCGACACCTGGCCCAGGCCCGATGCCAGCGGGATGGGCAACTCGCCGCCCGCGAGGAAGCTGGCCGTCTCGCCCGACAGCGCGGTGAGGTTGGGATTGGCGAGGGTCGATGCCAGGCCCTGCGCCTCGGCAAGGTCGAGCGAGGTGAGGATGTTGAGGCCGAACAGCTTGGTCTGGGCGGCGATGCTGCTGCCGTTTGACACCGACGATACGCCGGTGCCGATCTGGGTTCCGGCATCGTTGGTGATGCCTTCCGCGCCGTTGCCGACGGCCAGGCCGCTGCCGCCGATCTTCCACGTGCCGTTGGGCACCGCATTGCCGGAGCCGATGCCGAACTTGAACCCGCTGGTCAGGTCCGCGGTCATGAGGTTCATGCCGATCGACTTGCTGATATTCTTGTTCACCTCCGCGATGCGGACCTGAAGGTTGACGGTCAGCGGCGTCGCGGTCTTCAGGCGGCTGATGACGGTCGTCTTGTCGCCGACAAAGGCGGTGACGAGGCGCTCGGCCTCCGCGCCGTCCTCCGGCGCGGCGACGGTGCCGGTCAGCAGGATGGTATTGTTCAGCGTGCTGACGGTGATCTCGGCATCCGGCATGGCCAGCTTCAGCATCTGGTCGATGCTGGTCAGGTTGTTGCCGACGCGGACCATCGCCCGGTAGATCGGCTTGCCGCCCGCCGTGGTGACGGTGACGTTCGACTGGCCCGGCCCCTTGGCGATCAGGTAGAGCTGGCGCGCTGAGCGGACATGCACGTCCACCACTTCCGGATCGGCGATGATGACGTCCGACATGGGCACGGGCAGGTCGATGACCTTGCTCTGGCCGATGGACAGGGTCTGTATGCCGTCCTCGCGCAGGGCGGGGGCGTTGTCGCCGTTTCGGGGCGCCGCGGGCGCGGCGGCCGGCGCGGCGGCCAGGACGAACGCG
>JASGGS010000255.1:0-5665 GCA_047602685.1 Sphingobium sp.
AGATGGAATCGCCCAGCAGGCGCGTCGCCAGCGTGCTGGCGCGCAGGCCCGCGGTGCGATCCGGCGCGATCCGGCGGCCGATCGCCTTCAGGAAGCGGGTAGCGGCAAGGTCCATCGCCTGGTTGGTCTGGAACTCGCCGGTGGGCACCACATCCTCATTGGCGACCATCGCCGTCGCCTCATGCGCGGTCGCCAGCACGTCGGGCGCGGAGGCGACGATCAGGTCGCAGGCGATGATGAGGTCGGTCTGGCCGGTGCCCAGCCGCGCGCTGGGTATCGCGTCGATGCCGGTGCCGATGCGCAAATGGCTCGTCACCGCGCCGCCCTTCTGCGCCATGCCGGTCATGTCGAGCAGCTTGGCCGACTTGCCCTCCATATGCGCGGCCATGGCGAGGACGGCCCCCACGGTGAGGACGCCGGTGCCGCCGATCCCCGTCACCAGCATGGCATGGCTGCCGCCGCCAAGTCCCGCCACGGCCGGTTCGGGGAGAGCGGCCACCCGGTCCGCCAGCGCCCCCATGTCGAACGCCCGCCGCGCGGGCTTGCCGCCCCGCACGGTCACGAAGGACGGGCAGAAGCCCTTGACGCAGCTATAATCCTTGTTGCAGGTCGACTGGTCGATGGCCCGCTTGCGCCCGAACTCGGTCTCCACCGGCTGGATGGAGAGGCAATTGGACTGTTTCGAGCAGTCGCCGCACCCTTCGCACACAGCCGGATTGATGAAGAGGCGCATGTCGGGATCGGCATATTGCCCCTTCTTGCGCCGTCGCCGCTTCTCATTGGCGCAGGTCTGCTCGTAGACGATGGCGGAGGTGCCCTTCACCCCGCGCAGCTCCTTCTGCACCGCCTCCAGATGGTCGCGGTGGAGGATGCGGACGCCCGGCGGCAGGCCGCTGTCCCTGAAACGCGCCGGGTCCTCGCTGACGAGGACGACGGGCGAGACCCCTTCCACCACCAGTTCGCCCACGATCTGCTCAGGCGTCAGCGCGCCCTCGGCGGGCTGGCCGCCGGTCATGGCCACCGCGTCATTATAGAGGATCTTGAAGGTGACGTTGCTCTTGGCCGCCACGGACGCGCGGATCGTCAGCAGGCCGGAATGGGTATAGGTGCCGTCGCCCAGATTCTGGAACATATGGGGAGTCTCGACGAATTTCTGCGCGCCGACCCAGGGCATGCCCTCCTGCCCCATGCTGACGGTCTGCATGGTGCGCCGCTCCGGCATGTAATGGGCCAGGCCATGACAGCCGGTCGCCCCCATGGCGGACGATCCCTCCGGAACATTGGTGCTGGTGTTATGCGGGCAACCCGAGCAGAAATAGGCGGGCCGGACCGCCACGCGCTGAAGCGCGCGCGCTCCCGCCTCCAGCTCCCGGAGCATGGCATCGCGCGTGGCCGCTTCATCCGGCAGCAGCCCCCGCGCGGCGAGCCTCTTCGCCAGCGCCCGCCTCACCATGCCCGGGTCCAGCACGCCCGTCTCGGGCAGCAGGGCGGCCCCGTCCGGCTCCGCCTTGCCGCTGAGCGCGGGCGCATCGGCGGTGCCGTAGAGGATGCGCGCCAGTTGCTCCTCGATGAAGGCGCGCTTCTCCTCCACCACCAATATCTCCGCGCTGCCGCCGGCCGCCTCGCGGATGAAGGCGGCGTCGAGCGGCCAGACGAGGCCCAGCTTGACGATGCGCAGGCCGATGGCCCGCCGCCGGTCCGCATCGAGGCCGAGGTCGGCCAGCGCCTGGCAGACGTCCAGCCACGCCTTGCCCGCCGTGACGATGGTCAGGCGCCGGTCAGGCGCATCATGGCTCACCCGGTCCAGCCGGTTGAGGCTGGCGAAGCGCGGCACGATGGGCAGCCTCTGCTGGATCACCGCCGCCTCCTGCTCCAGCGCGGACATGGCGATGCGCAGATGCGGCGAGACGCCGGGCGGCAGGTCCGGCATGGCTATGGGGAAGTCATGGCCGGGCAAGGTGACCGTCGTCGTCAGGTCCAGCGTATCCGTCACCGCCTTCATGCCGACATATAGCCCGCTTGCCCGCGACAAGGCCCAGCCGAGCTGGCCCATGGCGAGCATGTCGTCGGTCGTGGCCGGATAGAGTATCGGGGTCATCGCCGTCACCAGCACATGCTCGGACTGGTGAGCGGTCAGGGAGGATTTGGCGGCATGATCGTCGCCGCACAGCAGCAGCGCGCCGCCATGGCGGTGCGTTCCCTCGAAATTCGCGGCCTTGATCGCCTCCCCCGCGCGCTCGACGCCGACGCCCTTGGCATACCAGAGGGCGAACACCCCATCGACGCGCGGCTTGCCATACCAGCCCAGTTGCTGCGTGCCCCGCAGGGACGTCGCCGCCAGTTCCTCGTTGAGGCCCGGCTCGAAGCTGATGTCATGCGCCGTCAGCAGCTTCTCCATCGCCCATAGCTGCGCATCGAGCGTGGTGATCGGCGAACCGCGATAGCCCGTGACATAGCCCGCCGTGGACAGCCCCGCCGCCTTGTCCCGCCGCGCCTGGTCCAGCAGCAGCCGCACCACGCCTTGCAGCGAGGACAGCATCACCTGCCCGCCCTCCTGCCGATATTTGTCGTCCAGCGTCACGACCGTCTTGGTCACGGAAAATCCTCTCAGCCACGGCTGGCGGGGAGCATAGAGGCTTGGCCGCAAATTCCATTAGACCGCCACGCCCTTGCACTTGACCGGCCGCGTAAGCGCCCCCTAGAGCCTGCTTCGAAATCGAGACCTGCCAAGGAGAGGATCGGCATGGCGGACAGGCGATACAGCGTCGTTCAGTGGTGCACGGGCAATGTCGGCTCCCGCTCCCTGCGGCGGGTGATCGAGCATCCCGGCCTCGATCTCGTCGGCGTCTATGTCCACAGTGCCGCCAAGGCGGGCAGGGATGCGGGCGATCTGGCCGGCATCGCCTCCGTCGGCATCCCCGCCACGAACAGCATCGACGAGGTAATCGCGCTGAGGCCCGATTGCATCCTCTACATGCCCCATGTCGTCGACCATGACGAGGTTGTGCGCCTGCTGGCAAGCGGCGCCAACATCATCACCACGCGCACCGAATACCAGAATCCGGCCATGATGGACCCCGGCCTCCGCGCCCGGATCGAGGCGGCATGCATCGCCGGAAACAGTTCCCTCCACGGCACCGGCTCCAGCCCCGGCTTCATCACCGAGGCATTTCCCATCGTCCTCGCATCCATCCAGCGGCGGCTCGACTGCCTCACCATCTATGAATTCGCGCCCAGCGAGTCGCGGGATTCCCCGGAAATGCTGTTCGGCTATATGGGCTTCGGGTCGAAGCCGGACGGGCCGAACCAGGCGATACTGGATTTCAAGCGGGAGACATTTTCCGGCACTCTCGGCCTGATCGCCGATGCGCTGGGCCTGCCGCTCGACGGGATACGCGCCACGGGGGCGCTCGGCATCGCGCGCAACGATGTCCATATCGTCGCGGGCACCGTGCCCCGGGGGACGGTCGCGGCGACCAAGACGACCATAGAGGGGATGCGGAACGGCAAGCCGCTGCTGCGCATGGTCGCCAACTGGTCCGTCTCCCCGGATGTGGATACCACCGACGGCGAAGCGTGGGAGTTCCGCGAATCCGGCTGGCGCGTCGTGGTCGAGGGCGACTGTCCGCTGAAGATCGACATCACCTTCCCCGTCGCGCCGGAGGACTATGCGGCCATGACGCCGGGCCTCACCGCGCACCGGCCGGTCAACATGGTCTCCTATGTCTGCGATGCGCCGCCCGGCATCCGGACGACGGTGGACCTGCCGCAGGTCATCGCGAAGCTGGGCTGATGCCCGCCGTCACCCCGGCTTGCGCCGGGATGACGTTTCGGCATGGCCTTACTGCAACAGACCGCCCTCGCCGGTATAGCGCGCATAGTCCTGCGCCAGGCTGTCCCCGGGCGCGCTGCTGCGGAACTCGCGCGGGTTCATCTTGAACACGCGCTTGAACATGCGGCTGAAATGCGCCGGGCTCTTGAAGCCCACGCCATAGGCGATCTCGCTGATGGAGATGTCGCGCGGCTGCGAGGAGGAGAGCCAGGACCGCGCCTTTTCCAGCCTTTGCTCCCATACCAGCTCCGAAAAGCTGGTGCCCTTGAGACGCAGCAGGAAGGACAGATAGCGCGGGGAAATGCCGCAGCCCTTGGCCACCATGCTGGTCGACAGGTTCGAATCCGACAGATGCACCTCGATGAAGCGCAGCACTTCCGCCAGGCGCCGGTCAGCGACCGTCTGGCGCGCGGGCATTCCGGCCTCGTCGGCGCGTATGGCATGGCCGATGATGGTCAGCGCCGCATCCACCAGCGTGCGGGCGGACTGGTCCGACAGCAGATCCTCGTCGCGGAAGACGCTGGTCAGGATCTTCTGCGCGATCGCGACCTCCCGCCGCTCGGCGGACAGGAACAGCGCGCTCGCCACGTCCTGCGCCAGGAACGCGCGCAGGATATGCGTGGGCACGGTGACATGCAGGGCCTCATGCGCGGCGTCCCCGTCCGGCTGGCATTCGATCAGGAAGGGCGACATGGACCGCGTGATGATGAACTCGCCCGGCCCGGCCGAACGGTTGCCGCACTGGTCCGAGAAGACGATGCGCCCGCGCTTCACGAACCACAGCACGGACAGGTCCGTCGCATCGTCGCGGATATGGCGCCGCGTGCGGCGGAAGAACTGCTTGGTCGCGGAGCGCAGCATGATGATGGAGCACGGTCCCACGGCCTTGCGCTCCGCGCGCACGTCGATGACCGAACCTTCCTCGATCCAGAAGTCGCCGCAATAATATTCCTGGTTCCGCTCGCCGCGGAAGAGATGCTGGCAGTCCCGGAAATTCTTCCGGTCGAAGCTGAACAATGTTTCCGCCATGTCCTGTCTCTCCATTGGGGGCCATGCGAAGGCCCGCCTTGTTTCTATCGACTCGTTGGTCGGTCCGGCTTGGCGCCGGCTGTTCCCGCACAGGCAAGTTACGCCCTTCCGGACAAATATTTGTGCAGCAGGCGCAGGCTCATCGGCATTTGCTGCCAGTGGCGGACAAGCGGCACATCCCCGACAGGCAAGGGGCGCCTGTGCCGCTGGTCCGGATGGGACGGATGCGCCGTCAGGGCTGCGAGCGGCCCTTGCGGCTGAGCCGCCACTCGGGCGGATAGGACTGGTCGCGCGCCTTCACGACATTGTTGATGCCCTGGCTGAACACGCCGTTGCCCAGGTTCACATCCTCCTGCACATCGTCGGTCATCGCGGGCAGCACGCCCTCCACGAAGCCGGTCAGCAGCGATCCCATATATTCGCCGCGATGCTGCTTGTAGAGTTCGAGGAAGGTCTTCTGCACCACCACCACGTCCAGCGGCCGGGTCAGCGAGCAGGCACGCGCATATTTCGCCGTCTCCGCCTCCAGCTGGTCGCGCGGCACGACGCTGTTGACGAAGTTGCAGTCGTACATCTCCTTCGCGGTGAAGGGGCGCCCGGTGAACAGCATCTCCGCGAACTTGCGATAGCCCATCGTTTCCGCCCATTGCCACAGGCGCGGCCCCCAGCCCGCATAGCGGAAGGCCGGATGGCCGAAGAGCGCATCGTCGGAGGAGACGATCATGTCCGCATCGGCGCACTGATAGAAGTGCCAGCCATAGCAATAGCCCTTGGCCTCCACGATGCTGATCTTCTTGAACTCCT
>JASGGS010000256.1:0-5656 GCA_047602685.1 Sphingobium sp.
CTATGATGCCGGCAAGGGCTGGTCCGGCCCCGTCGCCACCATCGAGCCGGGCGAGCGCTGGCAATCCCAGCTCATCACCAGCAACAAGGGCGTGGACTATGAGGATTGGGAGGTCGCCGCCATCCTCTCCAAGAGCCGCGACAGCGCCACCATCGGCTTCCGCAATGGCAAGACCGGCACCCTGCCCGCCTCCAGCGCGCAAATGCCCTATCGCGCGGCGGGCATCCCCGCCTTCAGCGCGATGAAGCCGGGCGACCTGATCGTCGTGAAGCCGGTCGGCGGATCGGCCTATGCCCTGCGCAACGTGCCCGCCGTGTCGGGCGGCATGATGATCGAGGATGTGCATAACGGCCGCGTCTACGCCATGCAGGGCGGCTTCGATTCCCGCCTCTCCTCCTATAACCGCGTGACGCAGGCGATGCGGCAGCCGGGTTCGACCATCAAGCCGTTCGTCTATTCGGCCGCGCTCGACAATGGCATGACGCCCGCCTCCATCATCGTGGACGGCCCCTTCTGCGTGTTCCAGTCGGCGCGGCTCGGCCAGAAATGCTTCCGCAATTTCGGCGGCGACGGCGGCGCGGGGCCGCGCACCATGCGCTGGGGCATCGAGCAGTCGCGCAACCTGATGACGGTGCGCACCGCCTCGCAGACCGGCATGGAGCGCGTCGTGCGTCTGATCGACCGCATGGGCATCGGCAAATATCCCCCTTATATCGCCAACGCGCTGGGTTCGGGCGAGACGACGGTGGAGCGCATCGTCAATGCCTATGCGATGCTGGCCAATCAGGGCCGCCGCATGGTCGCGCGTCCCATCGACTTCGTGCAGGACCGCCACGGCAAGGTGATCTGGCCGGACAATTGGCGCCCCTGCGACGGCTGCAACGCGAAGGACTGGAACGGCAGGGCCATGCCCCGCTTCGCCCCCACCAGCGTCCAGGCGATGAATCCCATGACCGCCTTCCAGATGGTGCATATCACCGAGGGGGTGATCCAGCGCGGCACGGCGACCACCCTTGCCGACCTGAAGCGCCCGCTGTTCGGCAAGACCGGCACCACCTCCGGCCCGACCAATGTCTGGTTCGTCGGCGGGTCGCAGGACATCGTGGCGGGCGTCTATCTCGGCTATGACAAGCCGAGCAGCCTGGGCGGCTATGCGCAGGGCGGCCGCATCGCGGCGCCGATCTGGAAGGAGGCCATGGCCCCCATATTGGAAAATATGCCGGTCAAGCCCTTCATCGCGCCCGCGGGCATCCGCATGGTCCGCATCGACCGGACGTCGGGCAAGCGCGTGTTCAGCGGCGGCTGGCCCAGCAATGACGGCAAGCCCGGCATCATCTGGGAAGCGTTCAAGCCCGATACCGAGCCGCGCCGCTCGATGCGGCTGGACGAGTTCAATCGCAAGGCCGAGGCGGCCGCCACCGCCAAGCGCGGCAATGGCGGCACGGCGGCGAGGGATTTCGCGGGGGAGCAAGGCGGCATATATTGACGGCCTGAGGACCGGGCCGCGCCGCCATTATATTTGTTTGGAGAAGAATCATGCGCGCCGAAGCGCAAGCCTATGTTGACCGCATCACCGCCGCGCTGGACCTGCTGCGCGTTTCCCTCGACTGGGACCGCGCCCTGCGCCGCCTGGACGAGCTGAACGCGCGCGTCGAGGACCCGACCCTCTGGGACGACCAGAAGAAGGCGCAGGAGGTGATGCGCGAGCGCACCCGCCTCGACACCGCGATCACCGCCACCCGCTCCATCGAGCAGGAAATGAACGACACCGTGGAACTTGTCGAGATGGCGGACGAGGAAGGCGACGGCGCGCTGGCCGACGAGGGCGTCGCGGCGTTGCAGGCGCTGGCCGACCGGGCGGACAAGGACAAGATCACCGCGCTCCTGTCGGGCGAGGCGGATTCGAACGACACCTATCTTCAGATCAACGCGGGCGCGGGCGGCACGGAAAGCCAGGACTGGGCCGAAATCCTCCAGCGCATGTACCAGCGCTGGGCCGAACGGCGCGGCTACAAGGTCGAGCTGGTCGACTATCATGCGGGCGAGCAGGCGGGCATCAAGTCCGCCACCATGCTCATCAAGGGCGAGAATGCCTATGGCTATGCCAAGACGGAAAGCGGCGTCCACCGCCTCGTCCGCATCAGCCCCTATGACAGCGCGGCGCGACGCCACACCAGCTTCTCGTCCGTCTGGGTCTATCCGGTGATCGACGACAATATCGATATCGAGATCAAGGAAAGCGACCTCAAGATCGACACCTATCGCGCATCGGGCGCGGGCGGCCAGCATGTCAACACCACCGATTCGGCGGTGCGCATCACCCACGTCCCCTCCGGCATCATCGTCGCCTCGCAGAACGACCGGTCGCAGCATAAGAACCGCGCGACCGCGATGAACATGCTGAAGGCGCGCCTTTATGAGGCGGAGCTTCAGCGGCGCGAGGCAGAGGCCAATACCGATTACCAGGCCAAGACCGAGATCGGCTGGGGCCACCAGATCCGCTCCTACGTCCTCCAGCCCTATCAGCTCGTGAAGGACCTGCGCACCGGCGTCACCTCCACCTCCCCCGACGACGTGCTCGACGGCGCGCTCGACCCCTTCATGGCGGCCGCGCTCAGCCAGAAGGTGACGGGCGAGAAGGTCGAGGTCGAGGACGTCGACTGAGACGATGCCGACCCTGCGGTCACGCCTGTTCCTCGCGGCCCTCGCCGTCACGGGCCTGGCGGGCTGCGACAGCCTGCATGGCGGGGACAATGGCGGCGGCCGCTCGCACAGCGCCAGCGCCTTTCCCGCCGCCGACCGGCCGGTGGCCGCGATCATCTCCACCCGCTGGTCGGACGAGGAGGCGCGCGACCGGCTGAACGAGTCGAGCCTCATCATGGATGCGGCGCGGGTGCGCCCCGGCATGACGGTGGCGGATATCGGCGCGGGCGAAGGCTATTACACCGTCCGCCTGGCCAAGCGCGTCGGCCCCACGGGCCGCGTGCTGGCGGAGGATATCGTGCCGGAGATCATCGACGCGCTGGGCCGCCGCATCAATCGCGAGAACTGGTCGAATGTCAGTGTCAAGCTGGGCACGCCGGACGACCCGAAGCTGCCCGCCGCCAGTTTCGACCGCATCTTCCTGGTCCATATGTATCATGAGATCACGGAGCCTTATGCCTTTCTCTGGCGGCTCTATCCGGCGCTGAAACCGGATGGGGAGATCATCGTGGTCGATGCCAACCGCCTGACGGGCAATCACGGCACGCCCCCGCCCCTGCTGAAATGCGAGCTGGAGGCGGTGGGCTTCAAGCAGCTGGGGTTCAAGGACAGCCCCTTTGCGGGCGGCTATCTGGCGCGTTTCGGCATCGGCGGCGCGCGGCCCCTGCCCGAACGGATCAAGCCGTGCCGCGTCCACATTACGGACCGGCAATAATTTTCAGCAACATCCAGCAAAATTTAGCGGGTTCCTAATCATTTCCGGCTAGTCGCGGGAACATGATTCAGGAGCCGGTGAACCGCTGGACAAGCATGGAGGGCCGGGCCGCGCCGGGAATCCTCGCGCCCGCCGACTGCCTGGAGGCCAACAGCTTCTACGAGCCGCCGCTGCTGGACGCGGCGCTCGCGCAGTTCGATCCGGAGGAGCATGTGCGCGTGCTGGACGTGGCGGACGCGGATGGCCTGACGATTGCCCGCCTGCCGGTGCGCAGGTCCCTGCGCCATGGCCGCTATCCGGCGGCGCATTGCGCGAACTGGGTCCATCCCCATTGCTATTATGGCGCTCCCCTGCTGCGGGAAGGGCACGCGCTGGAGGGATGGCGCGGCCTCCTCTCGCAACTGGATGCGGCGCGCTGGTCGGGGGATTTTCTGCACCTGCGCCTTGTCGATGCCGACGGCCCTGCCATCCGCGCCCTGCGGGATGCCTGCGCGGCGGACGGGCGCCACATGCTGGAGGTCGCCCGTCATGAGCGCGCCTTCCTGCGAAGCGGCCTGTCGGCCGACGCCTATTGGGCGAGCCATGTCCGGTCCAAGAAACGCAAGGAATTGCGCCGTCAGCAGAACCGCCTGGCCGAATGCGGCGCGATCAGCCATCATGTGCTGGCCCGTGAAGCCGATCTCCGCGGCTGGTGCGACGCCTTCCTGATGCTGGAGGGCATGGGCTGGAAGGGGAAGGAGGGCACCGCCCTCGCCTCCGCCCCCTCCGACGAGCGCTTCTTCCGCCAGGCATGCGCCAATGCCTTCGCCGCCGGCGGCCTCGACATGCTGCGCATCGACTGCGACGGCAGGCCCATCGCGATGCTGGTCAATTTCGTGGGGCCGAAGGGCGGCTTCTCCTTCAAGATCGCCATCGATCCCGCCTATTCCCGCTATTCGCCCGGCGTGCTGGTGGAGATGGACAATCTCGCCCGCGTCCTCGACGCCCGCGCCGCGCCCTGGATGGATAGCTGCGCCGCCCCCGGCCACCCGATGATCGACAGCCTGTGGGCGGAGCGGCGCGCCGTCGCCCAATATCGCATCGCGTTGCGCAAGCCGGGCCTCGCGGGCCTGCGCGGCCGCCTCGTCCGCTCCGGCATCGGCGCGGCGGAGGCCCTCAACCGTTTCGTCAAGGACAAGGACCGATGACCGCTTTCACCGACAGCGCCCTCGCCGCCTTCCGCGCCGCCTATCCGGACAGCCACGCCCCGCTGACGCACAATCTGGCCGGCCATCCCCTGCTGACCCTGGACGCGATCGCCGCGCTGGCCGGGCGCCTGCCGCGGGACCGGGTGGAATATAATCCCGGCAAGCTGCCGCTCGGCATCACCGCCGAGGAAACGCCCCGCCCCACCCTCTCCATTGCGGAGACGATCCGCACCATCGGCGAGAACGGGTCGTGGATGGTGCTGAAGAATGTCGAGCGCGACCCGGCCTATGGCGCGCTGCTCGACGCGACGCTGGAACCGCTGCGCGCCACCGTGGAGGCGCGCACCGGCCCGATGGAGCATCGCGAGGCCTTCATCTTCCTCACCTCGCCGGGCAGCGTGACGCCCTTCCACATGGACCCGGAGCATAATATCCTGCTCCAGATCCAGGGCGGCAAGACCATGACCGTCTTCCCTGCGGGCGACGAGGCGCTGGTCCCCGCCGAAAAGAGCGAGGCCTTCGCCATGGGCGGGCATCGCAACCTCCATTGGGACGAGGATTTCCTGGAAAAGGCCGTCGCGGTCCCGCTGGAGCCTGGCGATGCGGTCCTCATGCCCGTCAAGGCGCCGCATTTCGTACGGAATGGCGACCGCGTGTCGATCAGCTTCTCCATCACCTGGCGTTCGGAACGCAGCGTGGCGGAGGGCGAGCTGCACAGCTTCAACCGCCTGCTGCGCGCCAAGGGCCTGCCGCTGGTGCCCGTGAGCGCCGCGCCGGAGAAGCAGAAGGCCGCGCGCTTCGGCTACCGCGTGATGCGCAAGATGGCGGGTTGAGAAATGGGGTTTCGCGCAGAGGACGCAGAGAGGTTCCACGCCAAAGGCGTCATTGTCCTGCATCGGTGAGCGTTGCGTGGAATGGATTGCCTGCGGCCGGCACATCTCTGCGCCTCTGCGCGAAACCATTTTGCTTCTTTAGCTCTCAGCGCTTCAGCAGCTTCCGCAGCCAATATTCCGCCTCCAGCGCGGGGCTGAACCGTTCCAGCATCCACCAT
>JASGGS010000257.1:0-5645 GCA_047602685.1 Sphingobium sp.
ATCGGCTGATAGAGTGGCGCGCCGTTGTCGCATGGCTTGCCGTCTTCCATCCATCCGCCAATGAATACCGTGATCAGCGGCCCGTCCGGATTGTCCTTGTGCCACACAGATCCAATGCGTTGTCCCTGCTGCTTGGGCCGTATCCCGCAAGTCCCGGTGGGGTGTTTCGGCAATGGGAAGTCCGCAGGCCGTATGATCTCGCGAAGCGGCTGAAAGCGTGGATCAGTGGTGAGACAGCGCCGCAGAGAACGGATGGAACCGGAAACGAGAAAATAGTGATCGAGGGATGCAGGGACGAAGCCGACGATCGGATGCGGCGGTGTTTCCCAAAGTCCGAGCAGGCTATCCACGTCGCTTGTCGGCGGGGCGAGATTGTCGAGGTCGGTCCCGCGCAAGGGGATGACGGGGATACCTAGGGCCGCCATGATGATGGCGGGTTCGACCGAGGAACTGATCGTGAGAAAGTCGCGATAGTGGGAGGCTGCTTCGCGAATCAGAAGCCAGGCCTTCCCGAAGGCGGGGTGGCGGATCGCATCGGGAAAGCCGGCGCGCAAACCCAGCATAGACGCGGGGTTCATCGAGGGCAGGATGACCCGGAGTTCGGTGAGGATCGCCCGCTCTACGGCCTGCGCAATGGCCGCCCTGTCCTCGCCGTAGCGTTCAGCAGCGGCCACGTTCGCCTGAGCCACGTTGAGAAAGAAATGCGAAAAGATATCCTGTTCGAAGGGCGTGAGGTCGAAACTGTAACGATTGGTCATAGGCTAAAGCACTCAAGGCCTCCCGCGACCAAAGGATGCCCATTGGCGAATGCGGCAAGCAGGCCGCCGCACCATTCCTTCGTGGATACAGCAGCCAGAAGCGTCAACCAGAGGATGTCGCCTGATAAGGATGGCAGCAAGTCCTCAGCTATTGTCCTCGATAGGCGCTTCAGGACCATTTTTCTTGATCGATTCGATCGCATTCTTCGCTGAGGCTTTGCTGCTGTAGCCCTCGGTCGAGAACAATATCTCGGTATTGTACCTGAAGCGTACACGAAACTCGCCAGCTTTGTCCTTATAGATTTCGAACTTGTGCGCCATGTTGCGTGGTCCTCCCAGACAATGGTCGGACAAGACTACAGCCGAAACGATCGCTTGCAAGGCCATCGGCCATATATGTCGATGCGATCGAGAGACTTGGACACTGGGTGATCGCCTCCGCTTGTAGAAGATTAGGTGAGGTCGGGGTGGCTCAAAGCGCTTCTCATGGCGTCTGAGAGCGAGCGGTGCATGCAGAAATCAGCCAGAGTGCTGCAAACAGAGCCCCGATCTTTTCTGAAACCAACACAGCCTGCTTCTCTTGAAGCGTGCTATTCTCGCGTTTGTAGGTCGTCACTGGACGGCGGAGACTACAGGCTCCGCGCTTGTTAGCGCGCAGGACGCGGCCCGAAGGGAAGCGTCGAATCTCTTCAGCGTCTACATCCTTCCAGAATGCCCTTTTCCCGACATGGTTTTTAAGGCGGGATTTTAGGCACCGGGAGTGTGAAAGGCGCTCTTCCGGTGCGGCAGGCCGCTTTGTCTGAGAGATCAGCGTTTCCGGACGCAACGGAGGAAAGAAGCTAGGCCGCCAGTCACACGGCTCACTCACTATTGCGAGTAAGTCGCAAGTCGGCTAGGCTACGTTCCAGCTAGCCGGCACCACTGATAATCGCCGGGTATGCGATCAGGGAGTTTCTCAGAGTGCCGGCCGCAGCAGCTACAATCGATGTCGGGACGCTCTATGTGGCGCACGGCGATTGGCTACAGGAGTGGTTGCGACGCCATACCCGCTGCTCACATCGCGCGGCCGATCTGGCGCAGGACACCTTTTGCCGCGTCCTAGAGACGGACGAGGGCGCGCCTGTTCGCAACCCTCGCAACTATCTTTCCACCGTGGCTCGCCGCATCCTGATTGACGATATACGCCACCGCGAGGTCGAGCGGGCCTATCTCGCGGTGCACGCCGCACCGATGGGCGAGGCGGATCATCTGACACCTGAGCGCATAACCGAAGCCGCGCAACTCTTAGATGCGATCTTGCGCCTGCTTGAAACACTGTCGGCCAAGGCGCGACGTGCCTTCACGATGGTCCGTCTCGAAGGCCTGCGCTATGCCGATGCGGCCTGTGCGCTCGGCATCTCTGAGCGCATGGTGAAGCGCTATGTCGCCCAAGCCTATGCAAATTGCTACGCGATCGCCTATCCTGACTGAGTGACAGCGCAGCGCCCGACTCCTGAAATGATCGAGCAGGCCGCCTATTGGGCGGCCCAACTCGCGACAGATGAAGCGACGCAGGACGACTATGACGCCTGCGAGGCGTGGTGCCGGGAGCATCCCTTGCATCGTCTGGCGATGGACCGGATGCGCGGTCTCGACGCACAGTTCGACAGCACCGACGACATCGGCCGCGAGACGATCGAGACGGTGCTCGAACGGCGGTCCCGCAAGGATCGCTGGTTCGGCGGGCTGGCGCTCGGCCTGCTCCTGCTCGCCGGCGGCGGTTGGCTCGCGGCGCAGTCGCTGACGGTCCGGGCCTGGTTCCCCGATTATGCAACGGCGCGCGGCGAGCAGCGCAGCGTGACACTCGCCGATGGCAGCGGCATCACCATCGACACCGACGCGGCGCTGGACTTCCGCCGCGACGGCGTGAGCCGGACCGTCACGCTGTTCCGGGGGCAAATCCTGGCGCGGGTGGCAAAGGACAATGCGCGGCCGTTCGTGGTGAAAACCCGCGACGGCACCGCGACCGCGCGCGGGACCGCCTTCATCGTCCGCCGGGACGATGATGCGACCACCATCACCGTGCTCGAATCCCATGTGCGGGCCTGCCCGACCAAGGCCGACCCCGACGATTGCGCCGACCTTTCCCCCGGCGATCAGGCGCGCATGAGCAACGGGCGGCTCGCCCGTCTCGGCCGCGTCGATCCCGAAACAGCGGCGATCTGGGCTGAAGGCTGGCTTGCGGCCGACGATCTGCCCGTCGCGCGCGTGCTGCTCGAACTCAACCGCTATCGCCGGCAGCCGGTGCGGTTCGACGCCCGCGAGCTGGCGGGTGTCAGGGTGTCGGGCAGCTTTCCGCTGGCCGATACCGATCGCGCGCTTGACGGCATCGTGCGCTCGACGGGCCTGCGCCTATCGAGCGGCGACGACGGCGCTCCCGTTGTGAGCCGCACAAAATAATTTTCCACGTTCGGGTTCCCGATTTTCAATCTCGCCCGTCCCCCTTGGTGAAGCGGTGTTTGAAAAGGGGGTATTCCGGGTGGTGAAGTTCAAGACGATGTGTGGCGTGGCGGTTGTCGCGATGTTGGCGATCAGGGGCGGAGCGCTTCCTATGCCGGCGCAGGCGCAGACGGCGCAAGCGGCGGAGGAAATCGCCATTCCCGCCGGCTCGCTCGGCAACGCCATCGCCCAACTCGGCCGAAAGACCGGCGTGATGATCGTGTTCGACCCGGCGTTGGCGCGGGGCAAGCGCACCGGCGGCCTGCGCGGCACCTATACGCCAACCCAGGCGCTCGACCGGCTGCTGGCGGGCAGCGGCATCGAGGCGCAGCCTGATGGTCGCGGCGGTTTCACTCTGACGGCCGCAGCGCCGTCACGCGCCTCCGCCCCACGACAACCACGACCGATCAGAGCGCCGGAGCCGGTTGAAGCGCCAGCCGAAGCGTCCGAAATCATCGTCCTCGGCAAGAGTTATGGCATAGAGGCGGGCACCAAAACGGTAGCCCCGTTACGCGAAACTCCGAACAGCATCAGCGTCGTCAACAGCCAGCGGATCGCCGAACAGAACATATTCACCATCGACGACGTGTTCTTGCGCACCCCCGGTGTCATCAACTCAGGTGGCAATGAGTATGCGGACTTTCGCACGCGCGGGTTCGTGATCGACAATTTCCTGGTCGATGGTGTGCCCTATAACGGCTTCACTGGCGAGATTCCCGATCTCTTCGTCTATGATCGTGTCGAGATTCTGCGCGGCCCCGCCGGTCTGTTCAGCGGCTCGGGAAGCCCCGCCGGCAGCATCAATCTTGTCCGCAAGCGCCCCCAGAAGGATTTCACGCTCTCGGCGCTGGCGTTGGCGGGTTCATGGAATAATTATCGCGGTCAGCTCGATGTCTCGACGCCGATCGCCGATGGCGTCGCGGTGCGGGGCGGCGTGGCCTACAACGAGCGCGACATGTTCTACGATGTCGTGCATCAAAAACGGCTGACGGCTTTCGCAACAGGCGAGATCGACCTTACCGATACGACCAAGTTCACCTTTGGCGGCCATATCGACCGATTTCGTGGCGGCATCTTCAACGGCCTCCCCGGACGGATGGGCGGCGGTTTGATCGACTTTCCGCGCTCCACCTACGGCGGGCAGGATTTCAATCGATCAGTTTACAATGACCGCGCCGGCTTTGCCGAATTGCGTCAGGAGCTGGGCGATCGTTGGGCCGTGCGCCTCAGTGGCCAATTAGGGCGAAGCTATACGAGCTTGTTCTATGCCTACACCTATCCTCTTCAAGGGGTCTCGCCCGTCGATAATCTGGCTTCGGTCTATTCCACCCACACCCGACGCAATCAGGATTACGTCACGGCTGATCTCAATGCTGTTGGAACGGTTTCCTTATTCGGTCGCGATCATCAACTCATTTTCGGGACTGACTTTCAAAGGATCGAGCGGCTTGAACGCTACACGCCTCGCCGGTTGCTCGGAAACTTCGATTTCGACAATCCTGACTATGAAGCCTTTCCTCGGCCCGACCTTGCCGTCAACTTCATCAGCAACACAACGACGCGGCAGCATGGCATTTACGGTCAGGCGCGGTTGAGCCTCGCCGATCCTCTGAAGCTGGTGCTCGGAAGCCGGATCAGTTGGTATGAGCAGGATGTCGAAACGCGCCTCCCCGCAGCTCCGACAAACCATTACAGCAAGAACGGCCGCTTCACGCCCTATGCTGGTGTCGTGTTCGACTTCGCGCCTCGCTGGACCGCCTATGCCAGCTTCGCGGACACCTTCACGCCGCAGACTGGCATCACGATCAGCGGCGTCGCGCCAAAGCCGGCCGTGGGCAAGCAATACGAGATCGGCATCAAGGGAAGCCCGTTGGGCGATCAGCTACTTCTCTCCTTCGCACTGTTTCAGATCGATCAGACCGGGCGCGCGCAAACCGATCTGGTCAATCCAGACTATGTTATTTCCAGCGGTAAGGTCCGCAGCCGAGGCGGTGAAATCGAGGCTACCGGCCAGCTTACGCCTGACTGGACCGTCACGGGCGGATATGCCTACACCCATGTTCGCTACATCGACGATGTGGATGATCTCGGTGCCTTCAACGAGCGCCTTCAACCGCGCCATAGCTTCAAGCTCTGGACGGTCTATCGACCGCAAAGCGGTCCGCTGGAGCGCTGGAACGCGGGCCTCGGCGTGAATTGGCAGAGCAGCATTCAGGCAAAACTGACGCCGCTCGGCCGTCGCGGCGTCGTGCGCCAGGGCGGCTATATGGTCGCCGATGCGAGGCTGGGCTATCAATTGACGGACGAAATTGAGCTGGCCGTGACGCTGAACAACATCTTCGACAAGACCTACTACGAACGTGTCGGAGGGATTCAGCAAGGCAATTTCTACGGCGCACCGCGCAACTT
>JASGGS010000258.1:0-5599 GCA_047602685.1 Sphingobium sp.
GTGGCGATGGCGACGATATCGCCCACCTTGTGCGTGAAACCGCGGCCCGGCTCGTCACGATCCTGCACGGGCGCGAAAAGCGTGCCGAGGAACAGGGCGAAACCATCCGGATATTGATGCTCGCTGAGCGTCTGGCGAACGAGGTCGAGAGGATCGCGGCTGATCTGGTTCATGCTGCTGGCGCCCTCCAGCCGATAGCCTTCCGGCCCGTCGATGGTCAGCGTCAGTTCCGCCTGGCGCACATCGTCCATGGTGAAGTCGCCGTCGAACAGGCGGATCATCGGACCAAGCGCGCAGGAGGCGTTATTGTCCTTCGCCTTGCCGAGGAGGAGCGCGGAGCGCCCCTCGAAATCGCGCAGGTTCACGTCATTGCCGAGCGTGGCGCCGACGGCATTCCCAGCGGCATCGACGATCAGCACGACCTCCGGCTCCGGATTGTTCCAGGTCGAATCCGACCGGATGCCGATATCCGCGCCCGCGCCGACGGTGGAAAGGACGGGCGACTTGGTGAACACCTCCGCATCCGGGCCGATGGCGACCTCCAGATATTGCGACCAGAGGCCGTCCTCGATCAGCGCCTGCTTGAGCGAAGCCGCCTCCGGCGAACCGGGGACGACGGCGCGGATGGAGCCGCCCACGCGATCCTCCAGCCGGGCGCGGATATCAGCGGCGGCGGACGCATCGCCGCGCGCCCGCTCCTCGATCACGCGCTCGATGGCGGAGAGGGCGAAGGTCACGCCGCAGGCCTTGACGCATTGCAGGTCGATGGGGCTGAGGATCGGCAGGCCGAGGGATTCGAGCGGGCCGAGCGGGACACCGCGCGCGCCGTCCAGCGGCAGATTCTCCACCAGCAGGGAGACGGTCGGCGCGACAGTGGACATGTCGAACGCCTCGCCCTTCTCCACCAACAGGGGGATCGGCCCGGCCGGCGTCTGTGCGCGCCCGATGAAGCGCCCGCTCCGCCAGTCCTGCGGCAGATCGTCGGCGCGAAAAAAAATTTCAGGCATCGCTCACTCCATACTCGACAAGGGGTGTGGTTTAGCGCTACATCACTCCGCGAGGTAATGGTGTCAAGAGTCTTCGGCCTCGTACCGCCGGCGGCAATGAGGGAGGAGGAACGACCGGCGCGAAATCCTGATTCCCTTTCGGGCGAGACATGAGCGGCTGGAGTCCTTCGGGTTGCGCTTCGCCTCGCTTCATGCAGCCCGGGGGCGGGCGTAATCCTCCCTCTCTCCCTTACGCCCGCCCCGTTTTTCCATCCCTGTCGGCCCGCGAGCCTCAGCTCCCTGTGCGGGGCCGGGCGGGCCAAAGCCAAGGTGAAGACATGATTGACGGTGCTGTGCTGATCGGCGGTGACGAGTTTCAGACGGAGGCGCGGTTCGATGCGATCGATCCGGCGACCGGCAAGGCGATCGCACCCGGTTTCAGCCGCGCGGGGGTGGCCGAGGTCGAGCGGGCCTGCGCGCTGGCGGATGCTACCGCCATCCCCTTTGCCGATATCGCGCCCGGCAACCGCGCCGCCTTTCTGGAGCGGATCGCGGAGGAGATACTCGCCATCGGCGACGACCTCATCATGCGCGCCATGGCCGAAAGCGGCCTGCCCCGCGCCCGGCTGGAGGGAGAGCGGGGCCGTACCGTCGGCCAGCTCCGCCTGTTCGCGCAGGTGCTGCGCGAGGGAAGCTGGGCAGGCCGCACCATCGACCCGGCCCTGCCGGAACGCCAGCCGCTGCCGCGCGCCGACCTGCGCGTGCGCCGTATCGCGCTGGGTCCGGTCGCGGTCTTTGGCGCGAGCAACTTCCCGCTCGCCTTCTCCGTCGCGGGGGGCGACACCGCCTCCGCCCTTGCCGCCGGTTGCCCGGTGGTGGTGAAGGGCCATCCCGGCCATCCCGGCACCGGCGAACTGGCGGCGCGCGCCATCGTCCGCGCCGTCGCGGCCTGCGGCCTGCCGGAGGGCGTCTTCTCCTATCTGCCCGGTCCCGACCATGGCTTGGGCGCAGCGCTTGTCGCCGATCCGCGCATCGCGGCGGTCGGCTTCACCGGATCGCGCGGCGGCGGCCTCGCCCTGATGCGCATCGCGGCCGGGCGCGCGCAGCCCATTCCCGTCTATGCGGAGATGAGCGCGATCAACCCCGTCATCCTGTTCCCGGCGGCGCTGAGGAACCGGGGCGCGGCACTGGCGCCCGCCTATGTCCAGTCGCTGTCGCTGGGCGCGGGCCAGTTCTGCACCAATCCCGGCCTGCTCATCGCCGTCGAGGGGCCGGAGCTGGACGCGTTCCTGACCGCCGCCAGCGAGGCGCTGTCGGCCAGCGCAGCGCAACAGATGCTGACGCCGGGCATCCATGCCGCCTTCGAACAGGGCGTTGCCGCGCTGGCCGCGCACCCCGCCGTGACGGAGGTCGCGCGCGGATGCGCGGGCGATGGCGCGGGCCAGGCGCAGGGCGCGCTCTTCCGCACCACCGCGGCGCAATTCCTGGCGGACAAGGCGCTGGGCCATGAGGTCTTCGGCTCCTCCTCCATCGTCGTGACGGTGAAGGCGCTGGACGAGATACCGGCGCTGATCGCGGCGCTGGAAGGTCAACTGACCGCCACGCTGCACCTCGACGCGGAGGACGAGGCGGCGGCCGCGCCCCTCCTCCCCCTGCTGGAGCGCAAGGTCGGGCGCATCCTCGTCAATGGCTGGCCCACGGGCGTGGAGGTCTGCCATGCCATGGTGCATGGCGGCCCCTTCCCCGCGACGTCGGACGGGCGCACCACCTCGGTCGGCGCGCTGGCCATCGACCGCTTCCTGCGCCCGGTCTGCTATCAGGACCTGCCTGCATCGCTCATCCCGCCCGCTCTGGCCGACGCCAATCCCTGGGGCCTGCCCGAACGGGTGGATGGGATGCTGAGCCTGCCCCGCTGAGGAGGAGACCGATGGCCGATACGCCTCCCTCTTCCTCCGGCCATCGCTTCCGGTCGCAGGACTGGTTCGCCGACCCCGCGCGCTCCGACATGGTGGCGCTCTATCTGGAGCGCTTCATGAACTATGGCATCACGCCGGCCGAATTGCGGTCGGGGCGGCCGATCATCGGCATCGCGCAGACGGGGAGCGACCTTTCCCCCTGCAACCGCATCCATATCGACCTCGCCAGGCGGGTGCGGGACGGGATACGGGATGCGGGCGGCATCGCCATGGAGTTCCCGGTCCATCCGATCTTCGAGAATTGCCGGCGGCCCACGGCGGCGCTGGACCGCAACCTCGCCTATCTCGGCCTTGTCGAACTGCTCCATGGCTATCCCATCGACGCGGTGGTGCTGACCACGGGGTGCGACAAGACCACGCCTTCGGGCATCATGGCCGCCTGCACGGTGGACATTCCCGCCATCGTCCTGTCGGGCGGCCCGATGCTGGACGGCTGGCATGAGGGCGAGCTGGTCGGGTCCGGCACGGTCATCTGGCGCAGCCGCCGGAAACTGGCGGCGGGCGAGATCGACGAGGAGGAATTCCTGCGCCGCGCCTGCGACAGCGCGCCGTCGGCAGGGCATTGCAACACCATGGGCACCGCCTCCACCATGAACGCCGTGGCGGAGACGCTGGGCCTTTCCCTGCCCGGCTGCGCCGCCATACCCGCGCCCTATCGCGAGCGGGGGCAGATGGCCTATGAGACCGGCCGCCGCATCGTGGACATGGCGCATGAGGACCTGCGCCCGTCGCGCATCCTGACGCGCGAGAGCTTCCTCAACGCCATACGCGCGGTCAGCGCGATCGGCGGATCGAGCAACGCGCAGCCCCATATCGTCGCCATGGCGCGCCATGCGGGGGTGGAGATCACCGCCGCCGACTGGACGGACCATGGCTATGCCCTGCCCCTCCTGCTCGACATGCAGCCCGCCGGGCGCTTCCTGGGCGAGAGGTTCCATCGGGCGGGCGGCGTGCCGTCCATCCTGTGGGAATTGCTGGAGGCGGGCGTGCTGGACGGCGGCTGCCTGACCGTGACGGGCCGGACGCTGGCCGAGAATCTGGCGGGGCGCGAGACGCGCGACCGGGAAATGATCCGGCCCTTTGCCGAACCGCTGAAGGAGCGGGCGGGATTCATGGTGCTGTCGGGCAATCTGTTCGACTTCGCGATCATGAAGACATCGGTCATCAGCCCGGAATTCCGCGACCGCTATCTCTCCCGCCCCGGGGCCGAGGGCGTGTTCGAGGCGCGTGCCATCCTGTTCGAGGGCGGGGACGATTATCATCACCGCATCAACGACCCGGCGCTCGCCATCGACGAGAATTGCATCCTCGTCATGCGGGGGACGGGGCCGCTGGGATGGCCGGGTTCGGCCGAGGTGGTGAACATGCAGCCGCCCGACGCCCTGATCCAGCGCGGCGTGCAATGGCTGCCGACGTTGGGCGACGGGCGCCAGTCAGGCACGTCCGACAGCCCCTCCATCCTCAACTGCTCGCCCGAAAGCGCGGCGGGCGGCGGCCTGTCTTGGCTGAAGACGGGCGACATGATCCGCATCGACATGCATGCGGGCCGCTGTGACGCGCTGGTCGACGAGGCGGAGATCGCGCGGCGAAAAGCCGAAATGCCCGCCCCGCCGGTCCCGCCCAGCCATACCCCGTGGGAGGAGATATTCCGCGAGAAGACCGGGCAGATGGCCGATGGCGCGGTGCTGGAAATGGCGGTGAAATATCGCGGCATCGCGCAAAGGACGCCCCGGCATAATCATTGATCCGCGAAGAGGCGGTAACTCCGGCATCCTGTAGAGGCACCGAGACAAGGGAAAGCCGGATTGCCCGGCTTTCTTTCACCTCAGGTAAAATTCTACCGGGATTGTGAGTTCGACCACATCGGGTTTGTCGGCAGGTATCGCCGGAAGAGGCTGGGCGCGCTTGAGGGTATCCAGCGCGGCCTGATCCAGATCGAAGGAACCGGATTTGTTCACGATGACCGAGGACAATACCATGCCGGCGCGGTTCATCGTAAAGCGGACATAGGCGACCCCTTGCTGGCGGGCGGCGCGAGCGCGTGCCGGATAGCGGCGGAACCGCTCAAGATGAGCAAGGATCAGCCCCTCCCAATTGGGCCTGGAATCGCTCGAAAGCCGGTTCGCGGCCGGGGCCGCCACGCTTTTCGGCGCGGTGGTTTCCGGCACCGGCGGGCCGGGATCGACAATCTCGACCGGCTTCTGCACGTCCATCGACAGCGATACGGTCGTTGGAAGCCGGATGAGGGGCACGGGCAGCGTTTCCCGCTTCGGCTCGGGCTTCGCCTTCTGCTTTTCGACCTGCTCGGGGCCCGGAGCCACTTCGCGCACCGGCTCCGGGGGCGCTGCAAGCGGCGCGAGGTCGACTACCGTCAGCGACCGCGAAGTCGAAGTGACGGGTGGAAGGACCGCCTTCCAGGTAAACAGGGCGGCCATCAGCACTATTGCGGCAATCGACGCCGTACCGGCTATCCCGAACACACGTGTCCGCCAATCCATCGGCTGATCGCAATAGCGGCTATGGCCGCGTGTGACCCCCGGGGTCCGTGGACTTGAAGCGGTCGGCGGCAAGCTCTCATCCCCTTGGGGCGGACCGCCGGGATGATAGGGCCGGAAAACGACATGGCTCTCGCAAAGG
>JASGGS010000259.1:0-5592 GCA_047602685.1 Sphingobium sp.
TGCCGATATTGGCGTTGATCTTGACCAGGAACTTGCGGCCGATCGCCATCGGCTCCGATTCCGGATGGTTGATATTGCTGGGGATGATCGCCCGGCCGCGCGCCACCTCGTCCCGCACGAATTCCGGCGTCACATAATCGGGGATGGCGGCGCCCCAGTCCTGCCCGTCGCGCACATGGTCCTTGAGGCGGGCGCGGCCGAGATTCTCGCGCTCCGCCACATATTCCATCTCCGGCGTGATGATGCCGCGGCGGGCATAATGCATCTGGGAGACGTTGGCGCCCGCCCTGGCGCGCAACGGCCTGGACACGACATTGGGGAAAGGCTGGACGCCGCCGGAACGGTCCGGCCCCTTCAGGCCATTATCCTCCGGCTGGATGGCGCGGCCGTCATAGTCCTCGACATCGCCGCGCCCGACGATCCACTCGCGGCGCAATTGCGGCAGGCCGCG
Source organism: Sphingobium sp. (assembly GCA_047602685.1). GTDB lineage: Bacteria > Pseudomonadota > Alphaproteobacteria > Sphingomonadales > Sphingomonadaceae > Sphingobium. The sequence continues at coordinate 452 of JASGGS010000259.1, forward strand.
CATGATGTCGATCCGGACATCCGGATCGGAATAGGGGCCGGAGGTGTCGTAAACCCGCACCGGCTCCTCACCGCTGCCCGGCTCCAGATGGATCTCGCGCATCGCAACCTTGCGCGGGCCGACATAAATCTTCTTGCTGCCGCGAATCGGGCCGGTCGTGACCGTCAATTCGGTGCGGGCGGGAATGTCGGCCATGTCGTCTCGTCCTCCTCAAGTCGGAGGTGCGGCCGCTGGCCCACGGAAAACGGCCCAGCCTTGCCCACTCCCTCCGCCGGTGTTAGCCGGATCAGGTTCTGCGGGTCGTAGGACGCGACGCCTACCTCTCAGCCACTTGCTGCTCCCCGGGGTTCTGGGGCGGACCATAGCCGCATCGGGCGCCGGGTGAAAGAGGCAATCCCTCTCCCGTCCCATACCCATCGCGGCGACGGAGGCAGGGCGCCGCCGGAGCATCCGGTCTTGAGAAATTCGCGATTGATCTCGATATATCGTAAACTATATCGGAACCCGCCCAGCCCAACTCCGGAGCCACCTCGATGGACGACCGCATCAAAACCGTACTCGACCTCTATCATGCCCGCATCGCGCAGGAGCGCGGCCGCCCCTTCGCTCCCGACGAGCGCGACCAGCGGCTGCTTGCCGTGGGACCGGAAACGGGGCAGCTCATCAACATCCTCGCGCGCGGGTTTGACGCGCCCAATATAGTGGAGATCGGCACGTCCTACGGCTATTCCGGCATATGGCTTGCCCATGCCGCGCGGGAGGCGGGCGGGCGGCTCACCACGCTGGAGCTTCAGGATTACAAGTCCGCCTATGCGCGCGAAATGTCGGAAAAGGCCGGCTTGGCCGATTATGTGGATTTCCAGGTGGGCGATGCGCTGGACCTGATCGCGGCCTATCCATCAGGCATTGATTTCGTGCTGCTGGACCTGTGGAAGGATCTCTACACGCCCTGCCTCGAGGCTTTCTATCCAAAGCTCAATCCGGGGGCGATCATCGTCGCCGACAATATTCTCCGCCCCGGCGGGCCGGGGGTCGAGGCCTATGTGAAGGCGGTGCGGGAAAAGCCGGGGATCGGCAGCGTCCTGTTGCCGGTCGGCACGGGCATAGAGGTGAGCCGCTTCGATCCCTGAAGCAGGGCGGATGATGGGGCGGCATCACGCCGCCCCGTTCGGTCAGAAGGTGTAGCCGATGCCGATCGCGCCGGTCCATTGATTGGCCGATCCGCGATCCGCGACGATGGGCGAGCGCTCGAAATTGCCGAGGACGCGCGAATAATTGCCTGCCGCGAAGATGGCCCAGCCGCCATTGGTCAGGTCGCCGTCCAGGTCGAGGGCGCCGATCAGGCCCGCGCTGATATTTTTCCACCCGCCCTGCGCCTGATAGGGGCGCAGGCCCGATGCCGCGCTGCCTGCGGGCGTCACGCTGAAATAATAATCCGCATAATTGTCGTCGACATGCTCGGCGGAGATGTTGAGCACGGCATAGCTCGCCTTGCTGAGCGGCGTCTGGAAGGTCGCGTTGGGCGCGATCACCTCGCCCCGATGCGCGCCCGCCACATCCCAGCGCATGTCCACGCTGAAGGTCAGGCTGTCATAGGGATTGGTGATGCCGCTGATGCTGAAGCCGGCATTGGCGCCCACTTCGACGGCGGTATCCAGCTTGCCCAGCCGCGCAACCACCTCGTCCTTGATCTGGCGCGTGCGGTCGAGGCGCAGGCGCACGACCGGGCCGAGCTGCATCTTCACCTTGGCATCGTCGGGATCGTTGATGAAATCGAGGGCGAGGCCGCCCACGCGCGGCGTGATGCCGATGCCGGCGATGCGTCCGGCAACCGCGGGGGCGGGCGTCACGATATAATCGTCCGACCCTTCATAGCTCGGCGTGATCGCGCCGGCGACGCCGACCGTCAGAAAGTCGCCGTCAAAGATAGTCGGCTCCTTGACCGGCTCGTCCTGCGCGAGCGCGGAGGTGCTAAGGCTAAGGGAAACAAGGGCGAATGCGGCAAGCGCGCTGCGTGTGCGATAGATCATTTCGCCACAACCGCACAATTTCACTTTTGTTTCGCGCCGGTGACGGAAAGCGCGGGTCAGAGGAAATATTTTATCTTCACTGTCTTGGAAATGTCACTCGTTCCCATGTGGAAGCGCGCGGCGTCGAACTTCGGCGCGGAGAAGCGCAGACGCGGATTTTCGGAGAAGCCGACGCCCTCCTTGGGAATGCCCAGCATGGTGTCGAGCTTCGCATTGGCATTCTCGTCATGCAGGATGGACAGGGCATAGTCGCCGCTCGGCATGCCGGTGAAATGCAGGCGGGCGCTGGCGGCGGCGGGCATGCTTTCCTTCAGGGAGTTCGGGTCCTTGTCGCAATTGGGGAAGAAGGCGGGATTGCGCGTCAGGCACCCGCGCAGCATGCCCTTGGCGGAACGCAGGCCGGTGACGGTGACGATAAGGTTCGCCTCCCCCCTTTCCGCTGCCCCCTGGGGTTCCGGGGCGCTATTGCCCGCCAGCAGCAGGGGCGCGGCGGCGATGATCGCCATCCGTTCGGTCCGGCCAGCGGCCCAGGCCCAGGTCCGTGCCGCAGAGCCGGTCCCAAAAGCGGAAATAGAGGCCATAATTTCCCCGGTAACTTTCATGATGCTTGTGATGATGGGTGGCGGTGATCAGCCATTCTCCCGCCGGGCCATGGACCAGCCAGCGCGGGAACAGCTCCCATCCCATATGATTGGTGACGCCCATCAGGGTCATGATCGCCAATACCGTGCCCAGCGCCCCGATATGGATGGGGATCAGGAAGACCAGCGTGGGGATGACGACCGCTCCGGTCAGCGCCTCCCACGGATGGAAGCTCATCGCGGCCCAGGCGGTCGGCGGCCTGCTCTCATGATGGACGGCATGGGCGATCCGGAACCAGCGGGGCCGGTGCATCAGCCGATGCGTCCAGTAGAACCATGTGTCGTGCAGCGCGAGGTAGAGCAGCACCGACACGGGCAGATACCAGTAGGGAAGCGCGTGAGCTTCCGCATAGATGCGCGTCCAGCCATGCTCGCGCCATCCCCATGCCACGAACCCCGCGGGCACGCCGTAGAGGAGGGCGCTGAGCAGCGACCAGCCGATCTCGCCGCGCATTTGCCGGTCGAGCCCGCCATACAGGCCCGGCCGCACCCGCTGCGTCGCCCAGGCGAAGGCGCCGCTGGTAAGGAGATATCGCACCCCCACGATCGCGCTCATGGCGATCGCCGACATCAGCACGCCCGGACCCCAGTTCATGCGCCGACCAGTCCGATCTCGATCAGGCGCTCGCGCAGATAGGCGTCGGCCGTGATCGGCGGATGGCGCGCCGGATGGTCCGCGTCCACGCATTGCGGCAGCGCCTCGATCAGGAAATCGGAACGCAGGTGGAGGAAGAAGGGCATGGAGTAGCGCGCCGCGCCGCGCCGCTCCGGCGGCGGGTTGACGACGCGGTGGCTGGTCGACGGCAGCATGTGGTTGGTCAGCCTTTGCAGCATGTCGCCCACATTGACGACCAGCGCGCCCGGCGGCGGGGCGACGTCGATCCATTGCCCCTCCCGGCTGAGGAGCTGGAGGCCGTTCTCCTCCGCGCCGAGGAGGAGGGTGATGAGGCTGATGTCCTCATGCGCCTCCGCCCTTATGCCCGGCGCATCGGGGCCTATGGGCGGATAATGGAGCAGGCGCAGGATGGAATTGCCCTCCCGCACCGCATCGTCGAACCAGTGGGCATCGAGGCCCAGATGGGTGGCGATGGCCGAAAGGATGCGGTTGCCCACGCCGTCAAAGGCCGTGAACAGCGCGCGCATCGTGTCGGCGAAGAGGGGCGGTTCGTCGGGCCAGATATTGGGCGGCATGGTCGCGGCCAACGGCGATTCCGGGGGCAGGTCGCGCCCCACATGCCAGAATTCCTTGAGGTCGCTCACCGCCGCGCCCTTGGCGATTTCCACGCCGAAGGCCGTGTAGCCGCGCTGTCCCGCGCCGCCGGGCACGATATGGCGCCGCTTGGCTTCCTCCGGCAGGGCGAAGAAGGCGCGCGCCTCGGCCCATCCGCGCGTGACGAGCGCATCGTCCATGCCATGGTCGCACACCATGGCGAAACCGTATCGGCGAAAGGATGCGCCCAGCGCGGCGGCGAAATCCTCGTGGCCGAGCGCCCGCATGGAAATGGTGGCTATGGTCATGCGCGGCGCAGTCTAGGCGGGCGGCGGCCAAATTGGAACAGCGATGCGGTTCCCCGGCTGCCCATTGCCAAATATGTCCGGGCCTCCTAAATCCGGTCCTGCATCAAGAGTTGGGGCGACGCCCAACGCCAACCTGCCGATCCGGGCAAGGTGGCACTCCCTGATGAGGGGAGGATGTGGCCGATCCGGCAACCAAGCGGACTTGAGCCACAGCATGAAGCGTCCACCCCGCCCGATGGAGGACCGTTCATGCCGATCAAGATTCCCGACGACCTGCCTGCCTGCCGCACATTGGAAGCCGAAGGGGTCATGGTCATGCGGGAAAAGGACGCCGTGCGGCAGGATATCAGGCCGATGCGCATCGGCCTCCTCAACCTCATGCCCGACAAGATCAGCACGGAGACGCAGATCGCCCGCCTGATCGGCGCGACGCCCTTGCAGGTCGAACTGTCGCTCGTGCGCATCACCGACCATATGCCGCGCAACACGGCTGCCGATCACATGGCCGCCTTCTACCGGCCATGGGAGGCCGTGCGGGAGGAGCGCTTCGACGGCTTCATCATCACCGGCGCCCCGGTCGAGAAGCTGGCTTATCAGGAGGTGCGCTACTGGGACGAGCTGGCGCGCATCCTCGACTGGACGCAGACCAATGTCCATCGCACCTTCACCATCTGTTGGGCGGCGCAGGCCGCGCTCCACCATTTCCATGCCATTCCCAAGCATGGGCTGGAGGCGAAGGCGTTCGGCCTGTTCAAGCATCGCAACCTGGTGCCGGATTCGCCTTTCCTGCGCGGCTTCTCGGACGATTTCTGCATCCCCGTCTCCCGCTGGGCGGAGGTGCGGCGGGAGGATCTGCCGGAGGGTAGGGGGCTTTCCGTGCTGGCGGAAAGCGCGGAGGCGGGCCTTTGCCTGATCCACGAGCCGCGCGATCGCATGCTGCATATGTTCAACC
>JASGGS010000260.1:0-5585 GCA_047602685.1 Sphingobium sp.
CTATCGCATCGCCGCCCTTGCGGGCGCCCCGCCGGAGGAGGTCGCGCCCGGCCTTCTCGCCACCGCCGCGCCCGTGCCGCGCAGCCCCGACACCATCCTTGCCGGCCTGCGTTCCGACCTTCTCGAACGGCGCCCCGACATACGCCGCGCGGAACGGGAGCTGGCGGCCGCGACGGCGGATATCGGCGTGGCCAGGGCGGACCTCTTCCCGCGCTTCTCCCTCTTCGGCAGCATCGGGCAGCAGGCCCGCCACGGCAGCGACCTTGCCGATGGCGCCAGCACGCGCTTCCAGATCGGGCCGAGCTTCTCCTGGCCGATCTTCGCGGGCGGCACCATCCGGGCGCAGATACGTGCCGCCGACGCCCGCGCCGACGCGGCGGCCGCCCGTTATGAGAAGGCGGTGCTGGGCGCGCTGGCCGACAGCGAGGCGGCGATCAACCGCTTCCTCAACGCCCGCGCCGCGCAGGGGGAGGCGGACGCCGCCTTCGCCGCGCAGCAGGGCGCCTTCGCCCTCGCGCAACAGCGCGTCGGCCGGGGCGAGGACGACCGGCTGGCCCTGATGCGCGCCGCCCGCGCCCGGCTTTCTTCGGAAAGGGGCGCGATAAACGGCGCGCGGGCCAAGGGGCAGGCCGCCATCGCCCTGTTCAAGGCGCTGGGCGGCGGCTGGCGGGAGGAGAGCGCTGCTATCGACCCCGGCCTTGCGCCCGGACAGGCCGGACGATAGGACGCCCCGACCCATTTGAGAGAAGGACGCTCCGTGACCGAACCCAGCCTCGACATCGTTGCGATCGGCAATGCCATTGTCGACGTGATCGCCCGTGCCGATGACGCCTTCCTCGCCACGCACAGCCTTGTGAAGGGCGGTATGCAGCTTGTCGACACCGCGACGGCCGAACTGCTTTACGAGAATATGGGGCCGGGTCTGGAGGTTTCGGGCGGGTCCGCCGCCAACACGCTGGCGGGCATGGCCGCGCTGGGCCGCTCCTGCGCGTTCATCGGCCAGGTGGGCGACGATGTGCTGGGCAAGGTGTTCAGCCACGACATTCGCGCCCTCGGCATCCGCTTCGACACGCCCGTCCGCACGCAGGAGCCGCCGACGGCGCGCTGCCTCATCCTGGTGACGCCCGACGCGCAGCGCACCATGAACACCTATCTCGGCGCCTCGCAGCATCTGCCGCCCGCCGCCATCGACGCGGACCTCATCCGCTCGGCCCGCATCCTCTATCTGGAAGGCTATCTCTGGGACCCGGAGGAGCCGCGCTCGGCCATGCGCGGCGCCATCGACACCGCGCGGCAGGCGGGGCGGGAGGTCGCCTTCACCCTCTCCGACGCCTTTGTGATCGAGCGCTATCGCGACGATTTCCGTGCCCTGATCGAGGAAGGGCTGATCGACATCCTCTTCGCCAACGAGGCGGAGATCGTCTCGCTGGCGCAGGAGCTGGATTTCGAGACGGCTGTCGCGGCCTTTGCGGGCAAGGTGCCGACGCTGGTCGTCACGCGCAGCGAGAAGGGCGCTATCGCGATCCGGGGCGGGGAGCGTTTCGAATGCGGCGCGGCGCCCGTCGCGGAGGTGGTGGACACCACCGGCGCGGGCGACCTGTTCGCGGCGGGCTTCCTCTCCGGCCATGTCGCGGGCAAGGGGCCTGTCGAATGCCTGGCCATGGGCGCCATCGCGGCGGCGGAGATCATCGGTCATTATGGCGCCCGGCCGGAGGCGGACCTGAAGGCCCTGATGGGCAGCTTCCTGCGCGGCTGAGCCGCGCCTTCCGCCTCGTTCCCGCACCGTTCAAAGCCCCGGCGCCTCATGGCGCCGGGGCTTTTCCCGTCCTTCAGTCCTTCAGCGCCTTGGCGATGAACTTGCGGATGCGCAGCGCGACCAGGATGGTGGCGACCGCGCCTATGGCCAGCAGAAAACTGTTCAGATAGCTCGAATTGCCGCTGCCCATGCCCCAGCTCGCATGGCCGAGCGCGCCCATGGCGACATAGCAGGCCAGCGACGGCAGGGAGGCGAGGGTGCCGAGGGCGAAGGCGCGGTGCGTCACTCCCGTCAGGCCCAGGCCATAGCTGGTCAGCGCGAAGGGCATGACCGGCGACATGCGCAGCAGGCAGACGAATCGCCAGCCATCGGCGTCCACCGCCTCCTCCAGCCGCCGGAAACGGGGATGGCCGTTCAGCCAGCGCTCGATCCACGGGCGGAAGACCGACCGGCTGAGCAGGAAGGACAGCCATCCCCCAATCATCAGGCCGATGCTGGAGATCAGCAGGCCATAGCCGAGGCCGTAGGTCGCCCCCGCGCCGATCGCCATCAGCGATGCGGGCAGGAAGCCGATGGCCGCCACGCAAATCTGTATGACCAGGAACAGCGCCCAGTGGTTGCGGTCGTCCAGGCTGAAGGCCACGGCGTCGCTCAGCCATTGCGACAGCGCAGGCAGTCGCGCGACCAGGGTTGCTGCGGCGAGGATGAGGATGAGCACGCCCGCCAGCGCCGTTTGCCGTGCGCGGCTCATGATGCGACGCCCCCCGCCTCGACGCGCGGGTCGAGCCTCGCAGCCGGGTCGTCCACGAAGATGCGGGCCTTGCCCATGCCCCATCTGCCCAGCCGGAACGCGGCGGCGGTGCGCAGCACGCCCAGCCCGTAGACGATGCTGCGCCGCAGGTTGATGCTCGACGCCTCCGCGAAATATTTGGTCGGGCAGGAGATTTCGCCGATGGCGAAGCCGTTCCACACCGCCTGGCAGATCATCTCGTTGTCGAACACGAAATCGTCGGAACAGGCATGGAGCGGCAGCGTCTCCAGCACCTTCCGGCTCCAGGCGCGATAGCCGGTATGATATTCGGACAGCTTCTGGCCGATCAGGATATTCTCGGCAAAGGTCAGGAAGCGGTTGGCGATATATTTGTAGAGCGGCATGCCACCCGCCAGCGCCCCCTTGCCCAGGATGCGGGAGGCCATCACCGCGTCATAATGGCCCGATGCGATCATGCTCGCCATGGCCCCGACCAGGCGCGGCGTATATTGATAGTCGGGGTGCAGCATCACCACGATGTCCGCGCCCCGCGCCAGCGCGCTGGTGTAGCAGCTTTTCTGGTTGCCGCCATAACCGCGGTTCCGGTCATGGGAAATCGTATATATCCCCAGCGACTTCGCGACGGCAACCGTGTCGTCGCGGCTCGCATCGTCGATCAGGATCACGTCGTCCACGATATCGAACGGTATTTCCTCGAAGGTTTTCCTGAGCGTCAGCGCCGCATTATAGGCGGGCAGCACGACCGCGACCTTCAATCCCTCAATCACAGCGGAGCATCCTCCCGATGCGCAATATCAGTAGCGCGATGCGCCGGTAAATGGGTAACGGGGTGCCGAGCCTGTTACCGGGGAAGGGTCCAAATGCCAAGCGATCAAATGTCAGCGCAATTGCATGGACGCGTCACGTCCCGCAAGCGCTGGCTTATGCCGTTCGCGACGGCGATGGCCGCATTTTCGGTCATGACGCTGCTATACCTGTGGGGGCCGCGCCCGGTCTATGACTGGATATTGAAGACCTGGGGCATCGATCCCTTCCCCTTCGTTTTCCTCGACACGGATACGGTGATGTCGGCGGTGCGCTGCCTGCGCGACGGGGTGGATGTCTTCGTCACCAACCCCTGCGATTTCCTGGGGCGGCTGTTCGATTACTCGCCTTTCTGGCTGCTGCTCGCCGGGCTGCCGGTGACGTCCGCCTGGCTGGTGCCCACGGGGCTGTTCGTGGTCCTCGCCTTCTTCCTCTCGCTCCTCCTCCTGCCGGTGGGCGGCACGATGCGGGAGGCGCGGCTGATCAGCCTCGGCGCCGTGTCGACGCCGGTCGTCTTCGCGGTGGAACGGGGCAATAACGATCTCGTCCTCTTCACGCTGGCGGCGGTCGCGGCGGCGCTGGCCTGCCGGTCGAAGGGGCTGAGGCTGGTCGGCTATGGCGCCGCCCTGCTGGCGGGCTTCCTCAAATATTATCCGATGACCCTGCTCTCGCTGGCCGCCCGCGAGCGGCCGCCGCGGTTCGCGCTCGTCATCCTCCTCGTGGCGGCGGCCTGCGGCCTGTTCGCCCTCGCCATGGGTCCGGAACTGACCCGCGCGCTGCGCCTCATCCCCACGGGCGACTGGTTCGGCGACATGTTCGGTTCCTCGACCGTGGCGGGCGGGCTGGCCTCGCTATGGGGCTGGCCGGCCGGGCTGCGCCGCTTCGTCCATCTGCTCATGGTCCTCGGCTCGGTCATGACCGGCGCATGGCTTGCCCTCGGCCGTCCGGCACAGGAGGCCGTCGGCCGTCTGGACGAGCGGCAGCAGGCCTTCCTGCTCGTCGGCGCCTGTCTCATCCTCGGCTGTTTCTTCACGGCGCAGAATATCGGCTATCGCTCGCTCCATCTGCTCCTCGCCCTGCCATCGCTGCTGGCGCTCGGCCGCCTCGCACCCGCGCGCCGCCTGTGGCGCTGGTCCGGGGCGGCGACGGTGTGGCTGCTCTGGGCGGAGGGCTGGCGCCATGCCATGAGGGAGGTGGACGACACGTCCCTCGCGATCCGCTTCCTGGGCTGGGGCGCGCGGGAGATATTATGGTGGTGGGTGGTGACCGTGCTGATCGCCTGCGCCGCGATCATCCTCGGCCGATCGGAGATCGTCCGCCACGTCCTGCCCGCCCTTGCCCGCCGCATGGGCGCGGCCTGAATTTTTTCTTTGGAAAGAGGAACCTTTCCCGGCCCTCGGCCGTTACCCCTTCTCCATTGACGAGAAATCGAGGATGGAAATCAGGAAGGCCGCTTTTCCGGAACAGGGAAAGAGCCATCCAAGGGAGCCCCGCCGCCAAGCGCGACGGGGCTTACCTGTATCTGCAAAAAACAGAAATCGTCCGTTCGGGGAGGCGCATTCCGCAAGGCCGGAAATGCGTTCCTTCCCGCATGTCAGCCGTTCGCGGCCGTCACCGCGTCCCGCACGGTTTCGCGCAGCCGCTTGATGGTCTCGCCCAGTCGTTCCTCCGGGACCGGGCGTCCGTGCAGCCAACCCTGCGCGCGATGGCATCCGCAGGCGCGGACCAGCGCGGACTGCTCCTCGGTCTCCACCCCCTCCGCCGTGATCTCCAGCCGCAGCGCGCGGCCCAGCGCCACGATGGCGACCAGCAGCTCCGCCGCGCCCGCATCGGCCGTCGCCTCGGACAGGAACTGCTTGTCGATCTTGAGCCGGTCGAACCGCAGCTGGCGCAGATAGCCGATGCTGGCGAAGCCCGATCCGAAATCGTCCAGCGCCAGGCGGATGCCCATCTGCCGCAATTCCTCGATCACGCCCGCCGCCGCGTCGGGACGGCGCAGCAGGTAATTCTCGGTGATCTCCAGTTCCAGCCGATGCGCCGGAAAGCCCTCCCGCTCCAGCACGCCCGCAATGCCCTCCACCAGCCGCGCATCCCAGAATTGGGCGGGCGACAGGTTGACCGACAGGTCGATGCCATGGGGCGCGACCGCGCGGCACGCCTTGGCCAGCACCTGCTCGCCCAGCGCGCCGATCAGCCCCGTCATCTCCGCCAGCGGGATGAAGATGTCGGGCCGGATCATCCCTTCGCGCGGAT
>JASGGS010000027.1:0-29790 GCA_047602685.1 Sphingobium sp.
AACCCCAATCCCGCGCTGCTGCGCTGGCTGAACGGACGCATCGACCATCTCGACATCTCCTCCATCGGGGAGTTCCGGCTGGCGGTCGCGGCGGGATGGGACCCGGCGCTTGTCAGCTTCACCGGCCCGGCCAAGCGCGATTTCGAATTGAACGAGGCGATATTGGGCGGCGTCGGCCTGCTCGTGGTCGAATCTCTGCGCGAGGCGCGGCTGGCCAATGCCGTCGCCTGCTTCAACGCGCGGGTGCAGCCCGTGCTGGTGCGGATCGCGCCCGATACGATGCCGAAGGGGTTCGGGGACCAGATGGCCGGGCGCCCCAGCCCCTTCGGCATCGACCAGGAGGAGGCGGAGGCGGCGCTGGAGCAGATCGCGGCCATGCCCGGCCTCAGCATCGCGGGCCTCCATATCTATTCCGGCACGCAATGCCTGAGGCCTGCCGCCATAGTGGAGAATTATCGCGGCTTCCTCGCGCTGTTCGCGCGGCTGTGCGAGGGGCATGGCATCAGGCCCTCCAAGCTGGTCCTGGGATCGGGACTCGGCGTCGCCTATCATGACCGGGACGCGCCGCTGGACCTGGCCGAGGTGGCGCGGGGCATAGCGCCCGACATCGACGCCTTCCTCGCCCATCCGCGCTTCGCACAAACCCGGCTGGTGCTGGAGCTGGGGCGCTATCTGGTGGCGGAGGCCGGTTTCTTCCTGACCAGCGTCGTCTCGATCAAGCAGTCGCGCGGCACCCGCATCGCCATTTGCGACGGCGGCATGAACAACCATCTGCCCGCATCCGGCCATTTCGGCATGGTGATCCGCCGCAACTATTCCATGCACCGTGTGGGCGGCGGCAAGGATGTGGAGAAGGTCGACCTGTCCGGCCCGCTCTGCACCTCCATAGACCGGCTGGCGAGCGGCGTGGAGCTGCCGCATCTGGAGGAAGGCGACGTGATCGCCGTCCACAATAGCGGCGCCTACGGCCTGACCGCCAGCCCGATCCACTTCATCAGCCATGCGGCGCCCGCCGAGCTGATGGTCATGGACGGCGGCATCCATGACGTTTCGCGCGCCTTCGTGGAGGCAGCGCCGCCGCGCCCGCTTGCCGCGCAGCCCCTGCGGCGGCTGGCCTGAGCGCGGGAGGGCAGGGAACATGCGGCCCGTCATCCCTCGTCCCGCGCGCGCCGCCGCCCTTCCGGCGAACGGCTGGCGCCGCGGGCTGCCGCTGCTCCTGATCCTGCTCGCCTGCGCGCTGGCCGTCGCGGCCATGGCCGGGCTGGCGCATGATCGCGGCCATGGCGCGCCCATTCGCCTGCCCATTCGCCTGATCGTCGGCATCGGCGGCACGGGACCGGACGGACCGGCCCTGCCGCCCCCGCCCCGCATCCCGCCGGTCCGCACCTTCATCCCGCTGGCGGGGGAGCCGCCCATGCCGGTGACGCCCGCCATCGACGCGGCGCGCATGGCCAATGCCCGTGCGCCCTTCATCCCCGGCAAGCCGGTCCTCGCCGCGCCCTTCCTGTTGCCGCCGACCGGCGCGCTCGACCGGGCGCGGGCCGTCGACTGCCTGGCCGCCGCCGCCTATTATGAGGCGGGGCGCGGCGAGCCGGACCAGCGGGCCGTCATGCAGGTGGTGCTGAACCGCCTGCGCCACCCCGCCTTTCCCCGCACCGTCTGCGGCGTGGTCTTCCAGCAGTCGGAGCAGGCCATGGGGTGCCAGTTCACCTTCGCCTGCGACGGCTCCATGGCGCGGCGGCAACCCTCGCCGGAGGCGTGGCGGCAGGCCCGCGGCCTGGCCGAGGAGGCACTGTCCGGGCGGACGGAACCGGCCGTGGGCTATGCCACCCATTATCACACCGATTGGGTCTTCCCCGCATGGAGTCCGCAGATGGACAAGATCGCCGCCGTCCACACCCATCTCTTCTTCCGCTGGCGCGGCGCGCGGGGAAACGCGGCGGCCTTCCTCGCCCGCTATGCCGGGGGCGAGATGGCGGTCGCGAAGATGGCCGCCCTGTCCCCCGCCCATGCGGTCCTCCCCCTCACCGCTCCCATGGCAGGCCCCATGGCAGGTATCGCCATTCCGGAAAGCGCCCCCGCCTCCCCCGCCATTCCCGTCCGGCAGCCGGGCTTCGCGGGACCGGTAGCGGAAAGGCTGCCCGACATGAGCGGCGCCCCGGACAGCGACGTCTTCCTCGTCCTGCTGGAGACCGGGACGGGTGCCGACGGCTTCCTGCCCCAGGCGCGGCGGCTCTGCGCGGGCCATGGCTATTGCAAGGTCATCGGCTGGACCGATCCGCGCGGCAAGGCGGACCGGATGCCCCTTCCCGGCAGCGCCATAGATGCGATCGCCTTCACCTTCATCCGCGCGTCCGCCGACGGGGCCGAGCAGGCCCGGTGGGATTGCGGCGCCTTTCCCCGATCCGACCCCGCCCAATGCCTGCGCCGCTGAACCGCGCGGCCGGGGACGGCATGCCCATCGCCAGGGAGGCCCCATGACCCGAACGTCCCCCTCAACGCCCAGGCTGGTGCCGGCGGAGCCGTCCGCCCTGCGCCGCAACAATTTCAACACCATCCGCATCGCCATGGCCCTGTCGGTCGTGTGGTCGCATTGCTTCGCGCTCTATTACGGATCGGAGGCGTCCGAACCGCTCAGCCTGCTCCTCAACGGCCATCTGAACGCGGGCGAGATGGGGGTGCGCGTCTTCTTCGTCATCAGCGGCTTCCTGATCACGCAGAGCCTGCTGCATTCCCGCTCCATGCGCGACTATCTCGCCAAGCGGGTGCGGCGCGTCTATCCCGGCTTCCTGGCGGCGACGGCGGTCTGCACCTTCCTCATCGTGCCCGCCTTCGCGACGGAGGGCTGGCGACTTGTGACGCCCGGCGCGGTGCTCGACTGGCTGTGGCGCGGCCTCACCCTGCAAGAGCTGATCCCGCCCGCCGACGCGTTTCGCGGCAATCCGGCGCAGACGGTGAACGGCGCGCTGTGGAGCATACGCTATGAATTCTGGTTCTATATCGTCCTTGCCCTGCTGGGGGCTGCGGGCCTGCTCGCGCGGCCGCGATGGACGGCGGCGCTGCTGCTGGGCGCGATCGCCTGCAAGGCGGGGCTGGACCTCACCGGCCGCAAGCCGGGCGGCGGCGCGCTGGAGATACTGATCGGCTGGCCCTATGTCTGGTTCACCATGGGACCCTATTTCCTGGCCGGATGCGCGGCCTATTTCCATGGCCGGTCCGTGCCCCGGCGGGCATGGCTGCCGCCGGTCCTGTTCGTGGCGCTGGTCCTGTCCGCCCGGATGGGCGCATCGCCCATCCTCTTCGACATGCTCTGCCCGCCGGTGCTGGCCTATGCGCTTTTCTACATCGCCTTCGCGCCGCGGCGGCGCCTGCCGGATGCCGCCCGTCATGACGACATGTCCTATGGCGCCTATCTCTACGGCTTTCCGGTGCAGCAGATGGTCAAGGCGCTGTTCGACCTCGCTTTTCCGGCCTATGTCCTTGCCTGCCTGTCCCTGTCGCTCCTCGCGGGCTTCCTGAGCTGGCATCTCGTCGAGAAGCGGTTCCTGCGCAGGCCGCCGCCCGCAAGGGCCGCGCCGCCGCCCGTCGCGGTGCAAGGCGCCTAGGACGGATCGGCATTCAGACCTGACGGGGCAGGAGCCGCTCCAGCACGGAGGCGACGGTCCGCTCGATGGTCTCGACCAGAACCATGGTCTGCTGGTCCACCTCGAAATTCACATGGTCGCCGACCGTGTAGAGGCCGAAGGTCGTCTGGCGCAGCGTTTCGGGGATGAGGTTGATGGTGATGACGTCCCCCTCCACCGCCGCGACGGTCAGGCTGCATCCGTTGACCGCCAGGAAGCCCCGGTTGAAGACATAGCGGTTCCACGGCTCCGGCAGGCGCAGCCTGATCCACATATGATCTTCCGAAGCCGTCTCGAAACCGACGATCTCGGCCGTGCCCGACACATGGCCCGCGACCATATGGCCGCCAATCTCGTCCCCCAGCTTCGCCGAGCGCTCGATATTCACGCGGTCGTTGCGCAGCGCGCCGAGATTGGTGCTGTCCAGCGTCCCCTTGGTCGCGTCGAAGCCAATGCGATTGCCGTCGATCTCCGTCACGGACAGGCAGACGCCCTCCACGGACACGCTGGCGCCCAGCACCAGATCCTTCGTCAGGCCCTCCGGAAATTCGAGGGTCAGCGCGATCCGCCCCGGCAGGCTATCGGCCCTCGCGATCCGCGCCACGCCCTGAACCAGACCCATGTACATAATCACGCTCCCTTGTCGGTCCCCGGCCCCGTGCCAGCCCCCGCGCGGCCGCTACCCCGCGGCTATCCCGGCAGGCCCGCCTTCGCAAGCGGGATACGCGCTTGGCATGGCCGCTTTTTTCCTTATGAATAATTTTATTACTTATGTCGATGGGACAGTGAGATGGACCCCGAAATCCCGGTTTTCCCCGCTTCCGCCGATTCGGACGAGGCCCTGGCCCGTATGGTCGCGGAGCGACTCGGCGCCGGCCTGCCGCCCGAATGCGTGCCCGGCGTCGCCTTCAACGCGCGGCTTCTGGCGCGGCATGCCGCCGTCATGCGCGGCGAAGAGGCATGACCATGCCCCAGACCGCCGCCGCCCTCGCGGCGGAGATACGCGGCGGACGGCGCAAGGCCGTCGCGGTCGCGCAGGAGGCGCTGCACGCCATCGCCGCGCGCAATCCCTCCATCAACGCCGTCACCCGCGTCCTTGCCGAGCGGGCATTGGAGGAAGCGGCGGCCGTGGATGCGAAGGTCGCCGCCGGAGAGGACCCCGGACCGCTGGCGGGCGTGCCCTACGGGGTGAAGGACCTGTTCGACGTGGCGGGCCTCCCCACCACCGCCGGGGCGGGCCGCCTGGAGCATGCCCCGCCCGCCGCGCGGGATGCGGAGGCGATCGCGCGGCTGAAGGCGGCGGGCGCCGTGCTGGTCGCGACGCTCAACATGGACGAGTTCGCCTATGGTTTCGTGACCGACAACGCCCATTGGGGCATCACCCGCAATCCGCATGACGAGCGGCGCTTCGCGGGCGGCTCGTCGGGCGGATCGGCGGCGGCGGTCGCGGCGGGCATGGTCGCCTTCGCCCTCGGCTCCGATACCAACGGGTCGATCCGCATCCCCGCCAGCCTCTGCGGCCTGCACGGCATCAAGCCAAGCCATGGCTCGCTGCCGATGGAGGGCGCCTATCCCTTCGTCCACAGCCTCGACGATATCGGCATCTTCACCCGGACGGCGGCCGATCTGGCGCTGGTGGACCGCATCATCCGGGCGGAGGGCCGGGCGGACGGCGCCTTCTCTTCCGCCCGCGTCGCCCTGCTCGGCGGCTGGTTCCGGCGCAACCTCGCGCCGGAGATGGAGCGGGCGCTGGATGCCCTCTCCGCCGCGCTCGATAGGCCGCCCGTCATCGACCTGCCCGACGTGGCCCGCGCCCGGTCGGCGGCCTTCCTCATCACCGCCTATGAGGGCGGCATGCTGCACCGGGACGCGCTGCGCGTCGATCCGCTCTCCTATGATCCGGCGACGCGCGACCGGCTGATCGCGGGCGCCGCGATGCCGGAGGCGGTCTACAGGGAGGCCCTGGCCTATCGCGCCGTCTTCGCCGCCCATCTGGATGCGGCCTTTGCCGGGCATGACGTGCTGATCGCGCCCGCCACTTTCGGTCCGGCGCCGCTGATCGACGATCCCGTCATCCCCATCGACGGCAGCCCGCAGCCCGCGCGCGCCAATCTGGGCCTCTATACGCAGCCGATCAGCTTCCTCGGCCTGCCCGTGGTCGCCGCGCCCCTCGCGGCGCCCGGCCTGCCGCTGGGCGTGCAGCTCATCGCCACCCGCGGCCGCGACGCCGCCCTCCTCTCCTTCGCCGCCGAACTGGAGGCCCGCGGCCTCACCGCCGGCCGCCTCGCCCATTGAAAGGCAGATGATGACGATGACGATCAACGATCCCGAAGTGGTCGCCGAAGTGACCGCCCTGTTCGAACGCTATGAGCGCGCCCTGATGACCAACGACGTGGCGGAGATGGACGCCCTCTTCCACGACGCGCCGACCACCGTGCGCTACGGCGTGGGCGAGGTGCTCTACGGCATCGAGGAGATACGCGCCTTTCGCAAGGGGCGCGGCGGCTCGCCGCAAAGGCGGCTTGGCCGCCTCGCCATCACGGCCTATGGACGGGACCTCGCCACGGCCAATGTGGAATTCTTCCGCGAAGGATCGGGCCGGCGCGGACGCCAGAGCCAGACCTGGGTCCGCCTGCCCGAAGGCTGGAAGGTCGTGGCGGCCCATGTCTCCCTGGAAGGTGCCGCATCGTGAACAGACTGCTCGCCCGGCTCAACATCGACTCCTATGTGCTGGTGCTGCTGGGCACGGTCCTGCTTGCGTCCCTGCTTCCCGCGCGCGGCCTGTTCGCCACGCTGGCGGGCGGGCTGGCGGATGCGGGCATCGTCCTCCTCTTCTTCCTCCACGGCGCGCGCCTGTCGCGGCAGGCGGTGATCGACGGGGCGCGCCACTGGCGCCTGCACCTGACCGTGGCGGCGATGACCTTCGCGGTCTTTCCCCTGCTGGGCCTCGCCATACGCGCGATACCCGGCATCGATCCGGCGCTCGGCGCGGGCATGCTGTTCCTGACCCTGCTGCCGTCCACCGTGCAATCCTCCATCGCCTTCACCGCCATCGCGCGGGGCAATGTGGCGGCGGCGGTGTGCAGCGCCTCCTTCTCCAACCTCGCGGGCATCTTCATCACGCCGCTGTTCGTGGCCCTGCTGCTGACCGGGCGCCATGGCGGCTTTTCCACGGATTCGGTCGTCGCCATCGCGCTGCAACTGCTGCTTCCCTTCCTCGCGGGCCATTTCCTGCGCCCATGGATCGGCGCATGGGTGACCCGGCAGAAGCGGATATTGACTATCGTCGACCGGGGATCGATCCTGCTGGTCGTCTACACCGCCTTCGGCGCGGCGGTGGTCGAGGGGCTGTGGCAGCGCATATCGGCGGCCGACATCGTGGAGATCGGCCTGCTTTCGGCGGCGCTCCTCTTCATCGTCCTGCAACTCAGCCGCCTCGTCGGCCGCTGGCTGGGGTTCAGCCGGGCGGACATCATCGTCCTGCAATTTTGCGGGTCGAAGAAAAGCCTTGCCTCCGGCGTGCCCATGGCGGGCGTCCTGTTCCCCGCCGCGCAGGTGGGCGCGGTGATCCTGCCGCTGATGCTGTTCCACCAGATACAGCTCATGGTCTGCGCCGTCCTCGCCCGCCGCTACGAGGCGCAGGCTCAGGAGGAGGAGGCGCTTGCCTCCGCCGCCCCGTCCGCCGCGACATAGCGGCGGATCAGGTCCACCGCATGATCGGCCCAGCGCGCGCGCCAGCCCGCGTCGCGCAGGTCGACGCCCAGCACCGCCGACAGCGAATAGCCGTTGGCGAGGTGGAAGCGGCTCATCGCCGTGATCGTGACATAGAGCTGGAGCGGGTCGATGCCCGCCCGGAACAGGCCCCGCGCCTGCCCCGCCGACACGATCTCCGTCAGCCGCGTCTTGAGCGCCTGCCCCGAATCGCCGATGGCGCGCGACGATCCCACGACACGGCCGCGCTGGTCGTTCTCCGACCGGATGATCCCCTCGAATTCCGGATGATCCGCGAAATACCGCATGGTGAAGCGCAGCAGCCGGTCGAGGCAGCCCTGCGGATCGCCGAGGTCGAGATCCAGCTTCCCCTCCTCCTCCCGCAGATCCGCATAGGCGCCCTCCACGACGGCGCGGTAGAGGGCGGCCTTGGACCCGAAATGATGATAGATCATCCGGATATTGCATCCGGCGCGCGCCACGATCCGCTCGATCCGGGCGCCCGCATAGCCATGGGCGCCGAATTCGCGCGCCGCCGCCCGGAATATCCTGGCCCGCGTGCCCTCCGCGTCGCGCCTGCGCGCCGGGCCTGCGCCCCCGCTCACAGCAGGCGCTCCAGTTCCGCGCGAATCTCCTCCGCGAGGCGGCTCACCGCCGATCCCAGCGTGCTGTTCTTGCGGTAGATGAGGCTCAGCGGCTGGGTGCGGACCACGCTGTCGCGAATGGGCACATAGACCAGTTCGCCCCTGTTGCATTCCTCGAATATGTCGACCCTCGTCATGAAGGTGACGCCTTCGCCCTGCCGGGCCAGCGACTTCATGAAGCTGACCGAATTGGACGCGATGGCGGGCTGGAAGGCGAGATTGGCCTGCGCGAACGCATCGTGGATGATGCCGTAGATGGTCATGGTCTCGTTGCCGACGATGATCGGATGGAGCGCGCATTCGCTGAGCCGCACCTCCCCCGCCGCCGCCAGCGGATGATCGGGCGCCACCACCGCGCCCAGCCGCGTGTCGAACTGGTGCAGCACCGTCGCGCCCGCCACGGTCGAGATATTATAGCCCAGCGCCAGGTCCCACTCCCCGCTGGCCAGGCCCGCCGCCAGCTGCTGCCGGAACACGCTGAACACCTGCACCTGGATGCGCGGATGGACGCGGCGGAAATTGCGCGACACCTGCGGCAGCAGGTTCGCGGCCAGATTCTCGAAGGTGGCGATGGTCACGCTGCCGCTCTGCAACCCCTGCAAGGCGGCGATCTCCGCCCGCGCGCGGTCATGCTCCTTCAGCGTCACGCGGATATGGCGCAGCAATATCTCGCCCGCCGCCGTGGGCCGCACCTGACGCGGCAGGCGCTCGAATATCTGCGTCCCGATCTCCTCCTCATAGGCGATGATCTGCCTGTTGATCGCGGTCGAGGCGACGTTCAGATGCGCCGCCGCCTTGCGGATCGACCCGCGACGGGCAACCTCGTCGATATAGCGCAGAAGCCGGGCATGGAGCATGGTCGCATATCTCGTGGAGCGGAAGGGTGGAGCGAGATCATAAAGGCATCACAGCGAGAGCAAAACAGTTCTTTGAGGCACCACTTGGCTATGCTCTACTTACATCACACCGAGGATTGGGACGAAGATCGAAAAAGATAAAGCCCTCGGGTCGAACACAGGAACTTCGGAGAAAAATGGCCGAACAAAAAATAAAGGCCATTCGCGGGAGGTGAGCCACAATCTCATTGGGGGTCACTTGCAAATGAATAAAATGATTTTTCTTGTTTCCGCTCTCGCCAGCACATCTTTCCTGTCGCTTTCGACGGCGGCAATGGCGAATTCCGGCACCGTTTCTTCCGCTCCGGCGGCGGACGACAATGACACAAGCGCGCTCGGCGAAATCGTCGTCATGGGCGAAAAGCGGGAAATGTCGCTCCAGCGGGCGCCGCTGGCCATCACCGCCATCGACGCATCCTCGCTGCAACAGCGCAACGCCAATGAACTGAACGACCTGAACGGCCTCGTGCCGGGCCTCAGCATCTCCAAGAGCGAGGGGTCGGCGCGCATCATCGCCATCCGCGGCATCGGCTACGAAACCTCGGCCAATCCCAACAGCCAGCCGGGCGTCGCCTTCCACATCAACGGCGTCTACATCGCCCATGTCATGGCGCTGGCGCAGGACATGCTCGACGTGGAGCGTGTCGAGGTGCTGCGCGGGCCGCAGGGGACGGTGTTCGGCCAGACCTCCACGGGCGGCGCGATCAACGTCATCACCAGGAAGCCGGTGCTCGGCGAGACCAGCGGCAATGCCTCCGTCAGCTATGGCAATTATAATTATGTGAAGCTGAACGCGGGCCTCAACATTCCGGTCAGCGACACCGTGGCCGCCCGCATCGCGGCGCAATATCTGCGCCATGACGGCTATGGCAAGTCGATCGGCGTCGCCTATCAGCCCGATTACGATCTGGACGACGCGAACAATCTCGGCCTGCGCGGCTCCATCCTCTGGCAGCCGTCCGACGCCTTCACCGCGACGCTCTCCGCCCAGACGTTCGACACGAACCGGCACGGCGCGCTTCAGAAGAACATCCTCGACACCACGCCCGGCGCGCGCACGGTCAACCAGGACTATCCCAGCACCTTCGACCTCAAGACGCGGATGATCGACCTGTCCATGGCGCTGGACGTGGGCGGCTTCGCCACGCTGAAATCCACCACCGCCTATCAATATATGCTGAAGGAACAGTCCGCCGATACGGACCGGCTGGCGGGCAGCTTCTATGTCCACACCGTCCGCTGGCGCGACAAGAGCAAGGCGTGGACGCAGGAACTCTCGCTCAGTTCCCATCCGGGCACCGCGCTCGACTGGACCGTCGGCGGCTTCTATCTGCGCCAGCGGGCGCTCAAGGACTATCTGTCGCTCGGCAGCGCGCCGGCCCTCACCTATCAGGGCATGCCCATCGTCTTTGCGACCTACAGCCCCTATCAGCACACGTCCGTCGCCGGTTACGGCCAGGCGACATGGCATGCGACCGACGCGCTCTCGCTGACGGCGGGCCTGCGCTATAGCTGGGACAAGACGACCGGCCAGCCGGTCAACTTCTTCGACCAGTTCGGCCCGGCCAATCCGCGTGAGATCACCAGCGACGCCCTGACCGGCAAGATCGGCCTCGACTATCAGGTCACGCCGGCCAGCATGATCTATCTGACGGCCTCGCGCGGCTACAAGCCCAGCGGCGTCAACTTCAACCAGGGTTCGGTGCAGGTGCCGCAATCCTATGAGAAGGAGATCGTCAAGGCGCTGGAGCTGGGCACCAAGAACGACCTGTTCGGCCGCACCCTGCGCCTCAACGGATCGGCCTTCTACTATTGGTACGACAATTACCAATATACGGCGGAGGACCCGCGCGTGAATTCCGGCGGCAGCTGGAACATACCGCGCGCGGAAATCTACGGCGCGGAGTTCGAGGCGTCGCTACTTCCCATGAAGGGCCTGCGCTTCGACGGCACGCTGTCGCTCGCCAGGGGCAAGTTCAAGGGCGACTTCTACACCATCGATTCCCAGGGCGCCCTCGCCATCCGCCAGGCGGAGGCGATCCGCCTCGGCCTCGCCCAGCCCTATGTGCCCGGCTATGGCTACAACCCCGCCATCATCTCCGCCGTGCAGGCCAATCTGAAGAACACCAACGGCAACAAGGTGGCCAAGCTGCCGGGCGTGCAGGCGCAATTCTCCACCACCTATGAGGCGGATCTCGGCCCCGGCGATTTCCTGATCCGGGGCGAGATGATCCATCGCGGCAGCTTCAATTCCCGCATCTTCGACGGGGGACCGCTGGACCGCGTGCCTGCCTACACGCTGTTCAACGCGATGATCCAGTACACGCCGCACGAAAGCGCCTTCACCTTTTCCGTGTCGGCCCAGAATCTGTTCGACAAGGCCGGCGTGAACTCGCTGTTCACCGATCCCTATGGCGCGCTCACCACCAGCGTCGAATATGTGAACCCGCGTCAGGTCTTCGGCACCATCGCCTACCGTTTCTGACGGGGCAATCGATCGAGAGAGGAAAGGCCGGGAGGGCGCCCCTGAGCGCCCCCCGACCGGTACAAGGACTGAGAAATGCTGACGTCAAAGCAGCCCGTGCTGCGCAATTTCTGGTATGCGACCATCCCGCTGGACCATCTGGCGAACGGCCCCGCGCCCTTCCGCATCATGGGGGAGGATATCGTCCTCTTCCTCGACGCGGCGGGCGAGCCCTCGGCTCTGCGCGACCGATGCTGCCACCGCACCGCGAAACTGTCCAAGGGCTGGTGCGACAAGGGGGAGATCGTCTGCGGCTATCATGGCTGGCGCTATGACGGCACGGGCGCCCTCACCTGCATCCCGCAGCATGACGCATCCCGTCCCGTGCCCCGGTTCCGGGTGGAGGCGTTCCATTGCCAGGCGCGCTACGGCTATGCCTGGGTGTGCCTCGGCGATCCGCTGGCCGACATTCCGGCGATAGAGGAAGATGGCACCCCCGGCTTTCGACGTATCCAGCAGTTCAACGAGGTCTGGCATACCTCCCCCCTGCGCTTCATGGAAAACTCCTTCGACAACGCCCATTTCGCCTTCGTCCACAAGGGGACGTTCGGCGACATCCAGCAGCCCGTGCCCAAGCGCTATGAGCTGAAGGAGACGGATTACGGGTTCGAGGCGGACGCAGTGGTCGACATCCTCAATCCCCCCGCCTCCCACCGGGTGACGGGCACCACCGCGCCGGAGATCGAGCGGCGGCTGCGCAACCGCTGGTACATGCCCTTCTGCCGCCGCCTCGACATCGAATATCCGACCGGCATGCGGCACATCATCTTCAACTGCGCGACGCCGATCGACGACCGGAGCATCCACATCGCCCAGATCCTCTACCGCAACGACCGGGAGGAGGATTGCTCCACCGCCGAGTTGATCGCCTGGGACCAGGCCGTGATCGACGAGGACAAGGAGATACTGGAATCCACCGATTTCGACGCGCCGCTCGACTCCAGTTCCGGCGAGGAGGGATCGATGATCTCCGACCAGCCGGGCCTCATCATCCGCAAGCGCCTCATCAAGCTGCTGCGCGAACATGGCGAGCAGGAAGTGCGGGGCGACGGCCCGCGCCACCTCGCCATGTCCCGCCCCGCCGCCGCTCCCCTCCTGTCTCAAGCCGGGAACTGAGATCATGTCCGACACCGCCTCCCTCGACACAATGACGAAGACCCCTATCGGCGACGGCTTCGGCGTGGAACTGTCCGGCATCGACCTCGCCGCCGCCACGGACGCCGCGCTTGCGGAGATCGCGCGCCTCTATCGCCAGGGCAGCGTCATGGTCATCCGCGGCCAGTCCCTCTCCCCCGACCAGCTCGTCCGCTTCGGCCAGGCGCTCGGCCCGCTGGAGAACCACACGCGCGAGCAGTTCACCCTGCCCGGCTATCCGACCGTCTATATCCTCTCCAACAAGGAAGTGGACGGCAAGCGCATCGGCGTTCATCGCGACGGCATGGGCTGGCACACGGACGGTTCCTATCTGCGCGAGCCGCTGGACACGACCGTCCTCTACGCCCTCGAAAGCCCGCCGGAGGGCGGCGACACGCTGCTCGCGGACATGCGCGCCGCCTATGAGGCGCTGCCCGCCGAGGAGCGGGAGGCGCTGGCCGATCTGGAGGTGCTGCACAGCTTCGTGTTCCTGATCGGCCAACTCGATCCGCAGGCGCGTTCCGTCGTCACGGCGGAGCAGGCCGAACGCGCGCCCGATGTCGTCCATCCCCTCGTCCTGACGCGCGGCGACGGCAGCCGCAGCCTCTATCTCTCCAGCGGCTCGACCAGGGAGATAGTGGGCGAGGAGCCGGAGGCCGGGCGCCAGCGCGTGCGCGATCTCATCGCCCATGCGACGCAGGACCGCTTCATCTACCGCCACAAATGGCGGGTGGGCGACATCCTCGTCTGGAACAACCGCCACACCATGCACCGCGCCACGGAATATGACGACAAGGCCTATATCCGCCTGGTCCACCGGCTGTGGGTCGCGGGGCAAGGGGGCCTGGCGGGGCAAGGGGGCCTGTCGGCATGAGCGCCGCCGGGCAGCCCCTGATGGCCACGGGCCGGGCGGAGGGCATGGGCCTCGATGGCTGGGCGATCGCGGTGCTGGTCTGCTTCAGCCTGCTGAACTTCCTGGGCTTCGCCTCCACCTTCTCGGCGCTGGGCGTGACGCTGCCCTTCATGGTCGGCGACCTCGGCTGGTCGTGGACGCAGGCGGGGTTGGGCTTCACCCTGCTCGGCGTGGCGAGCGCCAGTTCCTCCTTCCTGCCCGCCCTCCTCATCCGCCGCCACGGCGTGCGCACGCCGCTCATCCTCGGCGGCTTCGTGCTGGCGGGCGGGCTGCTGACGCTCAGCCGCGCGCAGGGCGTCATCCCCTTCTTCCTCGGCACGGTGCTGAGCGGCATCGGCTTCCAGTTGATCGCCATGATCCCCGGCACCCATGTCCTCTCCGCCATGTTCTCGCGCCGCTCGCTCGTCTTCGGCATCTACATGACCTCCGGTTCGCTCGGCGGCGTGGCGGGACCGTGGATCGTGCTGAGCGTCATGGACGCCTTCGCGCAGGACTGGCGCATGGTCTGGATATTGCTGGCCTGCGCCGTGCTCGCCGCCGGCCTCATCTGCGCCGCCATCGTCGGCCGGGGCAGCGACACGCACCGGCGCCAGCAGGCGGAAAACCCGGCCCCGGCCGAGGAGGATGGCTGGGATGTCCGCGCGGCGCTGCGCACGCCCCAATTCTGGGTGATATGCGGCGCCTATCTCAGCCAGCTCCTCATCCTCTCCTGCGTCGCCTCCATGTCCGTCGCGCACCTCACCCAGACCGGCACCGTGGCGACCGTCGCGGCAGGCATGCTGAGCCTGGAGGCCGCAATCCAGGTCGCCGCGCGCCTGATGGGCGGCGTGATCGGGGAGTTCGTGAACCGCAAGTTCCTCCTCCTCTGCGGCCTCGCCTGCCTCGTGGCGGGGGTGTGGACGCTCTCGACCGCACACACCACGCCGCAACTGCTCGTCTATGCGCTCCTCACCGGCATCGGCGTGGGCCTCACCGCCCTTTCCTCCACGCTGCTCCTGCTCGAATGGTTCGGGCGGAAGCATAATCTGGAGCTGTTCTCGATCATCTGCACGCTGGTCGCCATCTCCTCCTTCAACGCGCTGGCGGGGGGCGCCATCCGGGACGCCACCGGCTCCTTCACCCTCGCCTATCAGATCTTCGGCTGCGTGCCCGCGCTCGTGCTGCTCGCCGGCCTCGTCACACCCCGCCCGCGCAAGCAGGAGAAGCCCGCGTGAAGACCCTCGGCAGCACGGCCCGCAACCAGTGGCGGGTCTCCCCGGACCGCGTGGACCTCGTTCGCCCCGACATCGCGCCGCGCATCGTGGAATTCGGGGCGCAGCCGCGCGCGGTGCGCCTCGACCTCGCCCGCACGGCGATGCTGGTCATCGATATGCAGAACGACTTCTGCCATGGCGATGGCTGGCTCTCCTCCATCGGCGTGGACATATCGCCTGCCCGCGCGCCCATCGAGCCGCTGTCCCATTGCCTGCCCGCCCTTCGCGAGGCTGGCGTGCCGGTGCTGTGGCTCAACTGGGGCAACCGGCCCGACCTCCTCAACATCAGCCCCGCCCTGCTCGGCGTCTACGATCCCAATGGCGAGGGCGTGGGCCTTGGCGCGCCGCTCCCCGCCAATGGCGCGGCGGTGCTTCAGGCGGGAAGCTGGGCGGCGGCCGTGGTCGATGAGCTGACGCCCGGACCGCAGGACATATGGGTCGACAAATATCGCATGTCCGGCTTCTGGGACACGCCGCTCGACAGCATATTGCGCAATCTCGGCGTCACCACCCTGCTGTTCGCGGGCGTCAACCTGGACCAGTGCGTCATGTGCACGCTCCAGGACGCCAACTTCCTCGGCTATGACTGCATCCTGCTCGGGGATTGCGCGGCCACCACCTCGCCCGCCTTCTGCACGGACGCGACCCTCTACAATATCCGCCAATGCTTCGGCATGGTGGCGGATAGCCCGGACCTGCTCGCGGCCATGGATGCCCCCTCATGCTGACGCGCTGGACGGACATGACATGGCAGGATTTCGCCCATGTCGACTTCGACCGCGCCGTGGCCCTGATGCCCGTCGCCGCGATCGAGCAGCACGGCCCCCATCTCCCCGTCTCCGTGGACAGCGACCTCAATGCCGGGATCGCCACCGCCGCCGGGGCGCACCTGCCGGACGACCTCCCCGTCTATATCCTGCCCCAGCTTCCCGTGGGCAAGAGCAACGAGCATGGCGCCTATCCCGGCACGCTCACCATCGGCGCGGCGACGCTGATCGCGCTGTGGACCGATGTCGCGGAAAGCGTGCTGCGCGCCGGGTTCCGCCGCATCGTCATCCTCAACTCCCATGGCGGCCAGCCGCAGCTTGTCGATGTCGTCGTGCGCGACCTGCGCGTGCGCCATGGCGTGCTGGCCGTCGCCGCCAACAGCTACGCCCTCGGCACGCCCGAAGGCCTGTTCGACCCGCAGGAGGAAGCATTCGGCATCCATGCGGGCGACATAGAAACCTCCATGATGCTCCACCTCCGGCCGGAGGCGGTGCGCGGCGAACTGATCGGCCATTTCCCCTCCGCCGGGATCGCCATCGCCCGCGATCATGAGGTGCTGCGGCTGGAGGGACCGGTCGGCATGGGCTGGATGACGCAGGACGTGCATCCCTCCGGCGCCGTCGGCGACCCGCGCTCCGCCAGCGCCGAAAAGGGCAAGGCCGCCGTCGACCATGCCGCCCGCCGCCTCGCCCGCCTGTTGCAGGAGGTGAGCGCCTATCCCCTCTCCGCGCTCAGGAGCACGCCATGACCCTCCCCGCCGCGCTGCTCGCCCGCGCGACCGCCCTCGGCGCCTTCCGCATCGCGCCCGGCGACAGCAATTATTTCGTCATCCTCTTCGACCCGGAGACGGAGGGTTTCGCGAATATCTGCGTCGTGGAGATATTCGAGGCCGGCGGCGCCACGCCCCCCAACAGCCACCGCGCCGCCCATGAATTCTTCTACGTTCTCCATGGCGAGGGCGTGGCCCGGTGCGAGGGCAAGGCGATGCGGATCGCCAGGGGGGACGCGCTCCTCCTGCGTCCCGGCGCGGAGCATGTGATCGAGAACCGGGGAGAGGGCCGCCTCTACACGCTGACGGTGATGACGCCCGATGAGGGCTTTGCCGAACTGATCCGCGCGGGCGAGCCGGTGGAACTGGACGCGGCGGACCGGGCGGTGCTGGCGGGCGTGGCCGCATGACGGTCTGCATCCTCGGCTCGATCAATATCGACCATGTGGCGCGGGTCGAGGCCATGCCGCGCCCCGGCGAGACGATACAGGCCCTCTCCACCTTCGACGCACCGGGCGGCAAGGGCGCCAATCAGGCGGTGGCTGCCGCCCGGGCCGGTGCGGCGACGCGCATGTTCGGCGCGGTGGGCGGCGACATGGCGGGCACGGTCCTGCGCGACCGGCTGGCGGCGGCGGGCGTCGATGTCTCCGGCGTGGCGATCCTGCCCGGCATGGCGACGGGCACCGCCTTCATCACCCTCTCCGAGGATGGCGAGAACAGCATCATCTTCTCCCCCAATGCCAATGCCCATGCCGTCGCGCCCGATGCGGCGGCCCTGAGCGGCGGCACCGTCGCCCTGGCCCAGCTCGAAACCCCGGTGGCGGGCATCGCCGCCTTTTTCGGCATGGCGGGGGACATGGGCGCGGTCCGCATGCTCAACACCGCGCCCGCCCTGCCGGAGGCGCGCCGGCTGTTCGACCGGGCCGACATCCTCCTCTTCAACGAGATCGAGCTGGCCTTCTATCTCAACGGCAATGCGGGCGAAGGTCCGGAGGCCGCCCGCCGCCTCCTCACCCGCCCCGGCCAGCGCGCCGTCGTGACGCTGGGCGCACGGGGCGCCGTCATGGTGGATGCGCAGGCGTTCCTCCACGCTCCCGCCAGCCCGGTCGAGCGCATCGTCGACACCACCGGCGCGGGCGATGCCTTTTGCGGCACGCTCGCCGCCCTGGTGGCGCGCGGCGGCGGCGACTGGCCCGCGATGCTGGCCGCCGCCAATGAAGCCGCCGCGCAATGCGTGCAGCGGCAGGGCGCCACCTGATGCTCAACACCCCTTCGGGCCTGCGCGGCATGGTCAGCGCGCCCCATCATCTCGCCTCACAGGCGGGGATCGCCATATTGCGGCAGGGCGGCACGGCGGCGGAAGCCTGTATCGCCGTCGCGGCCACCCTGGCCGTCGTCTACCCGCATATGAACAGCATGGGCGGCGACAGCTTCTGGCTGATCCACGAGCCGGATGGCCGCATCCATGCCGTCAATGCCTGCGGCGGCGCGGCGGCGCGGGCCGACCTCTCCCTTTATGCGGGCCTCGACGCCGTGCCGTGGCGCGGGCCGCTGGCGGCGAACACCGTCGCGGGCACGCTGTCGGGCTGGAAGGCCGTGCTGGAATCGAGCGGCGGCGACCTCTCCATCGACAGCCTGCTGGAGGAGGCGACCGGCCATGCGGACAGGGGCGTGCCCGTCACGGCGGGCGGTGCCGACATCGCCCTTGCCAAGGGCGACGAGCTGCGCATCCAGCCCGGCGCCTATGCCGCCATCTTCGAGCCGGAGGGGCGGCCGCTCCAGCGCGGCGACCTGCTCCGTCAGCTCGCCCTTGCCGAAACCCTGCGCATGCTGGCCCGCGACGGCCTCGGCAGTTTCTATGACGGCCCGCTGGCGGACCTGATCGCGGACGATCTGGCGAGCCTCGGCAGCCCGGTCTCCGCCGCCGACCTGCGCGCGCATCGCGCGACCCGGCCCGATCCGCTCTCCGTCGCCATCACGGGCGCGCGCCTCTACAATATGGCGCCGCCGACGCAGGGGCTGGCCTCGCTCCTCATCCTCGCCCTGTTCGACCGGGTGAAGCCCGCCGGGGGCGAGGGCTTCGATCATCTCCACCGGCTGGTCGAGGCGACCAAGCAGGCCTTCCTCGTGCGGGACGCGCATGTCGGCGACCCCGCCTATATGGACATCGATCCGCAGGCGCTGCTGGACGACGGCGCCGCGCTGGACGCCATGGCCGCGCGGATCGATCCGGCCCGCGCCCTGCCCTGGCCCCATGTCCCGGCGCCGGGCGATACCGTCTGGTTCGGGGCAGCCGACGAACGCGGCCAGGTCGCAAGCTGCATCCAGAGCACCTATTTCGAATTCGGCTCCGGCCTCGTCCTGCCCCGCACCGGCATCATCTGGCAGAACCGGGGCGCCAGCTTCCGCCTCGCTCCCGACGGATGGAACGCGCTCAGGCCGGGCCGCAAGCCCTTCCACACGCTGAACCCCGCCCTTGCCCGTTTCGACGACGGCCGCGTCATGGCCTATGGCACCATGGGCGGCGAGGGACAGCCGCAGACGCAGGCCGCGATCTTCACCCGCTATGCCGATTACGGCCTCCCGCCGCAGCAGGCGGTGAGCGCGCCGCGCTGGCTGCTCGGCCGCACATGGGGCGAGGACAGCACGACCCTGAAGCTGGAAGCAGGCTTCCCGCGATCCCTCCTGGAGGCTCTCGGCGCGGCGGGCCATGAGGTCGAGACGGTTCCCGCCTTCAGCTCGACCATGGGTCATGCCGGGATGATCGTGCGCCATCCCTCCGGCCTCATCGAAGGGGCCAGCGATCCCCGCAGCGATGGAGCCGCCATAGCTTTGTAAGCCCCTGATGCCCCGGACCGCGCTTGCGGAAAGCGGCGGGCGCCTCGCCGGACTGCTCGCGGAACACGCGGTTGAAACGGCTCCGCCTGGCAAGGCCCGGCATCTCCGCGATGACGGCGATGGACCTATCGCTCCGAGGCCGGGCGCCCTCAAGACGCCCCGGCGCTCCAGCTCCATGCCAAATAGCAAATAAGATATTGAAATTACACAATATTACTGAACATTGCCCTGCCAAATGACCGGAGGCACGGCACCCCGTTTTAGGTAGGGAAACCTGTGAGCTTTTGAACGCCGAGGAAGCGAAGGACCCGCCTTCCCTACCCGGCTAGACCGCGGGCAGGGTGAAGGGCAGGCTGCGCAGCCTGTGGCCGGTCGCGGCATGGACCGCGTTGCCGAGCGCCGGGATGACCGGCGGCAGCGCGGGTTCGCCCAGCCCGGTCGGCGGGAACTCGGCGGGCTTCAGGAATTCGACCGCGATTTCAGGCGGCGCCGCGTCGATCCGCATCAGTGGGAATTCGTGGAAATTGCTCTGCGTCACCGCGCCGTCGACCATCTCTATCTTCTGGCCCAGATTGGCCTGCCCGATCCCCTCGATCACGGAACCGTGCACCTGATGCAGGGCGTTGAGTGGATTGATGACATGCGCGCCGATGTCGCCCGCCACCCACACCTTGTCCACGCGAATGGCATCGTCCGTGACGGTCGCGTCCACCACCTCGGCGAAATATCCGGCATGGCTGAAATAAAAGCCGAATCCGCGCCCCTTCGCGCCCTTGCCCTTGACGGCCTTGCCGGGCTTCCGCCGTCCCGGCTCCCATCCGGCGAGCGCGCACACCCTGTCGACCACGGCCCGCGCACGACCGGTATGGAATGCCGGCGCGCGCCCGACCTGCGGCAGCGCGCGGGACGGTCCCAGCAGGCGGCGGAGCAGTTCCGGCAAGTCGATGGAAGCCGCCTCCGCCACTTCGTCCAGGAAGCTCTGGAATACGAAGGCCATGGCGTTGGACGTGGGCGCGCGCAGCCAGCCGGTCGTCATGTTGATCGGCATATAGGATATGCCGAGATGGACATGCGGCACTATCTGCGCGGGAAACTCCGTCGGCTCCATCTCCGCCGCGCGCACCGGCTTGCCATCCGCGCCGAAGGTCACGAAATGATCCCTGATCGCGACTAGATCGCCCTTGGCATCCAGCCCCGCGCTCAGCCTGTGCCACCCGGCGGGGCGGTAATAGTCGTGCCGGAAATCGTCGGTGCGGTTGTAGAGGAGCTTGACCGGACGGCCGGGCAGCGCCCTCGCGATCTGCGCCGCCTGCACCATATAGTCGTTCATGAGGCGCCGTCCGAAGCCGCCGCCGATCCGCGTCATATGGATGGTGATCGCCTCCGGCGCGATGGCAAGCATCTCCGCGACGGCCTTGCGCCCGTTTGCCGGGGATTGCGACGGCGCCCAGAATTCCAGCCTGCCGTCCTCCGTATAGCGGGCGGTGCAGTTTTGCGGCTCCAGCGTGCCATGGGCGAGGAACGGATAGTCGTAATCCGCCGTCACGACCCTGGCCGCCGATGTCAGTGCCGCGTCGACATCGCCCACGCGCGACAGGTCCGCCTGCGGCGCGCCCTTGAGCAATGCCGCGGCGGACTTCGCATAGCCGTCCGTGGAATAGCCGGTCTTGCCCGTCGTCTCCCACTGGACGTTCAGCGCCTCCCGCGCCTTGTTGGCTGTCCACCAGCTATCGGCGACAATGGCCACCGCGTCCTTTTGCCCGGCGGGCACTATGCCGCTGTTGATCAGGACGACCGCGACCACGCCCTTCATCGCGCGGACCGCGCCATCGTCGACACTGGCGATCGTGCCCGCGAAGACCGGACAGATTTCCAGCGCGGCGTGCAGCAGGCCGGGCAGGTCGGTATCGATGCCGAACAGGGGCTTGCCCTGCGTGATCCGGACCGTATCGACGCCGGGAATCGAGGTGCCGATGATGCGGAATTCGCTGGCGGGCTTGAGCGGCACGGCGGCGGGATCGGGCGGCGGGACCGTGGCCGCCTGCCTTGCCAGTTCGGCATAGGTCGCGCTGCGGCCGCTGGCCTTGTGCGTCACCTTGCCGCCGCCTGTGGCGAGGGCGGCGGGATCGACGCCCCAGACCTTTGCCGCCGCCGCGACCAGCATCGCCCGCGCCGCCGCGCCCGCCTGCCGCATGGGCAGCCAGTTGACGGGGGTCGCCCGGCTGCCGCCCGCGCTCTGCACGCCATATAGGCTGTCATTGGCGTCGGTCTGCTCGATCCGGACCTGCGCCCAGTCGACGTCCAGCTCCTCCGCGATCAGCATGGGCAGCATGGTGCGTATGCCCTGCCCGATCTCCGGATTCTTCGCGCCGATCGTCACGCTGTTGTCGGGCGCGATGCGGATGAAGGCGTTGAGCACCGTGTCGCCGCCGCCCTGCTCCGCCGCCAGCGCGATGCGCGCGTCGAAGACGAGGGCGGCGCCCGCCGCTCCCGCCGCCGCCGTCAGGAAGGAGCGGCGATCGATGCGGACATTGGCGGTCATGCCGCCTTTTCCGCCATGTCCATGCCCGCCGCCTGCCGAATCGCGGCGCGGATACGCAAATAGGTGGAGCAGCGGCAGATATTGCCGCTCATCGCGCCGTCAATCTCCTCGGCGGAGGGCTTGGGCGTCTGGGTCAGGAGGGAGGTGGCGGACATGATCTGCCCCGCCTGGCAATAGCCGCATTGGGGCACGTCCAGCGCGACCCAGGCATCCACGACCCGCCTGCCTTCCGCGATCGTCGCCACATGTTCGATGGTGGTGACGGCATGGCCCGCCGCTTCGCCGATAGGCGTCTGGCAGGACCGGACCGCCTGCCCGTCGAGCAGCACCGTGCATGCACCGCACAGCCCCGCGCCGCAGCCGAATTTGGTGCCAGGCAGCTTCATGTCCTCGCGCAGCACCCACAGAAGCGGCTTTTCCGTATCGGCGTCGATGGTCCGCTCGCTGCCATTGACCGTCAGACTGATCGCCATTCCAACCCCTTTTTCCGTCCGGCATCGCAGCGGGACGGTCATGCATGACGGATATCCAGGCCATGGCCCGTTCCATCCGCACCCGCGTTGCGCCGTCTCCACTGTCGCGATACGCCGCCTTGCCCATCCGGTCGAACGGCCGATCCCGGAACGATCCGGCGGGGAACGATGCCAGCGGCATCCCTCTTGAACCGACATCGTGAGGACGACTCAACACTGGACATATTTCAAGATTTGGTCAAGCGCGTTCCCCGGTGGCAATTCCGGGCGCGGCTGGCTAAGGAGAAGCGATGGGAGACGAAAGCATCATGGCAGGGCCGGTCCGCCCCGGCATCTACACGCGCGGCACGGAAACCGTCGGCGCGATCCTGAAAGCGGCGCTGACCGTCCTGATCGAGGAAGGGGCCGTCGCCTTCACCATTCGCCGCATCGCGTCCGAATGCGGGATGAAGGTCGGCAATGTCAGCTATCATTTTCCGCGCAAGGAAATGCTGATCCAGGTTCTGCTGGACGACATCGTGACCTCCTATGATGCCAAGCTGGAATTGCAGGTCCGCCAGCCCCATCTGTCGGCGGAGGAACGGCTGGCCACGGTCATCGCCATCTGCCTGGACGATATCGGTTCCAAGCGGACGACCCATTTGTTCTCGGAACTCTGGGCGCTCGCCAACCATAATGATTTTGTCGCCGACCGGGTGCGCGCCTTCTATGAAAAGGTGCATGAGGTGATCGGGGAATATGTGGCGGAACTGAACCCCGCGCTCAGCCCGGACCAAATACAGACCGTCGCCCTGTTCATCAGCGCCTCCATGGAGGGGACCACGCCCTTTCTCGGCTATCAGAAGCATTGGGCCGCCAAGATGCCCGCGATCATAGCGATTTCGACGAAATGGTTCGTGCACCTGGCCAGGACGATCACCCCGGAGGAGGTCGAGGAGCTGAAGGCGGCCTGACGCCCCGGCTTCGCTCCAGGCAGGCCCGGCGGACCATGCGTCATACGACGCATGGATGATCCGGCCCACGCATGCGTCATTCGGTGCCGGGAGGCGCCGTGCGAATCCTTGGCCGAGCGAAGCATTTTCACTATGGCGCGGGCATTGCCGCCGCCGCGCTTGCCTGCCTCCAGCCGGGGATAGACCCGGTTTTCCTGACATTGCTCAGTTCCGCCCATGGCATCGCGCCGGCCGATCATGGCTGGATAGTCGGCGCCACGCAGTCCGGCATGGCGCTCGGCTCGCTGCTGGTCATGCGGCTGGGGTCGCGGATGCGGCCGCGCCTGGCGCCGATGGCGGCCCTGCTGGCGCTGATTTCCGGCGTGGCGACGGCACAGGTGGAGGATACGCGCATGCTGCTGCCGCTGCGCGGCGGCTACGGGCTCGCCATGGGCATCGTCTATACCCAGGCGATGAGCAAGACGGCGGGCCTCCGTCCGCATAATGCCTATGCGGCGGTGTTCCTGCTGCAACT
This sequence comes from Sphingobium sp., assembly GCA_047602685.1. Lineage (GTDB taxonomy): Bacteria > Pseudomonadota > Alphaproteobacteria > Sphingomonadales > Sphingomonadaceae > Sphingobium. Next base: position 23,556 of record JASGGS010000027.1, read on the forward strand.
CCTTCTCTCCACGCTGGTCGCGCTGATCCTGCCCGCCATCGCGGCGGCGAGCGATCCGGCGATGGCGTTGCTGGCCCATGCCCTGGTCCCCCTCGCCGCCCTTGCCGCGCTGCTGTCGTCGGCAGGCGCCGCCGCGCGCAAGCCGGATGCGGCCAAGCCCTCGTCGCGGCCGCACTTGCCTCTCCCAGACAGCACCGCCTGGGCCTTGGCGGCGGCGAGCCTGTCCTTCATCTGCGCCACGATGATGGTGTGGAGCTTCACTGGCGCGCTGGCGGCGGCCGCGCATTTCAGCGAAATGGCGCTGGGCCGGGCCGTCGCGGCCGGATCGGTCGCCGGGGCGCTCACCGCCCTGTTCGTGATGCGCGAACGGGCGGTCGTGCCCCTGCCCCTGACCGGCCTTCTCTCCGGCCTGTCCCTGCTCGCCCCCATGGCCGCGATCCCGACGGGCCGGGACAGCGCCCTCCTTCTCTCCGTCATCCTCCTCAACATCGGATCGACGGCCATCATCATACGCTGTTCCGGCACGGCCGCGGCCCGCAGCCCCGATCCCCATTTCCAACGGGTCGTGGCCTTCACCCATAGCGGCGGCATGATCCTCGGCCCGGCCATCGGATCGCTGCTGATGCGCGGGTTCGGCGTGGCGGGACTGAAAGGCGGCATGATGGCGGCACTGACGGCGGGATGCGGCGCCCTGCTCCTGTCACGCAGGCGGCAGGCTCGCCAAGCCGACGGGACCCATGGGGGCGAGGCGGAGGGCACGGAATGTCGAGGACCGCATTCGGGATGACCTCCCCGCCAAGCCCATCGCAAACCTCTCCCGGAAAAGCAGCAGAAAACCGGGCAGCCGTCCCCATCCGCCCGTTCGCACCTGCAACAACGCGCTTGACCAATATTTGACATATGTCCAATCTTGATCCCGCCGGGGAGATCGAATCGACGCGGACCGGCAGGAAAAGGGGTTCATCCGCACATGATGTTTCGGGAGACCAACCAGTCACCGGACGCGCCGGAGGGGGAAGCGGGCGATGGCGCCTTCCTTCGCCGCTCCGCCCGCCACGCCCTTTCGCATGTGCGGAAACTGGCGTCGTGTCGCCTGCCGCAACGGCGCACCATGCTTCTTGGCCTCTGTTCCGCCTCGGTGATCGCGGCGGCCCAGGCGGGCGGCATGGCCGCGCCGGGCGACAAGGATGATTTCACGGAGACGGAGGAGGGCATCCCCGTCACCGACCGGTTGACGCAGGAGAAATGCGGCGGCTGCCACGCACCCGACGCCAAGGGCAATCTCTCGCGCATTTCCTGGATACGCACGACGCCGGAGGGCTGGAGCCAGGCGATCAAGCGCATGGTGCGCCTGAACGGCCTGGCGATCACGCCCCAGGAATCGCGCTCGATCGTCAAATATCTCGCCACTTGGCACGGCCTCGCGCCGGAGGAAGCAAAGCCGGTCATGTATCTGACCGAGCATCGCATCGTCGACGAGACCAATATCCCCAATGAAGCCGTGCGCGGGTCCTGCGCCGCCTGCCACAGCTTTGCCCAGCCCTTGTCCTGGCGCCGATCCAAGGTGGAATGGAAGCTGCTCCAGAACCTGCACGTCGCCATGTACTCGCAGGCGGAGGCGCAGTTCCGCCGCGACGCGCCGGCCGAACCGGGCGCTCCTCCCCTCGCCCCCGGCGCCAAGCCGCCCAAGCAGGGCGATATCGGCCTCGACTATATCAGCAAGACCGCGCCGCTCAACACGCCGGACTGGACGGCGTGGAAACCGCGCATCCGCGATCCCAAGCTGGCGGGCAAATGGCTGATTTCCGCCGCGATCCCTGGCCAGGGCCGCTTCGTCGGGGAAATGACGATCAGCCCGGCGGGCGCGCCGGACGAATTCACCACGGCCACCACCATCCGCTCGCTCACCTCCGGCGCCAGCTTCACGCGCAAGGGCACGGCCATCGTCTATGCGGGCTATAACTGGCGTGGCCGGTCGTCCGGCCCGGCCAAGGCCGCCGCACCCGACGACCTGCAAAGCGCGACGCGCGAGACCATGTGGTTCTCGCCGGATCAGAAAACGGCGGTCGGCCGCTGGTTCTGGGGCGAATATCAGGAATTCGGCTATGATGTGAAACTGACCCGCGCCTCCGCCGCGCCCACGATCATCAGCGTAACGCCCAATGCGCTGAAGGCGGGTGCGAAGGGGGCGGCCGTCCATATCCATGGCGACAATCTCCCCTCCGGCCTGACGACCGGCGATGTCGATCTAGGCGCGGGCGTCACGGTCCGCAGGGTCGCCTCGGTCAGCCCCGGCGAACTGGTCGCCACCGTCGATGTCGCGCCCGACGCGACGGAGGGCCTGCGCGACGTCGCCGTGCAGGGCGCGAGCCTGGAAAAGGCGCTGCCCGTCTATCGCAAGATCGACTATCTGAAGGTCACGCCGGAAACGACGCTCGCCCGCCTGGGCGGCATCAAATTCCCCAAGGGCTATCAGCAGTTCGAAGCCATCGGATACAGCAACGGCGCCGACGGCAAGCCGAACACGACGGACGACGTGGCGGTCGGTCCCATCGACGCCGATTGGGCCGTGCAGGAATTCTCGACCGTCTTCTATGACGACGACAAATCCTATGTCGGCACGCTGAGTTCCGCGGCGCTATTCACGCCCAATGTCGAAGGCCCCAATCCCGAACGCCGCTTCGGCCGCAACAATTATGGCGAGGTCTGGGTCGTCGCGACCGCCAAGGCGGAGAAGGACCCGTTCGGCAAGCCGCTGACCGGCCGTGGTTTCCTCGTCGTGACCGTGCCCATGTACAAGCGCATCGACCAGCCGGAGGTCTCCCAATGACCAATATGATGACGCATCGCTATCGCCGGGGCGAGATGCATGAGTTCCGCGCCGTGGAGCAGGACTTCATGTATCTCGTCTCCGCCGGCGCCATCTTCGCCCTCGACGAGGCGGCCAGCGCTGCCCTCGCCCGGCTCGGCGAGGCGGAGATGACCCATCCGGAACTGGTCGCGGCGCTGGAGGAAGGCGGCTATGGCCGCGCCGATGCGGAGGAGCTGATCCGCGAATTGCGGCTCGTCCAGGGCATCGTGTCGGACGATGTGGTCCCCGCGCCCGCGCCACTGCTGACACCGCCCGCCGATTTCCCCTTGCAGGCGCTGGTCCTCAACATCACGAACCAGTGCAATCTCGCCTGCACCTATTGCTATGAATTCGGCGCGGACAAGATCGCGACGCCTGCGGGCAAGAAGAAATATATGTCGATCGACACGGCGAAAAGCTCGGTCGATTTCCTGCTGGAGCAGTCGCGGGGCCGCCCGGCGGTCCACATCACCTTCTTCGGCGGCGAGACGCTGATGAACTTCCCGCTGCTGAAGGAAGTCGTCTTCTATGCCACCGGGCAGGCCGAGGCTCAGGGCCGCGCCATCACCTTCAGCCTCACCACCAATGCCACGCTCCTGACCGACGAGATCATCGATTTCCTGTCGGACAACGGCATCGGCGTGACCGTCAGCATGGACGGGCCGCCCGACCTCCAGGACAAGCGGCGCGTCTACAAAAATGGCAAGGGCAGCTATGCGGTCATCGAGCCGCGCCTGCGCAAGCTGATCGCCCGGCACAAGACCCGCGCCATCACCGCGCGCGTCACCCTGACCGACGGCGTGACCGACGTCATCCGCATCTACCGCCACCTCAAGGAGGATCTGGGGTTCCACGAGGTCGGCTTCGCCCCCGTCACCGCGTCGGGCGAGCAGGCCTATTCCATCGGCGCGGACGGGATGGAGGGCGTCCTCGCCCAGTTCCACGAGCTGGCCGACGAATGGCTCGCATATGCGCTGCGCGGTCAGATGCACGGCTTCTCCAATGTCAGCGAGACGATCGGCGAGTTGATCCAGGGCCATAACAAGTCGCATCCGTGCGGCGCGGGCCTCGGCCTGCTCGGCGTCGGCCCGTCCGGCGACCTGTCGCCCTGCCACCGCTTCACCGATGCCGACACCCATAGTCTGGGCCATATCGACAGCGGCATCGACCAGGCCAAGCGGGAGGATTTCCTGTCGCGCGGCCATGTCAGCGCCAAGTTCGACTGCTCGACCTGCTGGGCGCGGCCGCTTTGCGCGGGCGGATGCCATCATGAGGCGTTCGTCCGCTACGGCGATACCGGCCATGCGAACCTCCATTATTGCGACTGGATTCGCGAATGGACCGACACCTGCCTCAGGATCTACGGGGCGGTCAGCGCCCTCAACCCGGAATTCCTGGAACGCTTCGCTGAACGAAAGGCGCTGTAATGAAGCATCTCCGCCCCCTCAACAAGAAAGCGGCCCGGATCGGCGAGATGGCCGCGTCCGTCACGGAGGAGGAGGATGTCGTCGCCCTCCAGCAATCGCCCGGCCCGCGCCCGCACGTGCCCATGGGCTGCACCCTGTCCTTCTCCCCCGGCTGGGAAGTGGATGCGGGCGGCGGCACGGCAGGCCTGTGCCAGCCGGTGGAGCGCGACATCTACGATTGCTACGTCACCTGCTTCTGGCCGGTGCAGGTGCCCGACCATGTGAACTATTCGCCCGACTGGGCCAGCAATTGCGCGGTCGCGACCAAGGACTGGCGCAACCTCGACATCGTGTTTCCCTGATCCCGGTCCGATGAAGAGAGCACCCGCCATGAAGATGCGCCCCCTGGGTCTTGCCACCCTCCTCGCCCTCTCAGGCGGCGCCGCGCCCGCCGCCACCATGTTCCTGGGCGCCTATCCCGACGAGCTGCTGACCTTTGACGAGGGCACGGGCGCCGTCACGCAGAAGGTGAAGCTGGCCAGCGGCCTGCCCACCAGCATGCGCCTGTCGAACGACGACAGGCTCCTCTACGTCACCACGATCACCACCAGCGGGATCGAGGTGATCGACGTCGCCACGCGCAAGGTCGTCAACAGCTTCAGCCTCAACACGCCGACGGAGAAATACCGCTTCAACGGCGGCGTGCCCGACCCCACCGGCCGCTGGTTCTACACCGTCGCGACGAAGATGGAGAAGCAGGTCGACCGCTATGTCGTGGGCAAGCCGCAATATGTCGTCATCGACCTCAAGCTGAAGAAGATCGCCCGCAGCCGCGACATGGACGCGGAGGACGACACCGGCAGCTACCGCAACGGCTTCATGCTCTCGCAGGACGGCAAGACGCTCTACCTGCTGCGCGACAAGGTGATCGTGGTCAACACGGCCGACCTGAAGGTCGCGCAACGCTTCGATCTCGCCAAGCCGGAAATGGCGGGCATGGAGAATGTCAATTTCGGCGGCGGCGTGCAGTCCATGCGCAACCCGCGCGAGTTCGTCTCCCTGTTCAACGCCTCCGACCCCTATATCCACAACAAGGTGTTCGGCATCGCCCGCATGGACTTGGCGACGCGGGAATTCACCTTCGCGCCCATCGGCCCGGCGCCCTCCTCCATGTCCGGCCTGGAGGTCACGCCGGACGGCAAGCTCGGCTATGCGGTCATCACCAACGGCACGCTGGGCAACAAGCGGTGCGAATTCTGGAGCTTCGACCTCGCCACCAACAAGGTGCTGGCCAAGTCGGAATTCGAATGCCGGTCCCGCTTCACCTTCGGCATGTCCGGGGACGGCACCCGGCTCTACATCTACGGCGCCAGCTTCGATATCGAGGTCTATGACGCCAAGACCCTGAAATATGAGAAGAAATGGGACCTGGGCAACGACGCCACCATGGCGGGCATGGTCATTACCCAATGACAGGCCCCGCATGAGGGCAAACGGCATGAAGATCGCCGTTCGCGGCTCCGGCATGGCGGGCGGATGCTCCGCGCACCTCCTCGCCATGCAGGGTATCGGGGCGGCGGCTTTCCCCACGACGCGTCCGCCCGTGCCCGCCCTGCTCCTCAGCGATCCCGCGCTCGCCCTGCTGCGCGGCATATTCGGCCGGCCGGACCTACTTGCCGATCGCCCGCGCATCGAACGGCGCATCATATCCTGGGGCGGCAGCGAGCCTGTTCCCGTCCCCCATGGCGCGGTGGTGGTGTCGGAGGGGGCGTTGAGCGCCGCCCTCTTCTCCCCGCCCGTCCCGCCGGAGACGGAGCCGCCGCCCGCCGATTTCACCATTCACACGGCCGCTCCCTTCCCCGCCGCCGGGATGCGCCGCTTTGGGCAGCGCGGCGCCATGGCGGCCGAGATGCGCCTGACCCGTGCCGAGGACCGCTCCGCCTGCTGGGTCGAGGCGGTTGAGACCGGCTGGCTGTTC
>JASGGS010000261.1:0-5561 GCA_047602685.1 Sphingobium sp.
CGGCGCGGGGGCGGCGGCGGGTCTTGCGCTCCGGCTCGACGGCGGGCGCCCCCCCGGTCCCTTCGGCAGCCGCATCGGCGGCGATTTCCGGCTGGGCCTCGGCGATCACCGGCGCTTCATCGGCATCGGCAGGTTCAGCGACGGGTTCGGCACCGGCGTCCGTTTCCGCGCCGGCATCGCCGTTGCGGCGGCGGCGGCCACCGCGACGGCCGCGACGGCTCCTGCGGGGGGCACCATCCTCCTCGGCGGAGGCCGTGACGGGTTCGCCCTCGCCTTCAGCCTCTGCGTCGGCGGCGACATCCGTCTCCTCGCCATCCTCGGCGCCCTCGTCCGCCTCGGCCCCGTTCGGCTCACCGTCGCGGCGACTGCGGCGACCGCGGCGACGGCGCTTGCGCTTGCGGCCGCCCTCGCCACTCTCGCCGCGCTCCTGGCCGCCACGCCCGCGCTCGCGATCCGCCTCGGCTTCCTCGGCCTCGATCTCCTCGTCAATATCCTCGACGATCTCCTCGTCCTCCGGCTCCTCGGCCAGCGGCGCATAGGTCACGACGCGTTCCGGACGCGGCCCCGTCGCCTCGACCGACATGCGCGCGCCCTCCACCTCGCCATCGGGCAGGATGTTGATACGCACGCCATAGCGGTTCTCGATCTCGTCAATCTCCCGCCGCTTGTTGTTGAGGACGTAGAAGGCCGCTTCCTGGCTGGCGCGCAGGGTGATGACGGAACCGCGGCCGCGCGCGGCCTCCTCCTCCAGCATGCGCAGCGCGGAAAGACCCGCCGACGACGCGGTGCGGACAAGGCCCGTCCCCTCGCAATGCGGGCAGGCGCGGGTGGATGCCTCCAGCACGCCGGTGCGCAGGCGCTGGCGGCTCATCTCCATCAGGCCGAAGCTGGAGATGCGGCCCACCTGGATGCGGGCGCGATCGTCCTTCAGCGATTCCTTCATCGCCTTCTCGACCTTACGGATATTGGAGTTGTGCTCCATGTCGATGAAGTCGATGACGACGAGGCCCGCCATGTCGCGCAGGCGAAGCTGCCGCGCGATCTCCCGCGCCGCTTCCAGATTGGTGGCGACGGCGGTCTGCTCGATCCCATGTTCGCGGGTCGACCGGCCGGAGTTGATGTCGATCGACACCAGCGCCTCGGTCGGGTTGATGACCAGATAGCCGCCCGACTTCAGCTGCACGACGGGATGGTACATGGCCGCAAGCTGGTCCTCGACGCCGACGCGCTGGAACAGCGACACCGCGTCCGCATATTGCTTCACCCGGCGCGCATGACTGGGCATGAGCAGCTTCATGAAGTCCTTGGCGGCGCGATAGCCTTCCTCGCCCTCCACCACGACTTCCTCTATGTCGCGATTATAGATGTCGCGGATCGCGCGCTTGATGAGGTCGCTGTCGTTGTGGATCAGCGCGGGCGCGACCGCCTTCAGCGTGCTCTCGCGGATTTCGTCCCACAGGCGGGCGAGATAGTCGAAGTCGCGGCGGATTTCCGGCTTGGTGCGGGAAAGCCCGGCGGTGCGGACGATGCAGCCCATGCTCTGCGGCAGGGCCAGTTCCGCGATGATCGACTTCAACCGCTTGCGGTCGGCATTGTTGCTGATCTTGCGGGAGATGCCGCCGCCATGCGACGTGTTCGGCATCAGCACGCAATACCGGCCCGCGAGGCTGAGATAGGTGGTCAGCGCCGCGCCCTTGTTGCCGCGCTCCTCCTTGACGACCTGCACCAGCAGCACCTGACGGCGGCGGATGACGTCCTGGATCTTGTAGCGGCGGCGCAGCGCCATGCGCTTGCGGCGCAGTTCCTCGACCGCGGCCTCCGACTTGCCGGCCCGGCGGCCGCGACGGCGGCGCTCGCCCCCCTCGCCCTGGCCTTCCGCGCCCTCCTCGCCCTCGGCGGAGGCGTCGGCATGCTCCTCGTCCTCGTCGTCGTGCAGGGGACGCGCGACTTCCTCGACGCCGCCATCGAGATGCGCCTCCACGCCATGGTCGAGGTCGAGGTCGTCGCCATCCTCATCCTCCGCCTCGCGCAGGGCGGCTTCCTCGGCGGCATGCTCCGCCTCCTCGGCCAGCAGCGCCTCGCGATCCTCGCGCGGAATCTGGTAATAGTCGGGATGGATTTCCGAAAAGGCCAGGAATCCGTGGCGATTGCCGCCATAATCGACGAATGCCGCCTGAAGCGACGGCTCTACGCGGGTGACCTTGGCGAGATAGATATTGCCCTTGAGCTGCTTGTGTTCGGCGGACTCGAAGTCAAACTCCTCGATCCGGTTGCCCTTCACGACGGCGACCCGGGTTTCCTCCCGGTGGCGCGCATCGATCAACATGCGAAGTGTCATTCAATAATCTCCAACCATCCGGCCTGCCGGGACGTGCCCGGAAATGACGGATGGATTTGTCTGCGGGACCGGCCGCCAGGCGCAGGCATGCGCCCGCATGGCGCGAAGCGGTCCAAGGGTGTGAAAAGGAAAAATTGCCTGCTGCTTGGGCAGCGCCGGTCGTCCCATGCCCGACCCTCGGTCGGGGGCGCCGGTCAGCGGTCCATGCCGTCTCACGCCGGAAAGCGTGCTGACGGTTGGACAAGTTATACCTCATGCAGCATCAACCTGTGTCACCATTCCCGGGAGGAACGGTCTAGAAAAAGCCGGACAAGCCCATGCACTACTGGCATTAAAGGAACTTTACCGGCCACCTATCGCTAGCAGTCCTTTTCCGAACGGGCAACGGCGAATGCAATTTTGTTTACGACGGATACGCGTCGCGAATATCTATGGACCGTAAATCCCCGTCCGGCACAATATGGGACGCCCGACCAATATAGGACAAGATGCTCTCGCTTCCAGCCGCGATACTGCTCGCGTCGCTTTCCAGCCCCGCCCCGACGACGCCCGTGCCGATCCCGACGGCCGAGGCGAACATGGCGCCGCGCCCGCGCCGCCAGACGCACGGCATCACCGTGCGCATCCCGGACCCGGCGCCCGCCGTCGCCCTGCCGCCGGTCATGGGACCGAAGGACCCCGGCCGCCCGCTGATCGTGATCGACGCGGGCCATGGCGGCCATGATCCGGGCGCCATCAACGCGGACCATGGCTGGCGGGAAAAGGACATCACCCTGTCCATCGCCCGCGCCATCCAGGCGGAATTGCTGAAGACGGGCCGGTTCCGGGTCGCCCTGACCCGCAATGCCGACGAATATCTGATCCTCCAGGAACGCTATGGCCTGGCGCGCAGGCTGGGCGCGGACCTGTTCCTGTCCGTCCACGCCGACGCCTCCGCCAATGCGGAGACGCGTGGCGCCAGCATCTACACCCTGTCGGAAGTGGCGTCGGACCGGGAGGCGGCCCGGCTGGCCGCGCGCGAGAACCGGGCGGACATATTGAACGGCGTCGACCTGTCAGGCCAGTCCTCCGCCGTGTCCTCCATCTTGATCGACCTGACGCAGCGCGACACCATGACGCGCTCCACCCAGTTCGCGAAGATATTGGAGCGGGAGGCCGCGCCCCACCTCTCCTTCCTGACGCCCGCGCACCGCTTCGCCTCGCTGGTGGTGCTGAAATCGCCGGACACGCCCTCCGTCCTCCTCGAAACCGGCTATATCAGCAATGAGGAGGATGGCGCGATGATCCGCAGCGCGGCGGGCCAGCGCGCTATCGCGCGCGGCGTGACGCAGGCCGTCACCGTCTATTTCGCGCGGCAGGCCACACGTTGAGGGAAGCTGGATTGAAGCCGCGCCCCTCCGCTTATATGGCTCCGCCATGACGCTCATCACGCTGCCCCGCCGTCCCGTCGCCGTCATCTTCGACATGGACGGGCTGCTGTTCGACACGGAAGCGTTGTACCGCCAGGCACTGTACGCCGTGTCGGAGGAGGCACGCTATGCGATGACGGACGCGCTGTTCCATTCCATGATCGGATCGCCCTGGCCCGCCAGCCGCGCCCTGCTGCTCGACCATTATGGCGCCGACTATCCGGCGGAAGCGATCCGCGAGGCGGCCCACCGGCACCTGCGCGAGCTGACGGCCGCCGCGCCCTTCCTGAAACCCGGCGTGATCGAACTGCTCGACACGCTCGATCATCTGGGCCTGCCCCGCGCCATCGCGACATCCTCCTCCCACGCCGCCGTGCTGGAGAATCTGGGCGGGCATGACCTGATGGAGCGCTTTCCGGAAATCGTGGCGCATGGCGACTATGCGCGCGGCAAGCCGGCGCCCGACCCGTTCCTGACCGCCGCCGCGCGGCTGGGCGTCGATCCGGGGCTGTGCGTGGCGCTGGAGGATTCGCACCAGGGCGTGCGCTCCGCCTGCGCGGCCGGGATGATGACCATCATGGTCCCCGACATCCTCCCCCCGACCGAGGAAATGCAGGGGCTTTGCACCGGCGTCGCGGGCGACCTGCATGCGGTGCGGGAAATCATCCGGGCGACGCTGGCGGACGGATAAGCGCATCATAGCCCGCAAAAGCGTTTTCAAGCGGCGAAGGACAGTCTACAGCCGCGCTCATGGCGGACGAGGCGTCGGAAAAGCAAAGTTTCCGGATCATGCGGGATGATGGAAGCGCGGGCGGGCGATTGCGCGCGCTCTGGGCGCGGCGGCGCGTGCGCCTGCTGGTCTATGCGCTGGGCGGGCTGATCGTCGCCTTCACCGCATTCTGGGCGATATTCGCGCGCGACCTGCCGGACGCCAAGACGCTGCTCGCCTATGAGCCGCCCCTGCCGACCATCGTGCGCGACGTGAACGGGCAGCCCATATACAGCTATGCCCGCGAACGGCGCGTGCAGCTCCAGTACAGCGATTTCCCCAGGCTGCTGATCGGCGCCTATCTGTCGGCGGAGGACAAGACCTTCTTCGACCATCATGGCGTCGACTTTCCCGGCTTCGCGGGGGCGGTGGTCGATTATGCCAGCAAGCTCGGCACCGGGCGGCGCGCGCGCGGCGGCTCCACCATCACGCAGCAGGTGGCCAAGAACCTCCTCATCGGCGACGCCTATTCGCCGACACGCAAGATCAAGGAGATGATCCTGGCCTGGCGCATAGAGGACGCACTGACCAAGCAGCAGATCCTCGAACTCTATCTCAACCAGATATTCCTCGGCCGCAACGCCTATGGCGTGCAGGCGGCCTCGCGCGCCTATTTCGACAAGGACGTGGCCGACCTCAAGCTGCACGAAATGGCCTATCTCGCCATCCTGCCCAAGGGGCCGTCCAACTATCGCCCGGAAACGGACATGGACCGCGCCATCGACCGCCGCAACTGGGCGCTCGGCGAGATGCAGAAGAACGGCTATATCACCGCCGCGCAAAAGGCGGCCGCGCAGGCCGAGCCGCTGGGCACGATCAGCCAGCGCGCCGACGGCTATGAGCGGATCGGCGGCTATTATATGGAGGAGATCCGCCGCCGCCTGATGGACAAGTTCGGCGAGACGGCGAATGACGGCCCGAACAGCGTCTATGCCGGGGGCCTGTGGGTCCGCTCGCCGCTCGATCCGTTCATGCAGGAACAGGCGGCAAAGGCGCTGCGCCACGGCCTGCTGCGCTATGATGCCGGCAAGGGCTGGTCCGGCCC
>JASGGS010000262.1:0-5505 GCA_047602685.1 Sphingobium sp.
ACCTGAGGCAGGCAGCATGAGCGAACATCGTATCGAACTGACCATCAACGACCGGCGGCACCGGGCGACGGTCGAGGGGCGCACGACGCTGTGCGACTATCTGCGCGGCGGCGCGGGCTATACCGGTGTCCATGTCGGTTGCGAGCATGGCGTCTGCGGCGCCTGCACGGTGATGGTGGATGGCAAGGCCGTCCGTTCCTGTCTGATGCTGGCGGTGCAGGCGGACGGATGCAGCGTCACCACGGCGGAGGGGTTGGCCGAACCGGATGGCACGCTCCATCCCGTGCAGGCGGCGATGCGCGATTGCCATGGGCTGCAATGCGGCTTCTGCACGCCCGGCGTGGTGATGACGCTCGCCTCCCTGACGGCCGGGCACGACACGCCGGACGAGGCGGCCCTTCTTGCTGCCATGTCGGGTCATGTCTGCCGCTGCACCGGCTATCAGGGCATTCGCCGCGCGATCCGGCAACTGACCGGGACGGCTTCGGCGCGGACCGAGGAGACGCACGTATGAGCGACCTCGCCAGCGCGGGCGTCGGCGCGGCGCGCTTCATCGGCAAGCGCGTCCATCGCAAGGAGGACCCGCGCCTCCTGACCGGCAAGGGCACGTTCGTCGACGATATCGTGATGCCCGGCATGCTCCACTGTGCTTTCGTGCGCAGCCCCATCGCGCGCGGACGGATCAGGTCCATCGATATCGAAGTGGCGAGGCAGCAGCCGGGCGTCCATGCCGTGCTGACGGCCGCCGACCTCGCCGCGATCCCTGTCACGCCGATGAGCTTCTACCTCACGCCCGTGGAAGTGCCGACGCCGCTGCTCGCGGAAACCCATGTGGCCTATGTGGGCGATCCGGTCATGCTGGTGATCGCGGATGACCGCTATCTGGCGGAGGATGCCGCCAGCCTCGTCATCGTCGATTATGAGGAGGAGGAAGCGGTCGTCACCATCGCCGATGCCCGCGCCGGCGCGCCCGTCCATCCGTCGAAGGAGGATAATGTCGCCGCCGAGATGGGCATAGAGGAGGATGAGGATCTGGAGGCCGCGCTGGCGGGCGCGCGTCACCTCATCACACGCTCCATGGCGCATCAGCGCATATCCCAGTCGCCCATGGAGACGCGCGGCGTCGTCGCCACGAAGCAGGGGGACGAGGAATTGCTCGTCCACATCACCTGCCAGAGCCCGCACATGGTCGCGCGCTATCTCTCGCTGGTGCTGGGCCTGCCCGATATCAGCATCCGCGCCGTGGCGAAGGATGTGGGCGGCAGCTTCGGCCTCAAGAACCATCCGTGGCGAGAGGAACTGTCCGTCATCGTCGCGGCCATGCTGATCGGCCGTCCGCTCAAATGGATCGAGGACCGGCTGGAGAATCTCATCTCCGCCAATCAGGCGCGCGAGCAGGAGCTGACGCTGCGCGCCGGCTTCGATGCGGAGGGGCGGCTGGTGGCCTCCCACGCCAATTACAGCGTCAATAATGGCGCCTATCCCCAGGGCGCGGACGCCAATGTCGCCGTCGCCATGTTCATGTGGGCCGCCTACAGGATGCCTGCCTTCGGCTTCTTCAACCGCGGCTGGTATTCGAACACAGTGGGCCTTGCCGCCTATCGCGGGCCATGGGCGATGGAAACGCTCGCGCGCGAAGTGCTGCTGGACATCGCCGCGCGGGAGATCGGCATCGACCCGGTGGAGATACGCAGGCGCAACCTCATCCGCCTGTCCGATCAGCCGACCGCCACCTCCCTCGGCATTCCTCTGGAGGACATCACGCCCGCCGAATGCCTCGACAAGCTGCTCGACGCTTTCGACGTCGCTGCCTTCCGCCGGGAACAGGCGGAGGCGCGGAGGGAAGGGCGCTATCTCGGCCTCGGCATCGCCACCTATATCGAACCGACGGGATCGGCGGGCAGCATCTCGGTCATGACCGGCGAACTGGCGCAGATCCGTATCGAGCCGACCGGCAAGGTGACGGCGACCATGAGCACCTTCAGCCAGGGCCATGGCACGCAGACCACCATGGCGCAGGTGATCGCGGATCGGCTCGGCGTCCCCTATGAGGATGTGACCGTGTTTGAGGGAGACAGCGCGCGTGGCGGCTTCGGCCCCGGCGCGGCGGGCAGCCGTCAGGGCGTGATCGGCGGCGGCGCGTCGCTCAAGGCGGCGGGTCTGCTTCAGGACAAGGTGAAGGCGCTGGCCGCGCACCTCCTCAACGCCAATGCCGAGGACATCAGCATAGAGGATGGCATGGTGCGCGTGGCGGGCGCGGAGGAGATGGCCCGGCCGCTGCGCGAGATTGCGGAGATCGCCTATGGCGAACCCTTCCGCTTGCCGCCGGGCTTCGAAGCGGGGCTGGAGGCGCAATATCGCTACACGCCGCCGCCCATGACCTTCACCAGCGCGGCCCATGCCTGTGTCGTGGAGGTGGATGCCGAAACCGGTTTCGTGAAGATCCTGCGCTGGATATCCAGCGAGGATTGCGGGACGGTCATCAACCCGGCGGTGGTCGAGGGGCAGATCGCGGGTGGCCTTGCCCAGGCCATCGGCATGGTCCTGCTGGAGGAGTTCGGCTATGACGCGCGCGGCAATCCGACGACGGTGACATACAAGGATTATCTGCTGCCTTCGATCAGCGACATTCCCGACTTCGAATATATCCACGCCAATACGCCTTCCCAGTCGGAAGGCGGCTTTCGGGGCGTCGGGGAGGGCGGGGCGATCATCGGGCCGCCGACATTGTTCAATGCCATAGCCGACGCGCTTTCCGCCTTTGGCGAGATACCCATCGACCTGCCGCTGACTCCCTCGAAGCTGCTGGAGGTGATCGAGGGACGTCCCATAGCGTGCCGCCATGCACCCGTGGAACCTGCGTCCATCGAACCGGTGCCGGACGAAGCGAAGATGGCGGTGGCCGACCTGCCTGAACCGGCGGCGGTCGTGCTGCCTGGCGGTGTCCCGGCGGAACCGGCGGCCGCAGCGGAGGCGGCCAAGTCCGACGGCCTGTGGAAGATCACCCTCTCCACGCCCATGGGACCGCAGGAGATGAAGGGCCGCTTCGAGACGGAGGGCGGGGTGCTGAAAGGGACGCTGCTCAGCGATCAGGGCGACATGGATTTCGAGGGGAGTGTCGCGGGCAATGCCTTGAAATGGGAGATGAAAGTGACGAAACCCATGGCGATCACCCTCAAATATGACCTGGTTGTCGAAGGGGACAGCCTGTCGGGCACCTGCAAGATGGGCTTTTTCGGCAAGGCGAAGGTGGCGGGCGAGCGGCTCTAGCGGCGCCTGCGACACCGTTATATTGCGTGCGCGCGCCTATCGGGCCGGGCAGAAGGCGAAGGGGTTGAGCGGATCGCCGGGACGCATTCGTCCCTGCGTGCAATCGCCCCATTCGACCTGGGTGCCGGGCGTGATGCCCAGCCGCGCGGCTTCGCCCGATGCGATCTCGATCACGGCGCTCACCGGCTCGCCGGCCGAAATGGGGGTGAGGTCGTTCGGCTTGCCGGGCAGGACCGCCGCGACCGATCCGTCTGGCCGCACGAAGATCAGGTCAAGTGGAGAGGGCGTGTCTTTCATCCAGAAGCTCGCCATATGCGGCAGGGCGAAGGGAAAGAGCATGCCGCGCCCCTGCGGCAGGGGTTGCCGGTGCATCAGGCCGCGGGCCTGCTCCTCCTGCGTGATGGCCAGTTCCATGCTGAGTGTCCGGACGCCCCCTGCCGTGGTGGCGCGCAGCGGGACCGTCGTGGTGACGACCGCCGCATTGTCCGCGTCATCGCCCATATTCCCGATATTGGACTCATGCTGCGGCGAGGCGCCCTTGCAGGCGGTCAGGGTCAAGGCAGCGGCGAGGATCAGGCACGAAAAGGGATGCATGCCGTCTCCATAACAGGCGCCGTCGCCATCGTCTTCCACGCTAACTATGCGACGAGGCGTAGGTCGTCAGTGGAATCAGCGGATTATGCAAGGAGGCCATGATGGCCACGGGCACTCGCATTCGCCGCATGCAGGATGCGCTGGAGGGTGACCCCGGCGCCTGCTTCGACCTTGGCATCGCGCATAGCTGCGGGTTGTTGGCCAGCTTCCGCCGGGAAAGCATTGAACGGGAAAAGACTTGGGACGCCTTTCGTGCGCGTTTTGTCGCTCATGGCGCGCAGTCACAGCAGCCGTTCGTCATCCGCTTCCGGCACTTCTCCCGGTTCGGCATCAACCCAGCGGGCCGCTGTCGCAAAATCATGGCCCGCCCGGACGAAGGCGGCGATCTGCTTTTGCCGCTCCTCGCGCTCCGCCTTGCGCGCCGCATAGGGGCCGAGGCGCCGCTTGCGCGCGAATGTCTCCGCAGCCCGCCAGCTTTCGGCCCGCGACCGGTCGAGCGCCTCGCCCAGATCATCCCCCTCGATGCCCGCCGCGTCCAGCGCCTGCGCCACGCGCCGCGCGCCATAGCCGCGCCGCGTGAGGGCCGCGCCGCGCATGGCGGCAAAGGCGCCGTCATCGACATAGCGCAGCTCCGCCAGCCGGTTCACCAGCCCTTCCACATCGGGACCATGGTCCTCGTCCGCCCAGCCGCGCTCGCGCAGCTTGCGCTTGAGATAAGCGGTCAGCTTGGACCGGCTGGTCGCGAAGCGGGCGGCATAATGCAGGGCAAGCTCTTCAAGACGGCGGGAATCGAGCGGTTTTGGCGCTGCTTTTTGACGGTTCGGGGTCATGCGCCATTTTTATGCCACTTTCAGAAGGCTATGTGCAGGGGTCGCAGTCCCATAAGCCGAGAATATGGCAAGGACGAAATCTACAAGGAAAATCTGGAAGAAATGGTCCCGACACCCACTTTGGATAGCCTGCCGCGCCGCCTTGCCGATTTCGGTACGCTTGGCGAAGCGCTCGACTATGCTGCGAAGGGCGCCCGCGGTCTCAATTTCCATGACCCGCGCGGCAATCTGCGCCGGGCCTATACCTTTTCCGAATTGCGCGAGGACAGCATCGCCGTTGCCCATCGCCTGATCGCGCGGGGCGTCAAGCCCGGCGAGCGCATTGCGCTGGTGGCGGAAACCGGCGAGCAATTCGCGCAGCTTTTCTTCGGCACGGTCTATGCCGGCGCATGGCCGGTGCCGCTGCCGCTGCCCACCAGCTTCGGCGGCAAGGAAAGCTATATCGACCAGCTCGCCGTGCAGCTCCAGTCCAGTGATCCGCTGATCCTGTTCTATCCGGAAGAACTGGCTGAAATGTCGAGCGAGGCCGCGCGCCAGCAGGGCGTGGAGGGCATCAGCTACGAGGATTTCCTTGCGGTAGCGGCCGATCCCGTCGACCTGCCCCAGGCGAAGCCGGATGATGTCTGCTATCTCCAGTATAGCAGCGGCTCGACCCGCTTCCCGCATGGCGTCGCCGTGACCCATGCCGCGCTGCTCGCCAATCTGGCGGCGCATTCGAACGGCATGAACATCGTCGAGACGGATCGATGCATCAGCTGGTTGCCCTGGTATCATGACATGGGCCTGGTCGGTTGCTTCCTGTCGGTGGTCG
>JASGGS010000263.1:0-5472 GCA_047602685.1 Sphingobium sp.
TGTCGAGATGGTTGGTCGGCTCGTCGAGGAGCAGGAGATCGGGTTCGGAGGCGAGGGCGCGGCAGATGGCGGCGCGGCGGCGCTCACCGCCGGAGGCGGACGCGGCCTCCCGGCCGAGGTCGATGCCGATCTGGTCGGCGATCGCCTCCACCTCATGCACGGGCGGGGCCTTGCCGCCGGAAATGGCGAAGTCGCGCAGCGTGGCGAAGCCGCTTACGTCCGGGTCCTGTTCCAGCATGACGACATTCCGGCCGGGCTGGACGGAGCGCGTGCCCTCATCGGCATCGATCAGCCCGCCGATCAGCTTGAGCAGCGTCGTCTTGCCCGCGCCGTTGCGGCCGATCAGCGCCAGCCGGTCGCGCTCGCCCACGAACAGGTCGAGACCGCGAAAGAGCCATCCGGCACCCTGGACGAGGCCGAGATTTTCATAGGAGAGAATGGGGGCTGCCATGGTGGCGGGAGCTAGTGCCTCGCCGCGCCCGCGGCAAGGGCGAAGGCGCTTGGGCGCGAAGATGAACGAAGGCCGAGCGGCGCGCTCAGAGCGCATTCAGGTCGCGGCCCGTAATCGCGGCCGGTAATCGCAGTCGATACAGGGGCGGAACGTAAGCGGCGGACCCGCGTTGGCAGGCCACTGGCTGCGAACCATGAACAGGAAGGACAGGATATTCCATGAAAGCGCTCTCCGCACTCCCCATCATCCTCGCGGCGGCAGCCCTGCCGATGGCCGCGGGGGCGGCGCATGCGCAGGCCGCCGCGCCGTCCGTCGCGCCGGTGACCGGCCCCGTGGTCAGCCTCAGCGTCACGGAAAGCGTCGACAGCGCGCCGGACCTGGCGACGGTCGGCACCGGCGTCCAGACGCGGGCGCAGACGGCCAGGGAGGCCATGGCCCTCAACGCCGCGCAGACGGACAGGCTGGTCGCCGCCATCCTGAAGGCCGGGATCGACCGCAAGGACATCCAGACCAGCGGCATCAACCTCAACCCGCAATATGATTATTCCAATCGCACGGACGGGCAGGGGCCGAAATTCCTGGGCTATGAGGCGTCCAACCAGTTGAGCGTGAAAATCCGCAGGATCGTGTCGGCCGGCGATGTGATCGACCGGATGGTGGGCGCGGGCGCGACCAATATCAACGGTCCCAGCTTCGGCTTGCAGGACGACGCCCCGGTGCTGGAAAAGGCGCGGGCCAAGGCCATCGCCACGTCCAGGGCGCGCGCGCAATTCTATGCCCAACAGGCGGGTTACAGGTCGGCGCGGCTCCTCTCCATCTCCGAAACCGGGGATATCGCGCGGCCCGTGCCCATGGCGGCCGTGCAGCGCGCGGACTTTGCGGGGGCGGCGAAAACGGCCGTGGAGCCGGGACAATTGTCGACTTCGGTCACGCTGACCGTGCAATATGTGCTGGAGCCGTGAAAACAGCTCTTTACGAACGGGCCGCCCGACGCTAAGGGGCGGCCCCATGTCCAAGGCGATCATCAAGCCGATTACCATTAAACCGTTCCCCGCAGGTGGGGCGCGGTCGGGTAATCACGCGGGCTGACAACCCCCGCGAGAAACCTGGACCAAGCCCCGCCGAGCGCGGGGCGACTTGTTGGATCGACAGGTCTCTCCCCCGCGCCTCCGCTTTCACGAAGGAGCCGCATGACATGACTTCCGCCCGCACTCTTCCCAGCCGTCCCAATGTCGGCGTCGTCGGCGCCACCGGCCTTGTCGGCCAGATGATGCGCGACCTGCTGGACCAGCGCGATTTCCCGCTGAACGACCTGCGCCTGTTCGCCTCCGCCCGTTCGGCGGGCAAGACGATCCGCTGGCGCGACCGGGACGTGGTGATCGAGGATGCGGCGACGGCGGATTTCTCCGGCCTCGACATCGTGTTCTTCTCGGCGGGCGGCTCCACCTCCAGGGCGCTGGCGCCCAAGGTCGCGGCGGCGGGCGGCATCGTGATCGACAACAGCTCCGCCTGGCGGTCCGACCCGGAGGTGCCGCTGGTCGTCGCGGAAGTGAACGCGCATGTCCTGCACAATCTGCCCAAGGGCATCATCGCCAACCCCAATTGCACCACCATGGCCGCCATGCCGGTCCTGAAGCCGCTGCATGAGGCGGCGGGCCTCAAGCGCCTGACCGTCTCCACCTATCAGGCGGTGTCGGGCGGCGGCATTGCGGGCATCGAGGAACTGGACGGCCAGATCCAGGCGGCCGCGCAGAACAGCGCCGACCTCGCCAATGACGGCGCGGCGGTGGACCTGCCCGCGCCGGTCAAGTGGGCGGTCCCCATCGGCTTCAACGTCGTGCCGCTCAACTATGTGCTGGGCGAGGACGGCTATACCGAGGAGGAGCTGAAGCTGCGCGACGAGACGCGCAAGATCCTCGAAATCCCCGGCCTGCCGGTTTCGGGCACCTGCGTGCGCGTGCCGGTCTATACCGGCCACAGCCTGTCCATCAACGCGGAGTTCGAGCGTCCCCTGTCGCCCGAAAAGGCGCTGGACCTGCTGGGCGGCGCCGAGGGCGTGGTGGTGCAGGACGTGCCCAACCCGCTCGGCGCCACGGGTCAGGACCCGGTTTTCGTCGGCCGCGTGCGCGTGGACCCCACGGTCGAGAGCGGCCTCGCCCTGTTCGTGGTGGGCGACAATCTGCGCAAGGGCGCGGCCCTGAACGCGGTGCAGGTGGCCGAGGTTCTGCTCAAGCAGCGCGCCGTCGCCCCGGCGGCCTGACGCGCCGATGCGGCACAAGGCGAAGGCAGGCCTTGCCCTGCCTTCGCCAAAGCCGGATATGCAGGATATGAGCGATATCCTGTCCGCGCCCAGTGCGCCCTCCCCCAGCCTGACCCCGGTCATGACCGTCACCGACCTGTCGCGGTTCCTCGACCGCGCCTTTCCGGTGGAGGCGCGGGCCTATCTCGGCGATCTGGTCTCCATCGATCCGGGGCAGGTGCGCATGCGCCTCTACCCCAAGGAGGAATTGCTGCGGCCCGGCGCCATCGTGTCGGGACCTGCGCAAATGGGGCTGATCGATGTCGCCGCCTATGCCGCCGTCCTCGCCCATCTGGGGCCGGAGCCGATGGCGGTCACGCATAATCTGAACGTCACCTTCCTGCGCCAGGCGGTGCGGGAGACGATCGTGGCGGATGCGGTGCTGCTGCGCCTCGGCCGCCGCCTCGCCAGCGTCGATGTGCGCCTGTGGCAGGGGAGCGAGGACCGGCTGATCGCACAGGCGACGGTCGGCTATGCCCTGCCCGGCAAGGCGGCGGAGAAGGGGACGGAAAAGGGAGGCGCAGCATGACCGCACTGGCCGGGAAGACGGCGCTCGTCACCGGCGCCTCGCGCGGGATCGGGCGCGCGATCGCGCTCCGGCTGGCGCGCGACGGCGCCTTCGTCATCATCCATTATGGCGCGCGGAGGGATGCGGCGCAGGCCGTGCTGGCGGAGATAGAGGGCGCGGGCGGGGCGGGCTGCATCGTCGGCGCCGATCTGTCCGCCGCCGGTGCGGTGGACGCGCTGTTCGCGGACATCGACGCGGGACTGGCGGAGCGGGGCAGGGCGGGGGTCGACATCCTCGTCAACAATGCCGGCATCGGCCTCCAGCGCGACCTGCTCTCCGTGGAGGCGGAGGCGTTCGACCGCCTGTTCGCGGTGAATGTCCGCGCGCCGCTGTTCGTGGCGCAGGCCGCCGTTCCCCGCATGGGCGAGGGCGGACGGATCATCAATATCACGTCCGTCGTGGGGCGAAAGGCTTTTGGCGGCGCCTTCGTCGTCTATGGCGCGACCAAGGCGGCGCTGGACTATATGAGCCTGTCCATGGCGGCGACGCTGGCGGGGCGGGGCATAACCGTCAATTCCGTGGCTCCGGGCGCGACGGCCACCGATTTCCTGGGCGGCGCGCAGGACGATCCGGAGGCGGTGCGGGGCATGGCCGCCATCGCGGCGCTGAACGCGCTGGGCCAGCCGGGCGATATCGCGGAGGTGGTGGCCTTCCTGGCCTCGCCCGCCGCGCGGTGGGTGACGGGAACGCGGGTGGAGGCGAGCGGCGGCACCTTGCTGTAGGGCCGGGCGACAAGCAGCGGCCCTGCGCGCCATGCGAGACGCTCCGGCCTGGGACCGGCGCTGGGCGCGCGGAGCGTGGAACAGGTCTCCGCGACGGTGGATGGGGTGACGCCGACCGTGCCTGCCGGCCCTATCGGCGCGCCGGATTTGAGGCCTATGGGACGGAGTGCTGCGCGTTGAAGGTCGATCCGTCCTAGCGCAGCTTCGCGATGGTCAGGCCGTCCTGCTTGGCGCGGGTCTTCACCGATTCCTCGCTGCGGGTGAGGGCCTTGGCTATGGCCTTCAGCGCCGTGCCCTTCCTGGCGAGCGTGTGGAGCTTCTGGATCTCGTCCGCGGTCCAGGGTTGCTTGTGCCGTTCGAAACGCTGTTCGCCCATGATCCTTACGCGTCCCGCAGCTTCTCATGATGCCGTATCACCTCATCGATGATGAAGCGCAGGAATTTCTCGGTGAAATCGGGGTCGAGCTGGGCATCCTCGGCAAGCTGGCGCAGGCGCGCGATCTGGCGGTCCTCGCGGCCGGGATCGGCGGGGGGCAGGGCGTTCTGCGCCTTGTGGCGGCCGACCGCCTGCGTGACCTTGAATCGCTCCGCCAGCATGAACACGAGCGCGGCGTCGATATTGTCGATGCTCTGCCGATAGCGCTGCAAGGTCTCGTCCACGGGTATTCTCCAGCCGAAGCGCCCGTTTTTCCCGATTTCGGGAACGGCCGGGCGCCAAATAACTTGCCAATCCGCGCCGCCATTGCCATCGCGCGGGGATGAGCGCAACGATTCACCGCCTCGACCGCAAGACCAAGCCGTCGCTCGACCCGATCATGTCTCTGGTCGCCGACGACATGAACGCCGTGAACGCGGTGATCCTGTCGCGCATGCAATCGCGAATCCCGCTGATTCCGGAGCTTGCCGGGCATCTGATCGCCAGCGGCGGCAAGCGGTTGCGTCCCATGCTGACGGTCGCCTGCGCGCGCCTGCTCGACTATTCGGGCACGCGCCATCACAAGCTGGCGGCCTGCGTGGAGTTCATCCACACCGCGACCCTGCTGCATGACGATGTGGTGGACGGCTCGGGGCTGCGCCGGGGCAAGACGACGGCGAACATGATCTGGGGCAACAGCGCCAGCGTCCTCGTCGGCGATTTCCTGTTCAGCCGCTCCTTCGAGCTGATGGTCGAGGACGGATCGCTCAAGGTGCTGAAGATCCTCTCCGGCGCCTCCGCCGTGATCGCGGAGGGCGAGGTGAACCAGTTGACCGCGCAGCGCCGTATCGACACGGACGAGGCGCAATATCTGGACATCATCGCGTCCAAGACGGCGGCCCTGTTCGCCGCCGCCTGCCGGATCGCCGCCGTCGTGGCGGAGCGGGACGATGCGTGCGAACTGGCGCTCGACGGCTATGGCCGCAATCTGGGCATCGCCTTCCAGCTTGTCGACGA
>JASGGS010000264.1:0-5401 GCA_047602685.1 Sphingobium sp.
ATGCATCAGCTGGTTGCCCTGGTATCATGACATGGGCCTGGTCGGCTGCTTCCTGTCGGTGGTCGCCAACCAGATCTCGACCGACTATCTCAAGACGGAGGATTTCGCCCGCCGTCCGCTCGCCTGGCTGGACCTGATCAGCCGCAATGAAGGGACGAGCGCCAGCTATTCACCGACGTTCGGCTACGACATCTGCGCGCGCCGCATGTCCAGCCAGACAAAGGCGTCGGACCGTTTCGATCTGTCGCGCTGGCGCATCGCGGGCAATGGCGCGGACATGATCCGTCCCGATGTCATGCAGAATTTCGTGGATGCCTTTGCCGAGGCGGGCTTCAGCCCCAGCGCCTTCCTGCCCAGCTACGGCCTGGCCGAGGCGACCCTGGCCGTCACCATCATGCCGCCGGGCGAGGGCATCGTCGTCGAACTGGTCGAAGAGACCGAATTGTCGGGCGGCGAGGTCAATGGCGAGCGTCCGCAACGTTTCCGCGCCATCGTCAATTGCGGCAAGCCCTGCATGGGCATGACCGTGGAAATTCGCGACGAGGATGGCGGTGTCCTGGGCGAGAAGCAGATCGGCAAGGTCTGGACGACCGGCACCTCGCTGATGGTCGGCTATTTCCGCGACGATGAGGCGACGCAGGCCTGCATGAAGGACGGTTGGCTCGACACTGGCGACATGGGCTATATGAGCGACGGCTATCTCTACATTGTCGGCCGCGCCAAGGACATGATCATCGTCAATGGCAAGAATCATTGGCCGCAGGATATCGAATGGGCCGTGGAGCAGCTTCCCGGCTTCAAGCAGGGTGATATCGCGGCCTTTGCGATCACAACGCCCGGCGGCGAGGAGACACCGGCCGTGCTGGTCCATTGCCGCGTGTCCGACGATGCGGAACGCGCCAAGCTGCGCGACGATATCCGCGAGCGCGTCCGCTCCATTACCGGCATGAACTGCGTGGTTGAACTGGTGCCGCCGCGTACCTTGCCGCGCACCAGTTCCGGCAAGCTCAGCCGGTCCAAGGCGCGCAACCTCTATCTGTCGGGCGAGATCGTGCCCTACGACATCGCGGCCTGATCTTCGAGGCGATCGGCAATGAAGGCGGTCCTCAGGGGCCGCCTTTTCCATTGATCGGCGCGGCGTTACGGCTTGCTAACCTTGTCGTCGTAAAAGGGCGGGGTGAGACAGGATGCAAACAGGCTGAGCCGGGACGGGGCGGACCGGGGCGATGATGCGGGCGACAGCCCTTCTCTTGCCGCGTTGATGGGCTTTGCGGCCATGCCTGCCGCGCTTGCCGAGAAGATGATCGGGGCGCAGTTCCGCGCGGTCGACCGCATGCTGGCCTTCCGCATCGCGCTGGGCCTGCTCAGCATCGCCTTTGTCCTGATCCTTTACAGGGATATCGCGCCGCTCTGGTTGCTGGGCGTCTGGTCCGCCGCCGCCATGGCCAGCATCGTGCCGCCGGTGCGCGCCTTCATGATGCGCCGCGCATGCCATTATGAAGGGCTGCCGCGCAGCAGCCATGTCTCCCATGCCATCGGCCTGCTGTTGCAGGCCGTCATATGGGCCGGGCCGATGCTGTTGGCGCCGCGCGGCACTGTGCTCCAGGTCGCCTCGCTCTGGACCATGACCACGTGCCTCCTCGCGGCGGTCGCCATGGGTTTCCACGCTACGCCGCTTGCCGCCTGCCTTTTCCTGACGGTGGTCGGCGGGGCGAGCGTGCAGATGATGTTGCGGGCGGGAAGCGCGGAACTGGCCATTACCGTCGCCAGCTTCTCCATGCTCATGCTGCTCGCAAGCCTTCGCCAGGCGCGGCAATTCGGCCGTCAGATCACCACTGACAGGCAATTGGCGGAAAAGAGCGAGACGGTCAGCCTGCTGCTTGGCGAGCATGACGATTCCCGCACCGATTGGCTGTGGCAGATCGACGGCGCGCGCCGCCTTGTCGGCGTGACGCGCCAGTTCGCACGGATCGCAGGCGCCGAGCAGGCGGACCTTGAAGGTAAATCCTTCCTCGAACTGCTGGCAGGCGCTTCCTGGGAGAGCGGTCAGTTCGATCCCGTGCTCCATACGCTTGCAGCCAGGTTCAAGGCGCGCGAGCCTTTTGCCAATCTGCTGGTCCCCGTCGAAGTGAACGGCATGCGCCGCTGGTGGGAGCTGTCGGCCTCCCCGCGCGCGGACGAGGGCGGCGCGTTCCAGGGCTTTCGGGGCGTCGGCTCCGATGTCACGGTGCAGCGGGAGACGGAGGAGCGCTTTCACCAGCTTGCCCGGTTCGACCAGCTTACCCGGCTTCCCAACCGTCTCCACCTGACCGAGGCGCTGGAACAGGCGGTGGAGGCAATGACGCGCTGGAATACGCGCTGCGCTTTCCTTCTCATCGATCTCGACCGGTTCAAGGCGGTCAATGACAGCCTCGGCCATCATATCGGCGACAAGCTGCTGGCGCAGGTGGCGGACCGGCTGACGGCGGTGTGCGGCAAGATCGCCTTTTGCGGCCGGCTCGGCGGGGACGAGTTCGCGGTGCTGATCCCGGAAATCGGCAATATGGCGGAGGTCGAGCGTTTGGCCCTGGCTATCATCGATTATCTCTCAAAACCCTATGAGGTGGAGCATCACACGCTGTTCATCGGCGCCAGCATCGGCTCGGCCGCCGGGCCGCGCGACGGGCGCAATGCGGACGACCTCATCCGCAGCGCCGACTTGGCCATGTACCGTGCGAAGGAGGAGGGCGGTGGCCGGCACTTTGCCTATATCGCCTCGCTGCATGTCGAGGCGGAGGAACGCCGCAAGATGGAGATGGCGCTGCGCAGCGCCATAGAGAATGAGGAATTGCGGCTGGAATATCAGCCCGTCGTCAATTCCGCCTCCGGCGAGCTGGACGGTTTCGAGGCTCTGTTGCGCTGGCACAATGCCGAATTTGGCGAGGTGCCGCCGTCCCGTTTCCTGCGCATCGCGGAGGAGGCGCATTTGCTCGCCATGCTCGACAGCTGGGTGCTGCGCACGGCCTGCCAGGAGGCGGTGCGCTGGCCGATCCCGCTGGGCCTGTCGGTCAATCTTTCCCCGGAACAGCTATGGGACGAGGGCCTCATTCCCAATCTGGAGACAATGCTGTCTTCCACCGGCCTCGATCCCCGTCGGCTGGAGCTGGAGGTGACCGAAGGCGTTTTCACCCGGGACGGCGACGGGGCGGTACGCAAGCTGGAGCAGGTCGCCGCGCTCGGCATCGGCTTGGCGCTCGACGATTTCGGCACGGGATATTCCTCCCTCGGCTGCCTCGCCCGCACGCGCTTTCGCACGATCAAGATCGATCGCAGCTTCGTTGCGGGCGCGGCGGCGGGGCAGGAGGAGCATGTCGCCATCCTGAAGGCCGTCATCGCACTGGCCGGAAGCCTTGGCATAGAGACCACGGCCGAAGGCGTGGAGACGGAGCGGGAAGTGGACATGGTGCGCCGGGTGGGCTGCACCCGCTTGCAGGGCTATTATCTTGGCCGTTCCATGCGGGTCGAGGATGTGCGCCGCCTCTTCGTACGCGGCGGGCACAAGTCGGATGCTGCCTGACCTCCCTATTGCTGCAAGCGTCGTTCGATAGCGGTCCACAAATTGGCATAATGGGTCGCGGCCGGGGAGGAAGGGGCATAGTCGGCCAGCGGCGCGCGCTTGACCGTCATCTGCTCGACCGCGCTCGCCATGGCGATGACCGGCCAGTCCGGCTGATCTTCCAGCGCGCGCTGGTGCAGTGCCCGGCGCCTGTCGACCATGGAGAAGACGGGCAGGATCGGCGGATGGCGTCCGCCCTTCTGCACCAGATAGCGTGCCACCTCGCCCAGGGCCCGCTGCGAGAGGGGGGAGGGGATGACCGGCACGATCACGATGTCCGCCGCCTGCAACACCTGCTCCGCCGTCTCGGTAAGGCCCGGGGGGCAGTCGAGGATAATGCGGTCATAATCGTTCGACAGGCCGTCGATGAGGCGCGCCAGCCGCTTTTTCTTGCCGATGTCGAACAACATGCGGTCGAGGCCGCGGAGCGACGTGTCCGCGCCGAGGACGTCTATCCCTTCGAAGCGGGACGGCTTGCACAGCGCCCGCGCGTCGACGGATTTGGCGAAGACCGCCTGCGCGTCCGATTCGGAACCGTTTCCTTCCGTCATCAGCCAAGTAGAGGCTGCCTGCGGATCGAGATCCCAGAGCAGGGTGCGCCGCCTTGAAATCCGCGCCGATGCCCAGGCCAGGTTGACCGCGAAGGTTGTCTTGCCCACGCCGCCTTTCAGTGAATAGACCGCCACCGTCGCGCTGCGCAGGCCGCCGGACTCTAGCTTTTGCCCCTTGCTCATGACCGTAACGCTATCGGATCGCGGGGCTTTGTCCAGTTACGAGATATTACTCGGATGGCGCAAGTTCCGCGAGCAACATGGCGATGTCGCGCGCCTCATACGGTTTCTGGGCTATGGGTATGCTGCTGAAATGGTCCGGCAGGTCGAGTTGCTCGCCATAGCCCGTGGCAAAGATAAAGGGGACCTGCAACTCCGCCAGTCTTTCCGCGACGGTCAGGCTGGTCTCCTCGCCCAGATTGACATCGAGTATGGCCAGTGTCGGCCGCTCCGCATCGATCTCCGCCATGGCCTGCGCGCTGGTGGAGGCGACCGCGATGCGTCCGGCGCCCAGACTGCGGATCATGTCCTCCGCGTCCATGGCGATGATCAGGCTGTCCTCGACCAGCAGGACGGGACCCGCCAGCATGCCTGTGCGGGCCACCGCCTTTGGATGGGCCGGAATGACCGGCTGTTCCGGCACGCTGGACGGGTCGGCGCAGCGGACATGGCGCGCCGGAATGCGGAAACGCGCTTCCAGCCCGCTCAGCCTGTATTGCACATCCACGTCACCGCCCAGATCGTGCGGGATGGACTTGGTGATGATGGTCGTGCCGAACCCCTCGCGCGTGGGGGCTTTCACCGCCGGGCCGCCCTGCTCCGTCCAGTCGAGCAGCAGGTCGCCCTTCTCGTCCACCGCCCAGCGGATCGACAATTTTCCGTTGTCCGACAAGGCGCCATATTTGGCGCTGTTCGTCATCATCTCGTGGATGACGAGGGCAAGGGTTGAGAAGGCGGACGGCTCCAGCAGCACGGCCGGACCGTTGAGGGAAAGGCGCGCGGCGCGTTCCCCCACATAGGCTTCCGCCTCGGTCTCGATCAGCGCGCGCAGCGGGGCGGGCGCCCAGTGGTC
This sequence comes from Sphingobium sp., assembly GCA_047602685.1. Classification (GTDB taxonomy): domain Bacteria; phylum Pseudomonadota; class Alphaproteobacteria; order Sphingomonadales; family Sphingomonadaceae; genus Sphingobium. The sequence continues at coordinate 5,219 of JASGGS010000264.1, forward strand.
GCGGGTGATCTGCTCATGGGCGCGGGCCAGCGACTGGACGCGTCCCTCGAACATGGCGAGGAAGTCCGTGGGACTGCCGTTGCCGTCATTGGACTGGCGCGCGACGCCGCGGATCAGGGCCAGGATATTGCGGACGCGATGGTTGAGTTCCGCGATCAGCAACTCCTGCCGTTCATGCGCCTT
>JASGGS010000265.1:0-5383 GCA_047602685.1 Sphingobium sp.
TGACGCCGCCGATCGCCTGGCTGCCGTAGCGCAGCGTCGCCGCGCCGCGCACGACCTCGATGCTGCGCGCCGAAAGCGGATCGATCGGCGTGCCATGATCGGGCCCGATATCCGAGACGTCCGAGATGCTGAGCCCATCCTCAAGGATACGCACGCGGTTGGAATCCATGCCGCGGATGATCGGCCGGCTCGCGCCCGAAGCGAAACCCGAGGCCGATACGCCAGGCACGTTCTGCAGGGCATCGGCGATGCTGGCGCCGCCGGACTTGAGGATTTGTTCCGAATTGACCTTGGCGGGGATCGAAGGCGTCTCGTCGTCGGTATGACCGAACGGCGTCGCGGTGACGATGATATCTCTGTTGGGGTTGTCGGAGGATGAGCTGTCGGCGGCGCTGTCGGCGTGAGCGTAGACGGGCAGCAGCGCGAAGGCGGCAGCGCTTGCGAGAAGGAGGTGTCGCATGGAGGAGTTCCCTGAGAATGATATTATGGACACACGCGGCCGTCGGCCGCCGCAGATGCGCCGGGACGGCAAATCGTCCCGGAAGTGGTTGCAAAGCTATGTCTCAGGAACGGGCGGGAGGCGCCCGGCTCTGCCAGCCACACGAACCCGTGCGACGAACTTGTGGCTGCAAGACAGCGCTTGCCGTCCACCACCCGGCGATGCCCGTCAGGAGAAGGATAATTCCCGGCGGCAACAAGGCGTGGTCCATCAGGGAAAGCAGATGACAGAGCGGGCAATCCGCGGGATCGTCCGCGGGTTGACGGTCTCCGGATGGACGCGAGGAGATTGCGCCATTCGCCGGATCGGCCGGATAGTAGCGGCCGGGATGGACATGCACGGCCGCGACGAGCGCTTGCAGGCTGAACAGCAGGACCAGGAGAAGCCTGAGCGGCCGTCTCCAGCCCCAGCTTATTTCAAGGTGACTCCGGCCAGACATCGAACAAGGATATGTTGCATCATACCTCTACCGCAAGCGAAGATTGTCGGGTGTGAAATCACCACTTGATCTTGCAGGCGGTGCTGAACCTGTTCGTCGCCCGATGGCCGGCGGTGCGGAGTGCCCGCCAAGCGCTTCTCCCCTCTGAGAAATATAGTTCCTCGTACCAAGTCGGTGCGGCACTCGATCCGTTTCGGACAAGCGGAGCCTCGCAGACGGCGACCGGTGCGGCCACCCTCTTCCTCGAATGACAAGACAATATAACGTATCGCGATGCTCAAAGGTTCCAGAATCGTCCTCGCCCTTTCGCTTTTCCTCTCCACATTCCCCGCCCAAGCCCGTCTTCAATGCGTGCCCTATGCGCGATCAGTGTCGGGTATTGGTATCCATGGCAACGCCTGGACCTGGTGGGACCAGGCCGCGAGCGGGTACCAGCGCGGGGGCCGGCCGAAGGTCAATTCGGTGCTCGTGTTCCAGGCGACGAGCGCGATGCCGCTAGGACATGTCGCGGTGGTCCAGGAGATCATCGACGAGCGCCACATCCTGCTCAACCATGCGAACTGGTCCCGGCCCGGGATGATCGAGCAGCGGGCCCTGGCGGTCGATATTTCGGAAACCGGCGACTGGAGCGAGGTGCGCGTGTGGTACGGTCCATCCCAGTCGCTGGGCACGCGGGCCAATCCGACATTCGGGTTCATCTACGGCTCGGCACCCGCGGCGGGCGATGCCGGTCAGATCGTGTCGGCCGAGCAGGCAGTCTCCGACACCGGCAAGGAAAGGCGCAGCGCAGGCTGAGGGCATTCTTCCGATGCTTGATTGCACGTTGGCGTTATAGGCCGCCTAACGACCTTACCGGCACCGCCTAGGTAGCGAGAGATTCGGACGGCGAAGGACGAGTCCCGGCGCAGCGCAGATTGAGGATATGGGCGCTCGCGATCAACAGGCCGCCCAGCACCGTTATCGCCGCCTCGCAGGCGCGGCTGCCCGTCGCAAGCGCCAGGATGATCGCGAGAAGTCCGATCGCGCCGAGCACAGCCGCGAGGGGCCGCCGATGGCGGACATAACCTCGCCAGAGAGCGATACCCGTCACCGGAACGGCGAGCAGGATAAGGAGGGGGTGGACCCATCGGTCGCCCGGCAACCAGACGGCCAGCGCGGGGACGAACGCCAGCAAGGCCGGCAGCGCCAGGCAATGAACCAGGCACACGCTGGAAATCAGCATGCCGCAGCGATCGAGTCTGGAAGCCCTGTCCACGCCCCTGCAATCACATGTCGACTGGCAGTCGGTCATCGAACGAGCGGGACCCCGTGCCTGCCTGGGATCGTTGGACACGAACGGCTTCCCGAGCTACAATGGAACTGTCGGGCGCTTGCGCTTCGCTGCCGCGCATCTGGTCGGCTGCCGCGTCGGGATCAGCCAGCTTCGAGGACCCATCGGCATTGCGCGGCGCCTCCTGGGTTGTCATGGCCTGCGCTGCGACACCTGACGTCAGGGCGTATAGGGCCGAGGCCAGCACGACAGCTCCGATCTTGTTCATCCACATTCTCCTTGATCGCCCTGCGATTTGACATGCCTCGGCAACGACAGCCTGCCGGGAATGCCCCACAGGCTTTACCTTGGATTATGAGATGATATATCCTGCCTTCATGTTCAAGCCTGGCGGGTGCAAAATTGTGGCATTAGCCTCCGCGATCCTGGCGATGCCCGCCCTGTCGCTGAGCGGGTGATGTAGGCGCCCACGGATGTTCGTCTCCTTCTTCCCGCGACCCAAATGGTTCTTTCTTTCGCTCGCTCTGTGGACCGCCATGGCGATCGCCGCCTGGTTTGCAGGCGGGCGAGCTTTCGGGGCGAGTTTCGGACTGGCTACGGCCGAGGGCGCGCCGCCGATCATCGGCGTGTCGGTGTTCTGGTCGAAACCGTTTCTCTGGTTCTATCTCTACTACGGGACGGCACTGGCGCTGTTCGCCGGCTTCTGGCGGATCGTGGCCCCTCACCCCCGGTGGCGCTGGTCGATCCTGGGGTCCGGGCTGATCCTGCTGCTGACCTACGTGCAAGTCGAGGTCAGCGTTGCCATCAATGCCTGGTATGGGCCCTTCTATGATCTGGTACAGGCGGCCCTGAGCCGCAGCGCGCCCGTCACTCTCGTCGGCTTCTACGGCCAGTTGCTGACATTCATGGACATTGCGCTGGTCGCGGTGATCGTGGGCGTGCTCACAACGTTCTTCGTCAGCCATTATATCTTCCGCTGGCTCACCGCGATGAACGACTATTACACTGTGCATTGGCCCCGCTTCGCTCGATCGAAGGCGCCGCGCAGCGGGTGCAGGAAGATACGATGCGCTTCTCGAGCACCGCCGAAGACCTTGGTGTGAGCTTCATCAATTCGGTGCTGACGCTGATTGCCTTCCTGCCGGTGCTTCTGCACTTGTCGGTCAATGTGCGGGAACTCCCGCTGCTGGGCTATGTGCCGAACGCCCTGATGACCGTGGCGATCCTGTGGTCGCTCGTGGGCACGCTCTTTCTCGCGGCCATTGGCGTCAAGCTTCCTGGATTGCAGTTCCGCAACCAGCGGGTCGAAGCGGCGCTCCGCAAGGAACTGGTCTACGGCGAGGACGATCCCGATCGCGCCGCGCCGCCGACCTTGCGCGCGCTGTTCGGCAACGTGCGGAAGAACTACCTCCGGCTCTATTTCCATTACATGTATTTCAACATCGGCCGGATCATCTACATGCAGGTGGACAACGTGTTTCCCTATATCGTCCTGGCGCCAACGATTGTCGCCGGCGCGATCACGCTCGGCCTGCTCAACCAGATACTGAACGCCTTCGACCAGGTCCGCGCCTCGTTCCAGTATCTGATCAACTCCTGGACGACGATCATCGAATTGATGTCGATCTACAAACGGCTCCGCACCTTCGAATCGGCGATCGATGGCCGCCCAATGCCCCCGATCGAGGCCGCCTTACACGGCTAGAGACAAGCGCAAGGCCGTTGACGCGTGACACCACCCACGGTCCACAGCCGCTCCGCCGGGCAGAATTGCGTTCATCCGCCCGCCGAGTGATCAGCTTGGCGCTTGCTGCCGCTCGGCGGTTGATCATTGCACAGCGTTGTGAGAGGATATGTTATATCGTATCTTAAAAGGATTCTTCGATGTCGTCCCTTTCCCCTTACGCTTGGTCGACACCGGCCCTTCGGCGAGTTGCGTTATGAGCCTCCTATCGCGGGGCACGGGATCGCTCATCCCCATTTCAGTCCTCACTGGCTTTCTCGGAAGCGGGAAGACCACCGTCCTCAACCGACTCGTGCGCGACCCCCTTATGAGCCGCGCGCTCGTCATCATCAACGAGTTCGGCGCCATCGGCTTCGATCATGAACTCGTGGCGCGCTCTACGGAAGATCTTGTCGTCGAGATGATGGGCGGTTGCCTGTGCTGCACCATTCGCGGCCATCTCCAGCAGACGCTTCGCGATGCGCCTTTCCGCTTCGCGCGGGACGGCAAGTGCTGGTTCGACCGCGTGGTCATCGAAACGACTGGCCTCGCCGATCTCGCGCCGATCCTCCATACCCTGATGACCGACGATCACCTGCAGACGCTTTATCGGCTCGATGGCGTCATCACAACCGTCGACGCCGTCACGGGCATGGCGACGCTCGATGCCCAGGAGGAATCGCTCAAGCAGGCGGCGGTCGCGGACAGGGTGCTGCTGACCAAGACGGATCTGGCGTCGGACGTCGACATACGCGCGCTCGAAGCCCGGTTGCGGACGCTCAATCCCGCTGTTCCCATATTCCACGTCATCGACGGCATGGTCGAGCCAGCGCGCCTGTTCGACGCCGGCCTCTACAATCCCGCGACGAAGAACGACGACGTCCAGCGCTGGCTCAATGCCGAAGGGACGCCGCGCATCCATCGCGCCAAAGGCGGTCTCGGTTCCGTTCGGCTCAACCGGGTGATTGCCTATATCGACGCCCATCTCGAAACGGACATCGGACTATCCGATCTCGCCGCCGTCGCGGAGATGAGTCCGGGGCATTTCGGGGATCAGTTCAAGATCGCGACCGAGCTGACCCCGTTCCGCTTCATTCTCGAACGCCGGATCGCCCGCGCGAAGGAACTGCTGCTCGACCGCGACATTCCCATCGCCGAAGTCGCCTTGCGCGCGGGGTTCGCCAACCAGAGCCACCTCACAGTGAATTTCCGCAAGCTCGTCCGCACGACGCCGGCACGGTTTCGGGCGGATTCGACCTAGATTCCGTCCGCCTGGCTTTCGGCCAGATAGATGTTCAAAAGGTCGGTCGGATCGTGGCCCAAGGCTTTCGCCACCGCGACGAACTCCACCACATCGACCCGCCGTTCCCCCAACTCGTATTTGGCGACGAAGGATTGGGGGCGTCCCATGCGGGCCGCCAGTTCCGCCTGCGCCACCCCGGCCTTCTTGCG
>JASGGS010000266.1:0-5362 GCA_047602685.1 Sphingobium sp.
CGCCAACATCATGAAATATATCCGGATGGGGACAAGCTCCAACTTCGGCAACATGCTGACCATGGCGCTCGCATCGCTGGTCCTGCCCTTCCTGCCGCTGACCGCCGTCCAGGTCCTGCTCAACAACCTCATCTACGACCTGTCGCAGATCGGCATCCCCTTCGACAGCGCGGATGCGAATGATCTCGCGGGACCGCGCGGCTGGGACATGGCGGGCCTTGTGCGCTTCACGGCCATCATGGGTCCGCTTTCCTCCCTGTTCGACATCGCGACATTCGCCTTGCTGCTGCATCTCTTCCACGTCGACGTCGCGACCTTCCGCTCCGCCTGGTTCATCGAATCGATGGCGACGCAGATCCTCGTGGTGTTCGTCATCAGGACGGCGAAACCGGCATGGAGAGCGCGCGCGAACACAGCGCTGGTCGTGACCGCCCTCGGCGGATTGTGCGCGGCGCTCGTCCTGCCCTTTCTTCCCTTTGCGGCGATATTGGGTTTCGCGCCGCCAGGCGGCCTGGTGCTCGGCGCGATTGCGCTCCTGGTCATAGCCTATCTCGCTGTCGCCGAGATGCTGAAGCGGCCGGCTCTTCGTCCGACGGCATGAAAGGCTGTTCGGAGCCTTCATCCTGCATTTTTCCGGCGAGATCGAACGGTTCGCGGGACTGATCGAAGATGCCAGGACCGGATGGCGGGTCATGAGGCAGTTCGCCGCACGATGTTGGTCGCGATGGTGACCGGCTGCTAGTCTATCGAAGGTCGGGGCAAGAATCAGGAGCGAAAGATGCTGCGCGGCTGGATCCTCTTCCATCACGAACTGGACCCGGCGATCCCGGAAGTTCCGGAGGTCCTGCGCTTCCAGGAGGCGGCGAGCGCCATGGCCATAGACCTCGCCGTCCATGATCCCCATCGCTTCGATCTGATCGTGGGCGGGGACGAGGATTGGGCGGTCACCTACAATGGCAATCCGATGGGCCGTCCCGACTTCATCCTGTGCCGGACCGGCGCCGAGACCGACTATTATACGCTCGCGCTTCTGCGGCACTTCGAGCGGCGCGGCGTCAGGCTGGTCAACGGCCCCGCCACGATCGAGCGGGTTGCCGACAAGCTCCATACGCTCCAGAGCCTCAACCGGGCGGGATTGCCCATCCCGCGCACGATCCTCGGCACCTTCCCGATGGATGCCGATCTGGTCGAGCGGGAGCTTGGTTTCCCGGTGATCGTCAAGACGCTCAAGGGTACGCGCGGCGCCGGTGTCCTCAAATGCGAGAACCGCAGTCAGTTCGAGGATCTGGCGGGGCTGCTCGAGAGCGCGGAGGCAAAGGCCGATTTCATCCTCCAGCATTATGTCCGCGCCAGCCATGGGCGCGACGTGCGCGTCCTCGTCGTCGGCGGACGGGTCGTAGCGGCCATGGAACGCCGTTCGCTGACCGGCGGCTTCAAGTCCAATGTCTCGCTGGGCGGGTTGGGCGTCGCCTATAATCCGCCGCCGGAAATGGCGGAACTGGCGGTCAAGGCGGCCGATATCCTCGACCTCGACATCACTGGCATCGATATCCTGTTCGATGAGGAAGGCTATCGGATCTGCGAGGCAAACTCCGCGCCGGGCTTCCAGGGGCTGGAACGTGCCAGTGGGCTTGATGTGCCGTCCACGATTCTGGAATGGATCGTCGCCACGCAGGATGCGCCAGCCCCGGCGCCGGCCGCGGCGGAAAGCAGCGTGCTGGCGGACATGATCTTCGGGGGGCGCGCGGGCCTGCGTGCGATCACGGACCGTAACGATCAATTCCGAAGCTTCGCAAGCGCCATGGGCATGCGCCTCTTCGGCGCCAGCATGAGCTGCTTCGGCCAGGCGCTGGCACCGCCGCTGCTCGTCGATTCCAGAAGCCGGACCAGCCTCGGATTACGGGCGTTGTTCGAAGGCCGCTCGCGCACCGATCTATCCGCCCTCGACGACAGCGAGCAGGAGCGCACGCTGATCGTGGTGCTTGCGCTCGCCATATGGGCAGCGATCCTGCCCTGGATCGCTGGCGCCGGAGCGATGGCCAGCGGCTTTCTGTCGCTGATCGCGCTGTGCTTCCCGCTTCTTTATGCGCTGACCGCCCCGTCCGGGCGCGTCGGACGATCGGTATCCGCTCTGGCGAGAAGCGATCGCGGCTGATGGATTTCTCCGCGATCCCCTGGGCCGAGCTTGCGCCCTTCATCCTCATCGGCCTCTTCGCACAGACCATCGACAGCGCCTTGGGCCTGGGTTTCGGCATGCTGTCCAATTCGCTGCTCGTCCTGTTCGGCGCGCCCCCGATCGCCGCTTCGTCAGCGACCCGCACGGCGGAAAGCTTCACCAGCGGCGCCGCGGGCATGGCGCATATCGTTCAACGCAATGTCGACTGGCCGCTCTTCGCGCGGCTCGCGGTGCCGGGCGTGGTGGGCGGCATTGCGGGGATCTGGGTGCTTTATGTCCTCAAGAGCGACATATTGCGGCCGGTGCTGCTCGTCTATCTCATCGCCGTCGGCGCCTATCTGCTCTGGCGGGCGCCGCGCCGCCCGCTCGCCTTCCGCCGCATCAGGCTGGTCGCACCGCTCGGCTTTCTCGGCGGCTTCCTCGACAGCTCGGGCGGCGGCGGATGGGGGCCGCTGGTGACCGGCAATCTGCTTGCCCAGGGCATGACACCGCGAATGGCCGTGGGCACAGCCAATGCAGCCGAGTTTTTCGTGACGATAACGGTCCTGACGGCCTTTGTCGGCATGCATGGCCTGCATTTCACCAATGCCGCGACCGGCATCCTGATCGGCGGCCTCGTGGCGGCTCCGCTGGGCGCCTGGCTCACGCGGCAGATAACGCCCAAGCTGCTGCTGCAACTCGTCGGTCTCCTCCTGGTGGGCACCAGCATGTGGAGTCTCGCATCCCTGATGTTCGACCCCCTGCCCGTTTTCCCGCGCATTTGACGGTCAGACCGCCAGATGATCGAGGATCGGGCAATCCGGCCGCGCATCACCATGGCACGTCTCCGCCAGGTCCAGCAGGGTCGCACGCATCGCTTCGAGTATCGCCGCCTTTCGGCCAAGCTCGTCTGCGCGGGCGAGCGCGAGCGCCTTCACTTCGCTGCTCGATCGGTCGCGATCGGCCCAGAGATTGAGCAGCATCCTTATCTCCTCGATAGGAAACCCCAGGTCGCGCGCCTTGGCGATGAATTTGAGGCGATGGACATCGGCATCCGAATAGTCGCGGAAGCTTCCGCGGCGGACCGGCGGAGGAATGAGTCCGATCACTTCATAATGGCGGATCATGCGCTGCGAAACGCCGCTTGTCCGCGAGGCTCCCCCGATGTTCACAGCCGCACCCGATTGAGCCGGAGCGCATTGGCGACGACACTGAAGGACGACAGCGCCATCGCCGCCGCCGCGATCATCGGCGAAAGGAGCACGCCGAACAACGGATAGAGCGCACCCGCCGCCACCGGGACGCCCAGCCCATTATAGACGAAGGCGAAGAATAGATTCTGGCGGATATTGGCCATGGTCGCCTGGCTCAAATGCCGGGCGCGGACGATGCCGGTAAGATCGCCCTTGAGCAGGGTCACGCCCGCGCTCTCTATCGCCACATCCGTGCCGGACCCCATGGCGATGCCGACATCCGCAACCGCCAATGCCGGTGCGTCGTTGACGCCATCGCCCGCCATGGCGACGATATGGCCTTCGCGCTTGAGACGCGCCACGACCGCGCTCTTCTGGTCGGGCAGAATGTCGGCCTCGACTTGTTCGATGCCGAGCACGCGCGCAATCGCCTCCGCCGTGGTGCGGTTATCGCCGGTCAGCATGACAATCCCCATGCCTTCGCTTCGAAGCGCGGCCAGCGCCTCGGCGGTGGTCGCCTTCACCCTGTCCGCGATGGCGATGACGCCCGCGGCGCGATCGTCGACGGCGACGTAGATGGCCGTCGCCCCATCACCGCGCAGCGCTTCGGCATCCCCGGCGAGCATATCGGCCTCAATGCCCGCTTCGGCGAGGAAGGCGACATTGCCCAGCATGATCCGCTTGCCTTCCACCATGCCGACCGCACCCTTGCCCAACGGAGAGTCGAAATCGCTGACGGGCGGAAGGGCCAGACCGCGCGCTTCCGCCTCCGCGACGATCGCCAGGGCCAGAGGATGTTCGGACGCGCGCTCGACGGCGGCTGCGAGCCGCAGCAGATCGGCCTCCCCATATCCGCCCTTCGCGACGATGCGGGTGACGGCCGGCCGGCCCTCGGTCAGCGTGCCGGTCTTGTCGACGACGAGCGTGTCGACCTTCTCCATGAGTTCGAGCGCTTCGGCATTCTTGATGAGCACGCCCTGCCCGGCGCCCCGGCCGATGCCGACCATGATCGACATGGGCGTGGCAAGGCCCAATGCGCAGGGACAGGCGATGATCGTCACGGCAACGGCGGCGACCAGCCCGTGCGCAAATCGCGGTTCAGGCCCCCATATCCCCCAGGCGGCAAAGGCGATGGCGGCCACGGCCAGCACCGCCGGGACGAACCAGCCCGCCACCTGATCGGCCATGCGCTGGATCGGCGCGCGCGAGCGCTGCGCATCCGCGACCATCCGCACGATGCGGGCCAGCAACGTGTCGCGCCCGACTTTTTCGGCGCGGATGACGAGCGCGCCGGTCTGGTTGAGGGTGCCGCCGATCACATGCTCGCCTGCGACCTTCGTAATCGGCATCGACTCCCCGGTCACCATCGCCTCGTCGAGCGAGGACCGGCCATCCTCGACCAGACCGTCGACCGGCACCTTCTCGCCCGGCCGCACGCGCAGCCGGTCGCCCACCAGGATCGCGTCGATTGCGACCTCCTCCTCATCGCCATTCTCCAGCATCCGCCGGGCGGTTCGCGGCGCGAGGCCGAGCAGCGCCTTGATCGCGCCGGAGGTGCGCTCGCGGGCGCGCAGTTCCAGGACCTGGCCGAGCAAGACCAGCACGGTAATCACCGCGGCCGCCTCGAAATAGACCGCCACTGTGCCGTCGGCGGCGCGGAACGCCGCGGGGAACAGGCCGGGCGCCAAAGTGGCGATCACGCTGTAGGACCAGGCGACGCCGGTCCCCAGGGCGATCAGCGTGAACATGTTGAGGTTGCGCGAACGGAGCGAGGCGAAGGCGCGCGCGAAGAAGGGCGCGCCCGCCCAGAGCACGACAGGCGTCGCCAGCAGAAGCTGCACCCAGACGGATATGCGCATCGGCACGAGATGATGCAGCGGCGGAAAGAGATGCGCGCCCATCTCCAGGATGAACACAGGCAGGGCCAGAACCAGCGCGATCCGGAAGCGCCTCGTCATGTCGGCCAGTTCCGCGTTCGGCTCGCTGGCCGCCTCCGCGACCGCCGGTTCGAGCG
>JASGGS010000267.1:0-5302 GCA_047602685.1 Sphingobium sp.
CGAATGCGGGCGATGATGCCGCGCACCGTGTCGGCGACGTCCGAGTCGCTCTCCCGCCGCGCATTGACCAGCGCGTCGAAAGCGGCGGCGAAACCCGCGTCGGCAGCGTCCAGCCTAAGCGGCATCGCGCACCTCGGCCGCTTCGCGGAAGCGTTCGACCAGCGGCACCAGCTCGCCCGCCCGCATCTTCATCGCGGCACGGTTGACGACGAGGCGGGAGGTGATGTCCATGATCTTCGCCGTCTCGACAAGGCCATTGGCCCTGAGGGTGGCGCCCGAGGACACAAGGTCCACGATCCGGCGCGAGAGGCCGAGCGAGGGGGCGAGTTCCATCGCGCCGTTCAGCTTGACGCATTCCGCCTGGATGCCCTGCGCCTCATAATAGGCGCGGGTGAGGTGGGGATATTTGGTGGCGACGCGGACATGGCTGAGACCCGCCGTCTCCTCGGCGGACAGGCCCGCCGGTTCCGCGACGGACAGGCGGCAATGGCCGATGTCGAGATCGACGGGCGCGTAGAGTTCCGAATAGTCGAACTCCGCGATCACGTCCGATCCGACGATGCCGATCTGCGCGGCGCCATGGGCGACGAAGGTCGCGACGTCGAAGGCGCGCACGCGGATGATGGAGAGGCCGGGGACATTCGTGGCGAATCTCAGGGCGCGGCTGTTCTTCGCATGGAAGTCCGCCTCCGGCTCGATACCGGCCCTGGCGAGCAGGGGCAGCGCCTCGTCGAGGATGCGCCCCTTGGGGATGGCGAAGATCAGCGGCTGGGTCATGGCCGGGCGATTTAGGGCCTCATCGCCTGAATCGCAACGCCGCAGGCCCGGAAAAGCGGAACCGGCGCGCGTCCGGAACGTCTCCTCTTTCAGACACCGAACGGAAACAAGGAGACGGATGATGGGAAAAGGCATTTTGCTGTGGCTGCTGGGCGTGCCCATTCCCGTCATCATCATCCTGTGGCTGATCTTCGGGCATTGATCCCCGGCCGCTCCGCCCCCGCCGGTTCGAAGAGACCGGCGGGGGCGGAAAAGGTCACAGGCTTCCCTACCCCTTCGGGATGTCCGCCATTCCGGCCGCGCAATAGCGCGATGGTAATAAATAACATATTGAATACAAATGTTTTTATGGATTCCCTGCGCCTGCACGGGCGGCGGGGGCAGCCGCCCTTTATAAAGCCGTCCGTCATCCCTCGCCCGCGCCGCCGAGCCATCCTATATCGGCAAGCGTGAGCGCGCCCATCCTACCCGCCCCGCCCATCCTACCCGCCCCGATCGCCGACTGGTTCGCCGCGCGCGGATGGCGGGTGCGCCGCCACCAGACGGGCATGCTGGAGGCCGCCGCCGCGGGGCGTCATGCCCTCCTGGTCGCGCCCACGGGCGCGGGCAAGACGCTGGCGGGCTTCTTGCCCAGCCTGGCCGACCTGATCGGCAATCAGCGGGAAGGGCTGCACAGCCTCTATGTCTCACCGCTGAAGGCGCTGGCGGTGGACGTGCAGCGCAACCTCCTGACCCCCATAGAGGAGATGGGCCTGCCGATCCGGGTCGAGACGCGCACCGGCGACACCCCCTCCGACCGCAAGGCGCGGCAGCGGGCGCGGCCGCCGCACATGCTGCTGACGACGCCGGAATCGCTGTCCCTCCTGCTCTCCTATCCCGATGCCGACCCGTTCTTCGCGACGCTGAAGACGATCATCGTGGACGAGGTGCATGCCTTTGCCGCGGAGAAGCGGGGCGACCTCCTCTCTCTCTCCATGGCGCGGTTGCAGGCGATCAATCCGGGCGTGCGGCGCGTCGCCCTGTCCGCCACCGTCGCGGAACCGGACGCCTATCGGCGCTGGCTGGCGCCCGACGGCCGGGGCGAGGATGTCGCGCTGGTCGAGGGGGAGGCGGGCGCGCGCCCCGATGTGCGCATCCTGATCCCGGAGGACCGGGTGCCCTGGTCCGGCCATAGCGGCAAATATGCCGCCAGGCAGGTGATGGAGGAGATTGCCCGCAACCGCCTGACCCTCGTCTTCTGCAACACGCGGGGCCTGGCCGAGCTGATCTTCCAGGAACTCTGGTCCGCCAACGACCGGAACCTGCCCATCGGAATCCATCATGGCAGCCTGAGCCGGGAGGCGCGGCGCAAGGTGGAGGCGGCGATGGCGGACGGGCGGCTGAAGGGGCTGGTCGCGACCGCCAGCCTGGACCTCGGCATAGACTGGGGCGATGTGGACTGCGTGATCCAGATGGGCGCGCCCAAGGGCTCCTCGCGCCTGCTCCAGCGCATCGGCCGCGCCAATCACCGGCTGGACGAGCCGAGCAAGGCGCTGCTCATCCCCGGCAACCGCTTCGAATATCTGGAGGCGCGCGCCGCACTGGACGCGGTACAGGAGGGCGCGCGGGACGCGGACAATTTCCGCCCCGGCGCGCGCGACGTGCTGGCCCAGCATATCATGGCCCTCGCCTGCGCCGGGCCGCTGGAGCCGGAGGCGCTGCTGGCGGAGATCCGGTCCGCCACGCCCTATGCCGGCATGACGCGCGCGGAACTGGAGGCCCAGCTCGAATTCATCGCCCATGGCGGCTATGCGCTGCGCGTCTATGACCGCTTCCAGCGGCTGGTGCGGGAGCCGGACGGGACATGGCGCCTGTCCCACCCGAAATTCGCGGCGCAACACCGGCTGAACGCCGGGATCATCGTCGACCAGCCCGCCGTGGACATACGCTTCGCCAATGGCCGCAAGCTGGGGACGGTGGAGGAAAGCTTCGCCTCCACGCTCAGCCCCGGCGACAGCTTCTATTTCGCTGGGACCAGCCTGGAGGTGGTGCGCCAGACGGAGGCGGAGCTGCTGGTGCGCGCATCCCGCAAGACGGCGCGCATACCGAGCTGGGGCGGCACGCGCATGGCGATGACCACGCATCTGGCGAACCGGGTGCGCGATTTCCTGGCCAGCCCGGAGGAATGGCACCGCTTTCCCTCCGACGTGCATGAATGGCTGGACATGCAGCGCCTCCGCTCCGTCCTGCCGCGCCCGGACCAGTTGCTGATCGAGACATTTCCGCACGACCGGCTGCACCATATGGTGATCTACAGCTTCGAGGGGTGGAACGCGCATCAATCGCTGGGCATGCTGCTGACCCGGCGCATGGAGAATCTGGGGCTGATGCCCACGGGTTTCGTGTCCAACGACTATGCGCTGGCCATTTACGGGCTGAAGCCGGTGACGGACCCAGCGCGGCTGTTCTCCCCCGACATACTGGATGCCGAGTTCATCGACTGGGTGGAGAGTTCGAGCCTGCTGCGCCGCGCATTCCGCGACGTGGCGGTCATCAGCGGCCTCATCGAGCGGCACCAGCCGGGCAACCGGAAGACGGGGCGGCAGGTGAGCTTTTCCACCGACCTCATCTATGACGTGCTGCGCCGCTACGAGCCGGAGCATCTGCTGTTGAAGGCGGCCTGGGCGGATGCGCGGGCGCGGATGACGGATGTGGGGCGGCTGGGCGACCTGATCGACCGGGCGGCGGCGACGCTGCTGCATGTCGACCTGCCCAAGGTCAGCCCGCTGGCCGTGCCGGTGCTCATCATGATCGGGCGCGAGCATGTGGCGCAGGGCGAGGCGGAGGACAGCATGCTGATCGAAGCGGAGGAACTGGCACGGATCGCGATGGAGTGAGGGGGCATCGGTCAGTCGTCACCCCGGACTTGATCCGGGGTCCCGCTTCACTTTGCAGGGTCAGGAAGGAAGAAAAAAGCGGGACCCCGGATCAGGTCCGGGGTGACGGGGATGGGCTTCCGCCTATCGTCACATACTCGGCCTATCGTCACACGCATGGCCCGAACCCGTCACCCGGCCAAAAAGCGCGCCGCCGCGGCCCCGCCCCTTCCCCGCCGCGTCCGCGCCATGGCAGGAGGGGGCGAGCAAGAGAAGGACGCCGCCCGATGACCACCGAGTTCCTGACCCGCTACGGCCCCGCCGCCCTCGTGACCGGCGCATCCTCCGGCATCGGCCGCGCCTTTGCGGAGGAACTGGCGGGGCGCGGGTTCGATCTCGTTCTTGCCGCGCGGCGGATCGACCGGCTGGAGGTGTTGGCGGAGCGGCTGGAGGACCGCAGCCGGGTGAGCGTGATGCCGCTGGAAGTGGACCTGGCCGATCCCGCCGCCGCGCGGCGCCTGTTGGACGCGACCGCCGGCATCGACATCGGCCTGGTCGTCAGCAATGCAGGCTTCGGGTCCAAGGGACCGTTCGAAGCGGACGATCCGGCGAGACAGGCGGAGATGCTGACGGTCAACTGCCATGCCACGACGCAGATCGCGCGGGGCTTCATCCCCCGGCTGCGCGCGCGGGGGAAAGGGGGAATCCTCTTCACCAGTTCGGTCGAGGGGCTGATCGGCTGCCCCTATTCGGCGGTCTATTCCGCGACCAAGGCCTATGTGAACGCGCTGGGCGAGGCATTATGGGGAGAATTGACGCCCGACGGGATCGACGTCCTGACCCTCTGTCCCGGCGCCACGGAATCGGAAGCGGCGGAGAAGCAGGGGCTGGACCCGTCGAAGATCGCCAACCAGCAGCCCGCCGAGGAGGTCGCGCGTCTGGCGCTCGACAATCTGAAGGCGGGGCCGGTCTATATTCCCCATCCCCATTATCGGGCGAGCTTCGACCATCTCCTGTCGCTTCCGCGCGCGCAGGCGCTGGCGGCGATGGCGCAGGGGATGAAGCCGCGCTGAAAGGCCTTGAAGCGGCAACGAAACCGATTAAACTCCGTGGGAACAAGTGCTTGGCGCGCCTGGTTCAGGGCAGGGA
Source organism: Sphingobium sp. (assembly GCA_047602685.1). Lineage (GTDB taxonomy): Bacteria > Pseudomonadota > Alphaproteobacteria > Sphingomonadales > Sphingomonadaceae > Sphingobium. The sequence continues at coordinate 4,782 of JASGGS010000267.1, forward strand.
AAGCCTCGATCGCCTAGAAGGGCGACAGTGCAAGGAAAGGATCGAGTCATGCGCTTCCCCTCCATGATCGCCTCCGGCGCCCTGTGCGCGGCCGTGGCCCTGACGGGCCTTTCGGGCGCGGCGCAGGCGGCCCCCGCCAGGACCCCGCAAGAGAGGCTGGCCAAGGCGCTGGACGGCCGGGTCGCCGGAAAGCCGGTCGACTGCATCTACCAGAACCAGATCCAGTCGTCGCAAATCTATGACAAGACCGCCATCGTCTATCAGGTCGGGCGGACGCTCTATGTGAACACCCCGCGTTCGGGCGGCGCGTTCCTCGACAGCAGCGACATATTGGTGACCGACACGCGTTCGCCGCAGCTATGCAGCATCGACGTGGTGCGGCTGGTCGACCAGGGCACGCGCTTTCCCAGCGGCACGGTCGGGCTGGGCAAGTTCGTGCCCTATACCAAGCCCAAGGGATGATAGGCCAGGGCCGGGCGGGGCGCGCGGGAGAGGTCGGCGGGCAGGGGCGGCGAGAGGGC
>JASGGS010000268.1:0-5297 GCA_047602685.1 Sphingobium sp.
CGGATCGCCCGGCCCGCCCGCGCCCGCCACGACGCCGCGCCCCGCATCGACCGTGACGGACCGCGCGCCGCCCCGCACGGCGACATGGCCTTCCAGCACCTCGGTCGCGGCGCGTCCCGTCGCGGGATCATAGGCGACGCGCAGTTCCGTCCCGCGCACGGCGGACACGGCGGAGGGCGTGACGAAGCGGAAATCGTCCACGGGCTTCTTCAGCGGCTCGACCACGCCCCGCGCGCGGCCCGACAGCACGTCGAACTCCCGCTCCACCGCGTCGATCAGCGCATAGCGGCGCAGGCGGGCGACCCGCAGGCGGCTTTGGGAGGGGAGCGCCACCACGCTGTCGTCCGGCAGGCCCAGGCTGACAAAGGCATTAGCGCCGGTCTGGAGCAGGTCGCCCTCCCGCACCGCCGTGTCCACCGCCGCCGCGACCGGCCTGCCGCCGCGCAGGATGCGCACGTCGCCCCGCCAGGCCAGCACGCGCGCCTCGATGGGGCGATAGCGCAGCAGCGCCTTGGGCACGGTCAGCGTCTGCCCCACGGGCAGGCGATAGGGGTCCGCGATCCGATTGAGCTTCTGGACCGCGTGATAATCGCCGATGGCGCGGAAATGGGCGCGGGCGAGCGCGAACAGCGTGTCGCCCTCCCTTATGCGGTATCGCACCATGTCGGGCGCGGCCGATGCCGGGGCCGCCATGGCCGCGGCCGGGATGAGAAGCATCCATGAACGCCTGCGCAGGCCCATATTCCACCCCCGGACCCCTTGCGGCCCCTCCGCCCGGACTCACGAGTGGAACGACCGGGACCTAGCTGATCGTTTCGAGGCGATAGCCATAGGCGTAGACCGGAACAAGTTTCAAACCGTTTTCGGGCCGCAGGTTGAGTTTCGTGCGCACCTTGGAGATGTGGGAATCCAGCGTGCGCGTCTGCAATTCCGGGCTGCGCCCCCACAGCGCCTCGAAGATATAGGATCGCGACAGGGCGCGGTGCATGTTACGGAACAACATCAGCGCCAGCGCGAATTCCTTGGCCGTCAGGACGATCTCCATCCCCTTGAGCCGGACATTCTCCAGCCGCAGGTCGAACACATAGTCGCCGTAGCGCTCCGTCGATCCGGTGCGCGGTTCCGGATAGGCCCGCCGCCGGATGGACTCGATGCGGGCCAGCAGCACGCCCGGCTGCATCGGCTTGATCACATAATCGTCGGCGCCGGACCGCAGCGCCGCCACGATATCCTCCTCGTCCGTGCGGCTGGTCAGCATCAGCGTGGGCGGATGGATCTCCAGATTCTCCTGCACCCAGCGGACGACCGAGATTCCGGACACGTCGGGGATGTTCCAGTCGATCAGCAGCAGGTCGACGGTTTCATGCCGCAGGAAATTGATAAGCTTCTGGCCGGACTGGAAGAGAAAGCATCGATAGCCCGCGCCCGCGAGCAACTCCTCCAACTGCTTGGCGAGTTCGACGTCATCTTCCAATACGCCAATCCGCATTCCGTGCTCGTCCCAACCTTTCCGCTTCGCGGTCGCCGTCGCCGGCATGGCTCCCGTCCTAAAGCCCGGAGACGCCGCCCATTCGCAAGCCAAACCGTGCATCGGGGCAAGGATGTTTACGTTAATTTACATTCACCCCCGCTTTTCCGGACCGCGGGACGGGTGGGAATTTTACATTAGTTTACATGACGGGCCGGGAGGGAATCCGTAGGGAGCGGCCCAACGCCCGGCGGGTTGCAACCGGGAAAGCCGCCATGGGGGAGTTCGAGCGCCGCCATGGCGGCGCTCCGATTGTCCCCGTCCGGCGCGGCATTCCGCCACGCGCGGCGTCCGTCCGGGCGAAGCCGTCGGCCAGGACCCGGCGATGCCCGGACCCCGCAATCGTGCAGGCCGCGACAATGCGGGCTTTTTCCTGCGTCCGTCCTCCCCCCGGAACGGACGAGGGAGCATGCGGCATGGCTGGCGCGATCATGGCGCGCTTTAACGCTTCCTTGACGCATAAGCGGGAAAAGCAACTCCATGAGGACGCACGAGAAATCGGATTCTGATGGGCAACCGCCCATTTCAGCCTGGTGCTATGCCTTCCCCTGCGCGGCGGGAGGCGAGTGGACGCTCACCGTTCCCGCCAGCCTTGCCGCCTGCGTCGGCCGTTATGCCCGCATCCCGGAATTCGCGTGCCGCTCCTTCCTGCTGACCTGCTCACCTCTCCCGATCATGACGGATGTGGACGGCGATGCTGCACAGCGTCCTTAACTCCTGGACAGACGATCATGACCTGAGGACGGCGGTACGCGTCGCCCTCCTGAAGGCGCTGTTCGCCTCCCGCGCATCGCTCATCGTCGGGGCAGGCCTCGGCATCGCCATGGCGGCCGTCGTCTCCTGGTACTGCCCGTCCCCCTGGCTGATCGGCTGCGGCGCGCTCATCGCGCTGGTCGGCATATTGCGCGTGGTCAGCTTCGGCCTGTTCAAGCCGGGCCATGCGGACCGCCATGCCTGGAAATGGGAAATCGTCTATCAGGCGGGGGCCATCGCCTTCGCGCTGCTGGTGGGCATGGAAACGCTGCTGACCGTCCTCATCACCGACGATCTGCGCCTCCATCTCCTCACCGCCTTCATGTCGACGGGCTATGCGGCGGGCGCCGCGGGACGCAATACCGGGCGTCCCCTGCTGGCGCTGCTGCAACTCCATGTCTGCGCCCTGCCGCTGACCATCGCGCTGTTCATCAGGCCCAGCCTTCCGGGCGTCATCGTCGCCATCGGCAACCTCCTCTACATCGCCGTCATCGCGGACATCACGCTGCGCACCTACAAGACGGTGCTGGAAGCCTATATCGACCGGCAGGAGAAGCTACGCCTCGCCAAGGTCTATGAGAAGCTGTCCAAGACCGACCCGCTGACCGGGATCGACAACCGCACCACGCTCAAGGACAATCTCGACGAGCTGCTCGGCAGCGGGCGGCACCGGGTGGCGGTGCTGTGGCTGGACCTCGACCGCTTCAAGCAGATCAACGACACGCTGGGCCACGGGTCCGGCGACGTCGTTCTGCACACCGTCGCCGCGCGGCTCAAGAGCATCATCGGCGCCATGGGCACCATCGCCCGCTTCGGCGGCGACGAATTCGTGCTGGTCCTGCCCGTGTCCAATGGCGAGGAGGCGGTGGCGATCGCCGAGTCGGTCATAAAGTCGATCAACGCCCCCATCGACCTTGGCCATATGCAGGTGGACATCAGCGCTTCCGTCGGCATCTCCCTTTCCGACACGGGGATAGAGGGCGACGAGCTGCTGCGCCATGCCGATGTCGCGCTTTACGAGGCGAAGGCGGCGGGCCGCCGCTGCGTCAAGCTGTTCGATCCGGAGATGGAGCGCCTGCTCCTCCAGAGCAAGCAGATCGAGCGCGACCTCAAGCATGCACTCGATAATGGCGAGATGGAGGTCTATTTTCAGCCGGTCGTCTCGCTGGAGACGCTCCGGATCAAGGGTTTCGAGGCGCTGCTGCGCTGGCGCCATCCGGAGGCGGGCAACGTCCCCCCGTCGGTGTTCATCCCCATTGCCGAGGCCAGCCATTCGATCGAGGCGATCACGGAATGGGTGCTGAAGGAAGCCTGCGCGCGCGCGGGCGAATGGCCGGAGGATGTGGCGGTGGCCGTCAACATATCCGCCGTGTGTCTGTCCGACCGGACCCTGCCCAGCCTTGTCGCCGGCACGCTGCTGACCACCGGCATTCCGCCCCGGCGCCTGCATCTGGAAATCACGGAAACCGCCCTGCTGGCGGACGATCCGGACATCAAGTTCGTGCTGGAGGCGCTGAAGGGTATCGGCGTGTCGCTGTCGCTCGACGATTTCGGCACCGGCTATTCGTCGCTCAGCCATTTGTGCCGCTATCGTTTCGACACGATCAAGATCGACCGCTCCTTCCTCGCCAATGTCCAGTCGCAGCCGGAATCGCGCGCGGTGATCCAGGCGATCGTCGGCCTCGCCACCTCGCTGGACCTGACGGTCGTGGCGGAGGGGATAGAGACGCTGGAGCAGCTCAACTATGTCGCGCAGCATGGCTGCGGGGCGGGCCAGGGCTATTATTTCGCGCGGCCCATGCCCGCCGCCGAGGTGCCCGGCTACCTTGCCCGCGCCGAGGAGGAAAGAGCGCGCGACGCCGCCGCCCCGGACGGGCAGCCCCTCCCCGGCGGCCAGGGGACGGACGGGCAGAAGGTCGCCTGAAACGATCATCGTCCAGGACGGATCGCCATTCAGAGGGAGGACGCGTCATCGCCTCCGCGGAAATCGTCATGCCGAACCTGTTTCAGCATCCATCCCTCCTTTCGCACCGTAAGGCGTGGGAACTGAAACAGGTTCAGCATGCCGGAGAGGGATGCGGACGGACGCCCTCATTCAGGATTTTTGAATATCGATTGGCCCTAGGCCGTGCGTGCCTGCTGCTTTTCCGACAGGCGCTTCATCACCTTCACCTGCTGCGGGCTGAGGCGCATGCCGGTCTCTGCCCAGATGCGCACGATCTTGCGCAATTCGCCCAGCAGCACCGGATTGACCTCCCGCGCCGCGCGATAGACGCCGAGCTGGCCGTTGAAGCGGCGGCTAGACTGCTGAATATAGGCGCGCGCCACCTCCTCGCCCTTGCCCGTGTCGGCGAGGACGTGGATGAGGCCCAGATCGTACATGTCCTGCGCGCTGTAGGTCCGGCCGCTCAGCATCAGCCGCTCGGCCTGCGCGGCGTTCAGCTTGCGCGTCAGCAGCGAATGGGCACCCACGCCGGGGAACATGCCGAACGCGTTTTCCGGCAGGGAGAACTGCACATGCCGCTCCGCGATCAGCACGTTGAACGACAGGGCGGATTCGAAGCCGCCGCCCACCGTGTCGCCCTGCAGCAGGGCGATGGTGATGACCGGCAGGCCGAGGCCCAGCATATTCTCGTGGAGTATGTCGACGCAGGCATTGCCATAGTCCTCCAGGCCCGCCTGGTCGCCGCGCTGGATCGCGTCCGCCACATAGGCGAGGTCGCCGCCCAGGTTGAACGCGTCGGGATGGCGGCAGCCAAGGACGATATAGCGCATGTCCAGCGCCCCGCTGCGGCCGAGGCTTTGCGTCTCCAGTTGCCAGCGCCGCATGTCGCGCAGCAGCGCGCGGGTATATTTGGGCACCTCGCTCGGCGTCATATAGGACCAGAGCGTCTGAAGCGCCGCGTCCCATCGCACCTCCATCTCGGTCAGGTCATAGCGCAAGAGCGATGACGGGGCCGGATGGACAGGCGCCCTATTCGGCCGCGCGTCCTCCACGGGGCGCAGGCCGCCGAGC
>JASGGS010000269.1:0-5288 GCA_047602685.1 Sphingobium sp.
TCCGGGTTCCGGCGTTTCATGCAGTGTCGCAGTCCCTCGACGATGATGAAGTGCGTGCGCGATTGGGAAATGCCGAAGTGCGCGGCGATCTCCGTCAAGCGCTTGCCCTCGATGCGGTGCATCTCGATCGCCTTGCGGGTACGCTCGGGCAGTTCGTTCAGCGCGTCCAGCATGATCTGAAATTCGTCGCGCGCGATGGCTTGCGCTTTCGGGCTGGGCCGGTCGTCGGCCAGCTCCCCCAGCTCGTCGGGCTCCAAGATCGACAAGGCGCCTGTTGGTCCTGACAAGGCTGCGCTGTGCGTCGATCGCGAGATTGCGGACAATGCGATAGAGGTAGCGGAGGGGCTGATGCACCGGCTGTCCGTGAGCGCCGGGCCTTCCGCAGGCGAAGATCCTGCATTCGAAGCCGCGAACTGGCTCATTCTCCTTGCCGAAGAACCCGTGGCGGAGACCACACGGGCCGATTTCGAGGCATGGCTGGACGCCAGCCCGAAAAACCGGACGGCATGGCAGGCCGCCACGGAAACCTACGACCTGATCGGCCATGCCCGCCAGCGCCAGCCTGAGCCGAAGAACCGGCCGGCCCACGCCCCGGCCAGAGCGTCCGCGACGCGCCGGGCGTCGGTCGGGAGGCGGCAGGGCAACCAGCGCGGAAGGAAGCTTGCTGCGGCGGCGGTCATCCCGACCAGCGCCAGGCGTTCCCGCCGTGGGAGCACAATTACGCCGGCGAGAAGATCGACGATCTACCGGATTTCTCCGCCGAGCGGGTCCGCATCGTCCGCTTCGAGAGCTCACGCACCGGCTTCGTGCTCGAGACCGGCGGCGCGAACCGCATCTGGCGCTTCCAAATCGCCGATCATCTGCCGCGGCCCGTCTGGCCGGGCACCGGACGGCCCCGCGACCTTCTCGAAAACGAGAGCCTGGCCGACGCCTTCTTGCTGGCCCACGACTGCTATCTTGAGGTCTGATCGCCGTCGCCACGTCCGACCGGATTCGTCACCAGCCCGTTTGTCACCTGGCGCGGAAGGGGAGGAGGAAGGGTAGGAGCGGCACACGGGATGGTCCCGGCCCCGCACCTTGCACTTGCCGATAAAACAGACTAGTTTTCTGACTAGTCTTTCTGATGGAGGTTTTCATGAAGAGCTGGCCTGTCCAGGACGCGAAGGCCCGGTTCAGCGAGTTGCTCGACGCCTGCCTGCGCGAAGGGCCGCAGCTCGTCACCAAGCGCGGAAACGATGCGGCGGTGCTTGTTCCCGCAAGCGAGTGGCGCCGGCTGCAACATGCCGCGAAGCCGACGCTGAAGGAACTGCTGCTCACCGACGCGGCGCGGATCGATCTTCCGCTACCGCCGCGCGGCCGCATGCGTCGCCGGTCGCCGGCCGGATTTGCCTGACCAGCATGTTCCTGCTCGACACGAACATCGTCTCCGAGTTGCGGCGTCCACGTCCGCACGGGGCCGTCCTCGCCTGGCTCGAGGCCGTTCCCGACCAAGACCTCCATCTCAGCGCGGTGACACTTGCGGAGATCCAGGCCGGTATCGAGATTACCCGCGAGCAGGATGCCGCCAAGGCCGCCGAGATCGAGACCTGGCTCGACCAAGTGGCGGCGACCTACAATGTTCTCACTGCCGATGGACCCGTTTTTCGGGCGTGGGCGAGGCTCATGCACCGCCAGCAGGATCATCTCATTGAGGACGCCCTGATCGCAGCCACCGCACAGGTCCACGATCTGACTGTCGCGACGCGCAACGTCTCGGATTTCGAGGCGTTCGGCGTGCGCATCTTCAACCCGTTCGCACCGCACTGAGGGAACGCATCCTCGCGCCTCTCTCCGTTCCGGCGCATGGACAGAAGCCATGAAACACAGCGACTTCGCCATCGGCATGGAATTCGTCATGAGCGGCGCCCGTTGGCGCTGCACGGACGTCGGAACCCGGACCATCATCGCCATCAAGCTCGATGCGCCCGATGAAAGCTGGTATGCCGGGCCTCCGTACGCGGTCGCCGAGCATTGTCTCGATGAAGACGATTTCGAGGCATGCGAGCCGACCGATGAAAGCGTCGCAGAGCCACGGTAAGGGAGCACGGAGCACGCAATGAACGAGCCCTTCTACACCAGGAAGATCACGCCCGTGCTTCGCGACCTCGGAACACCGTGTCCCAGTTCATGCTGAGGACAGCCGAGCTGGATAGATCGAACTCGGTGAAAAGGCTCTCGAGCTGCTGCCAGCCGTTGCCCTTGCTGTCCTGGCCCCTCTTGTATTTCTGCGCCAGCATCCGGATCATTCGCACTAGGATCGCGCGGCGCACGACGCGCAGCTCGGATGCGGAATAGTCCGGACCGAGATGATGCCCGGTGTTGGCCGACAGATCGACCATGGTGAACACATCTTCCAGCTCGGGCCAGTCCTCAGCTTTGGCGCGCGCGCCTTCCGCGAACACACGATCGACGAAGCCACGAAGGAGCTTGACCTGTGCCCTGCTGGGGCCGCCAAAGTTCAAGCCGGAAAGCTGAAGCAAGGACTCGGTAAAATCGCTGGCGACCGGCAGGCCCGTGTTTGCCGAGAATCCGGCGCCGATGATCAACAGTCGATCGGGATTCTCTCTCACAACTTATGCCCCCCGGATTGCAGTCCTTACATGCAAGTGAGGTGGTTGCAGAAGTGTTTGGGCGTGCCGCACATAATCGCCGGGGTCAGGGTCGGCGCAGTCCATGATGCCGCGCGTCGTTCTGGAAACTGCCACCCCAGATCAAGCCGTTCCGATGGTCCAGGCGCACGACCAGCCCATTCTTTGCGACTCGCCGGCGAGCCCATTCTCGAATATTATTGCGATCAATTCGCAACAAGTATGAGGGGCAACGCAAGGAAGGACCCAGCATGACCCGCCATTTCTCGCCGCCCGCTATCGAGGCGACCGCTGTCTCGGCGGTTCTGATCGACGCGGCGCGCTGCTGGCGGGAAGCTCGTGATGGTGGCCAGTCTGTCCAGGCCCGCCTTGCGCGCGCGCTCGACCCCCATGACTGTGCGATGCTTGCGCCCGTGTTCGACAGCCTGTGCCTGTTCTACGAAGCGGCGCTCGGCCGCCCGATGCGGCCTGGCGCCGCGCTGGATCTCTCCGATGACGAGCATCTGCTGCTTGGCCTGGTTGACGGCTCGAAGCCGCGCCGGTGCCTGGATTGTCCAAGCGAAGTGGGCGCCACCCTGGATTGCGCGCTTTGCTCGACGCGGATCATGTTGGCGCTCACCCTAAGGCAGCCGATCGAGCAGGCAGCGGTCTAAAACGCGCGGCAAATCCCATAGGAGAGGTCGCGCTTCGCGCATCTATGAAAAAACGGCGATCACCATGCATGCGGAGCGGAATAGCCTGCGTGCTGGCAGAACTGGTCCATCTGATACCCTTACGTTCAATTTGGCCGAAAGCGGGCTCATCCTTACGCGTCTTCAAGTGATATCTCACTCCAGGCCGGAAACGGATCGCGCAGCCCCCGCCAGAGCTCGGGCGTGAAAGTGGGGTCCGACAGCAGGCAGGCATCCAGCCGGCGACGAATCCGCACCTCGTCCATGCCGATGCCGATGAACACCAGCTCCTGGCGCCGATCGCCCCAGGTCATGTCCCAATGGGAGGCAACGAACCGCTCGAACCGGCCATCCTCGAGCCATTGATTCTTGGGCACGCTCGCCCACCAGCGGCCCATCCGCGAGGTCATCGTCTGCGAACCGCCGCCAGCTTGGCGCCATGCCCGCGATGCGCAGCAGCAGGATGAGGCCGCCGATCGTGGCCGGCCACAGGGACCAGGGCGCAAAGCCGAGCGATGATACCGCGCCGAGGGCGAAAATACCCAGGCGCGCCGCGATCATGACGTGGTGGCCTGGTCCACCAGCATGTCACTGGTCAGCACTTGTGGCAGCTCGCGGACCTCGCCGCCTCGTGTCACGAACAGATAGAAGGGGACCGAGTTACGGCCGCGAGAAGCGAGGAAACGAGTGATAGCGGGGTCTCCGCGTGTCCAGTCGCCGACCAGCGTCGTCACGCCTGCGCGGCCAAAGGCCGCTTGTGTCCTTGCCCGATCGATCGCGACGCGTTTGTTGACCTGACAGATCAGGCACCAATCGGCGATCATGTCGACGAACACCGGCTTGCCTTGCGCGCGCAGCTCTGCGAGCCGCGCTTCGCTGAACGGTTCGGCGCTGGCGCTCTCGCTCGCCGCCGCTACCAGCGGCGTCGAGCCGGGCCCGGGCAACTCGATGACGAGCGGCAGCAGCGCCGCCCCGGCGGCGGCTACCATCGCAACGCCGGTCTCTTTTCCGCCCGATTGACGCAGCCCCGCCCACCACAGGGGGAGCGCGACCAAGGCGGCGAGGAGCAGGCCAATGGCCAGGCCGTCGACGCCGCTTTGGCGTCCCAGCACCCAAGCGAGCCCGATCGCGGTCAGCAGCATGGGAATTGCTAGGAGCCTGCGGAAGGTCTCCATCCATCGACCGGGCTTGGGCAGCATGCGCTGCAATGTCGGCATGAAGGCGATTGCCAGGAACGGCAGCGCCATGCCGGCACCGAGACCAGCGAACACGGCCAGTGTCGCCGGCGCGCGCAAGACCATGGCGGCGCCCAGCGCTACCCCGAGGAAGGGCCCGCTGCAGGGCGTCGCGATCACCGCCGCTAGCGCGCCGGTACCGAAGGCGCCGCTCCAGCCCGGCTGTGCGAGGCGGCCGCCGGAGATGGATATCCCCCTGATCTCGAAAAGTCCCGCGAGATTGAGCGCGATACCCAGCGACAGCAGCATGAGCAGGAGGATGATACGCGGATCCTGCAACTGAAACGACCAGCCAATATCATGGCCGAGCGCGCGTGCGCCAATCAGGATCGCACCGAGCAGCGCCGTCGTCGCGACGCTGCCGGCGAAATAGGCGATGCCCTCCATCCGCGCGGCGCTGCGATTACCGCCGGCCCTGGCAAGGCTCAGCGCCTTGAGCGACAGGATCGGGAACACGCACGGCATGAGGTTGAGCAGCAACCCACCGATCAAAGCGCCCATGAGCGCGGCGAAGAGCGCCGGCGTCGCACCAGCGGATGCCCCATCGCCTCCCTTTGCCGGTATGGCCTGTAAAGGCTCAGGAGCGCCGCTGGCGCTCTTCGCGGGCGGGTCGGGCAGCTCGGTCGCCTCGGGGGATGAAGCAGCCTCCATGGCGCTCGCCTTGGCAGCAAGGACGACACTGTGCCGCCCATCGCTCAGGACACCACGGAAATTTCCGTTTGTTCGCTCAGCGACGGCAGCCACCCGCACCTGCA
>JASGGS010000270.1:0-5263 GCA_047602685.1 Sphingobium sp.
ACACGCCCACCGGGCAGGTGTTGCTGTGGCACTGGCGCACCATGATGCAGCCCATGGCGACCAGAGACAGCGTGCCGATGCCGAACTCCTCCGCGCCCAGGATCGCCGCGATCACGATGTCGCGCCCGGTCTTCAGGCCGCCATCGGTGCGCAGCGTCACGCGGTGGCGCAGGGAGTTGAGGGTGAGCACCTGATTGGCCTCCGCCAGGCCCATTTCCCACGGCAGGCCCGCGAACTTGATGCTGGTATGCGGGGACGCGCCCGTGCCGCCGACATTGCCCGCGATCAGGATGACGTCCGCATGCGCCTTGGCGACGCCCGCCGCCACGGTGCCGATGCCCGCCTGCGCGACCAGCTTCACGCAGACTCGCGCGCGCGGGTTGATCTGCTTGAGGTCGTAGATGAGCTGCGCCAGATCCTCGATCGAATAGATGTCGTGGTGCGGCGGCGGGCTGATGAGCATCACGCCCGGCGTCGAATGCCGCAGGCGCGCGATCATCTCCGTCACCTTGAAGCCGGGAAGCTGGCCGCCCTCGCCGGGCTTGGCGCCCTGCGCGACCTTGATCTCCAGCTCCTCGGCCGCGCCCAGATATTCGGCGGTCACGCCGAAGCGGCCGGACGCCACCTGCTTGATGGAGCTGTTGGCATTGTCGCCATTCTCATAGGGGACATATCGGCTCGAATCCTCGCCGCCTTCGCCCGACACCGCCTTGGCGCCGATGCGGTTCATCGCGATCGCCAGCGTCTCATGCGCCTCCGGCGACAGCGCGCCGAGCGACATGCCGGGGGTCACGAAACGCTTCCGGATTTCCGTCACCGCCTCCACATCGTCGATGGAGATGGCGGGCTTCACATAGTTGAATTCCAGGAGGTCGCGCAGATAGACTGGCGGCAGGTCGCGGACCCCGCGCGAGAATTGCTGATAGGTGGAGTAGCTGTCCGTCGACACCGCCGTCTGGAGGAGGTGCATCAGCGTCGCCGAATAGGCGTGGTTCTCCCCGCCGCCGCGCTGGCGGTAGAAGCCGCCGACCGGCAGGCGCACGACCGCGCTCCCGAACGCGTCCTCATGGCGCGCCCTGGCATTGACGTGGAGCGAGGCATAGCCCTCGCCGGAGATCTTCGACGGCATGCCGGGGAACAGGTCGTTCACCAGCGCGCGGGACAGGCCCACCGCCTCGAAATTATAGCCGCCGCGATAGGAGGAGACGACCGCGATGCCCATCTTGGACATGATCTTGAGGAGGCCCTCGTTGACCGCGATGCGGTAGCGGTCGAGGCAGTCCTTGAGGTCGCGCTCCCCGAACAGGCCGCGCGCATGGCGGTCGGCGATGCACGCCTCGGCCAGATAGGCGTTCACCGTGGTAGCGCCCACGCCGATCAGCACCGCGTAATAATGCGGGTCGAGCGCCTCCGCGGACCGCACGTTGATCGAGCTGTAGGAGCGCAGGCCCTTGCGGACCAGATGCGTATGCACCGCCGCCGCCGCCAGGATGGTGGACATGGCGATGCGGTCCGGGCCGATATGCTCGTCGGTCAGGAATATCTCGGTCTGCCCGGCGCGCACCGCATGCTCCGCCTCCTCGCGCACGCGGGTGATCGCGGCGCGCAGGCCCGCATGGCCGCTCTCCGGATCATAGGTGCAGTCGATACTGGCGACCGCCGGTCCGAAATAGCGTTGCAGGCTCGACCAGTCGTCCGACAGCAGCACTGGCGATTCCAGCACCAGCACGTCGCCATTGCCCGCCTCGTCCTCCAATATGTTGGCGAGGTTGGAGAAGCGCGTCTTCAGGCTCATCACATGCCGCTCGCGCAGGGAGTCGATCGGCGGGTTCGTCACCTGGCTGAAATTCTGGCGGAAGAAATGGCTGAGCGTGCGCCCCTTGCCGGAAATGACGGCGAGGGGAGTGTCGTCGCCCATGGAGCCGATGGCTTCCTTGGCATCCTCCACCATGGGGGCGAGGATGAGTTCCAGGTCCTCCATCGTCATGTTCGCGGCGACCTGACGGCGCAGCAGCTCCGCGCGCTCCCAGACCGGGCGCGCATCCCCGGCCGGGTCGGGCAGGTGGCTGGCGCTGCGGAAACCGCGCACATAATCGGCATAGGGCTTTTCCGCCGCGATCCGGTCCTTGATCTCCCGGTCGAGGTAGAAATGCCCCTCCGCCAGGTCGACGGCGATCATCTGCCCCGGCCCCAGCCGCCCCTTGGCGGTGACGGTGGCTTCCGGCACCACGACCATGCCGCTCTCCGACCCGACGACCAGCAGATTGTCGGCGGTCAGCGTATAGCGCAGCGGGCGCAGCGCATTGCGGTCGAGGCCCGCCACGGCCCAGCGGCCGTCGGTCATGGCGAGGGCGGCGGGACCGTCCCACGGCTCCATGACGGAGGCGAGATACTGGTACATGGCGACATGGGCCGACGGCGTGTCACCGCCTTCCTGCCATGCCTCCGGCACCAGCATCAGCTTGGCCGTGGGCGCGTCCTTGCCCGACCGGCACAGCGTCTCGAACACCGCGTCCAGCGCGGCCGTGTCGGACGCGCCCGCCGGGATGACGGGCTTTATATCCTCCGACCGGTCGCCGAAGGCGATGCTGGCCATCTTGATCTCATGGCTCTTCATCCAGTTGGTGTTGCCGCGGATCGTGTTGATCTCGCCATTATGCGCCAGCGTGCGGAAGGGCTGGGCCAGCCACCATTGCGGGAAGGTGTTGGTCGAATAGCGCTGGTGGAAGATCGCCACCCGGCTCTCAAACCGCTCGTCGGTCAGGTCGGGATAGAAGATCGACAGCGATTCCGCGAGGAACAGCCCCTTGTAGATGATCGACCGCGCCGACAGCGAGCAGATGTAGAAATCGTTGATCTGCGCCGCGATCACCTTCTTCTCGATGCGGCGGCGGATCAGGTACAGCTCGCGCTCGAACAGGGCGAGGTCCTGCTCCTCCGGCATCGGTCCCGCGATCATGATCTGCTCGATCTCCGGCCGGGTACGCTGCGCCTTCTCGCCGATGACGGACACGTCCACCGGCACCTGGCGCCAGCCATAGATGGTGTAGCCCGCGTCGATGATCTCGCTCTCGACGATGGTGCGGCAGGTCTCCTGCGCGCTGAGGTCGGTGCGCGGCAGGAAGATCATGCCGACGGCGAGCCGGTTCGGCTTGGCCTTGTGCCCCGACGCGACGATGGCGTCGTCGAAGAAGCGCACGGGCAGGTCGACATGGATGCCCGCGCCGTCGCCCGTCTTGCCGTCCGCGTCCACCGCGCCCCGGTGCCACACGGCCTTCAACGCGTCGATGGCGCTCTCCACGACCCGGCGGCTCGCCTTGCCGTCCGTGGCGGCAACCATGCCGACGCCGCAGGCGTCGCTTTCCAGCTCGGGGCGGTACATGCCTTCCCGCGCGATGCGCTCGCGCTCCGCGTCGCTGGCCATCCGCACGCTCTTGGGGTCATATCCAGTCATCGGCCTGTCCTCGTCATTCCACGCGCGCCGGCTTCAACGCCGCCGGGCCGCGCGTCGGCCGGTTCATCCCGGCCTGCCAGTCTCTCTCGTCCCTCGATGCGCCGGGCGATCGTCGATCGCCGCCCTTATGCGCCGTCTTCACGCTTCTTCTGCTGCTGCTCCAGCGCATCCACCGCCTTGGCCGCCTCCGCGTCGGAGAGGCCCAACAGGGCGGAAAGCCTTGCCTTCTCCGTCTTGCTCAGCGAGGCATAGTTGCGGCGCGGCGGCAGCCCCTTGGTCTTCGTCACCGCATCCGCCGCGATCCTGGGCATGGCCTGCATGATGCGCGGGGTCAGCTTCATGATCTTCTCCATGAACGCCGGGTCCATGGCGAGGGTCATCGCATTCTCGGCATAGAGCGAACCCGTCGGCGTCGCGAAGAAGGCGTTCATCTCCTTCAACTGCGCCGTCGTGAACTTCGCCGCATAGGCTTCCGACAGGGCGTCGCGGATTTCCGGCTCGAAACCGTTCATGATGTCCGCCATGCCCGTCATCATGCCGTCGAACATCGCCTTGTTGCGCTGTTCGAAGGCGGGATCGACGATCTCCATCACCTGCCGGATCGTGGCGTCGGTCATCTTGGCCGTCTCCGCCTCGTTCGCGCCGCCCATGGCCACGACATCCTTCACCTTCATGTCGAGCATCTGCGCCGAGATGCCTTCCATCATGCGGGAGAAATTGCCGCCCATCATCCGGCGATAGGTGCCGGTGGGGAAGATATGGTCGATGGTCCGCTTCGCCTCGGCCAGCCGCGCGGGATCGGCCGCCGCCGTCTGCGCCGCCACGGGGGAGGGCAGGGCGACAGGCCCGGCCGTCAGGGTGAGAAGGGCTAGCGCGTGCCGCCTCATGCCGGCACCTCCGCCTTCACCTTCGCCTTCAGATAGCGGTGCATATGCTCGGTCACGTCGCGCCCGTCGCGGATCGCCCAGACGACCAGAGAGGCGCCGCGCACGATGTCGCCCGCCGCGAACACGCCGTCGAGGCTGGTCATCATCGTCCGGTGATCGACGCGCAAGGTGCCCCAGCGCGTGACGGCCAGTTCGGGCGAACCGAACAGCACCGGCAGTTCCTCCGGATCGAAACCCAGCGCCTGGATGACCAGATCGGCCTCCAGCGAGAATTCGCTGCCCGGATCGGGTTCCGGCGCGCGGCGGCCGGAGGCGTCGGGCTGGCCCAGGCGCATCTTCGTCGCCTTCACGCCCGTCACCACCTCGCCGCCCTCGAAGGCGACCGGCGCGGCGAGCCACACGAACTCGACCCCTTCCTCCTCCGCATGGGCGACCTCGCGCTGCGATCCTGGCATATTCTCCCGGTCGCGGCGATACAGGCATTTCACCGACCGCGCGCCCTGCCGGATGGCGGTGCGCACGCAGTCCATGGCGGTGTCGCCGCCGCCGATGACCACCACATCCTTGCCCGTGGCGAGGAGCGATCCGTCCTCATGTTCGGTCACCGCATCGCCGAAACCGGCCCGGTTGGACGCGATCAGATAGTCGAGAGCCTTCACCACGCCCTTGGCGCCCACGTCCGGCATGCGCACGTCGCGCGCCTTGTAGACGCCCGTCGCGATCAGGATCGCGTCATGGCGCGCGCGCAATTCCTCCAGCGTCGCGTCGCGGCCGACATCGAACCCCTGATGGAAGACGATGCCCGCGTCCTTCAGCCGGTCCACGCGGCGCATGATGACATGCTTTTCCAGCTTGAAATTGGGGATGCCGTAGGTGAGCAGCCCGCCCGCCCGGTCGTGCCGGTCGTAGACATGTACCTCAT
>JASGGS010000028.1:0-29649 GCA_047602685.1 Sphingobium sp.
GAGGAACTGGCCGCCCAGGGTCCGGTCGTCGACGCGCGGGTGGAGGAGGAGGTCAAGCTGCGCGTGCGCGCCTCGGGCAAGGCCAATCTCAGCCGCGCCGTGTCCGAACTGGTGGCCGCGGGCCTGCTGCGCCGCCATTATCAGGGCTATCGGGTCGACCATCATAATCGCGGCGCGCAGCGTCAGGCCGTCTATACGCTCACCGGCCTCGCCCGCGTGCTGCTCCCCGCCCGGCGTCCCGCACCGCCGCCCGCCGGGAAGCGGCAGGGCGAGCTGGGGCTTTAGGACGGACCGGCATTCAGCCCGGCTCCACGGGCTCCACCCCCGCATAGCGGGCGCGCGGGCGGATCAGCTTGCCCTCCTCATTCTGCTCCACCGCATGGGCGATCCACCCGGCGCAGCGCGCCGTGGCGAACAGGGCGAAGGGCGCGTCGGGCGGCAGGCCCATGGCGTCGCAGGCGGCCATCAGGGCGAAGTCGATATTCGGCTCCACCTCCGCGATGTCCCGCGCCGCCCTGCGCAGCCCGGCAAGGCGCGGGGGGATTTCGAAGCGGCCCAGCAACGCGGCCGCCCTGATGTCGCCTTGCGGATAGAGGGGATGGCCGAAGCCGGGCAGGGAGCGCCCCTCCATCAGCCGCGCCCGCACCGCATCCTCCGCGCCGTGCATCTCCGCCTCCGCCGCGAAACGGCGGACCATCGCGCTCATGCCGCCATGGCGCGGGCCGGACAGCGCGGACAGGCCGGAGAGCAGGGCGGCGGACAGGGACGCGCCCGTGGAGGCGGTGACCCGCGCGGCGAAGGTGGAGGCGTTCAGCTCGTGATCGGCCAGCAGGACCAGCATTCGCCGAATGAGGTCCGCCGCGGGCCCGGCGGGATCGGCGCCCCAGCAGGCGGCCAGCCTTTCATGCACCGGGCCGGGCAGGACGGCCCCGGCGACCGCATCGGCCACCAGGTCGAGCAGCGCCGCCGCCTCCCCCGCCATGGCCGCCGCGCCGGAGCCGAGCATGGGCGCGGCCACCGCCGCCCGCTCCGCCAGGGCGCGATAGAGGCGCCGCCGGAAATCGGGCTGGAAATCCGGCCGGAAATCGCGCCGGAAATCGGGCCGGAAATCGGGAATGCCGGGCGGCGGCATGCGCTCCGCCGCGCGGCCGGGCGGCGGGGCATTGCCGAGCAGCAGCCGCGCGACCGCCTCCAGCGACCGGTCTTCCGCCAGGCCGGCCGCATCCTGCCCGCGATAGTAGAAGCGCCCGGCGCGGACGGTGGTGATCGCCGAAGCGAGGACCGGTTCCCCCCAGGCGATGGCGGCCGAGGCGACGTCCGACAGCTTGCGGCTGCGCCCCTTGCGCGCGGCGAGATCCGTCACGTCCGCCGCGCGGTAGAGGCTGCGGCGGGAATCCGAGGGATGCGGGCGGACCTGCACCTGGCCCCGGCTGGCATAGGCGTAGAGCGTCTGGGAGCGGACGCCCAATCGCGCGCGCGCCTCCTTCGCCGATATCCAGTCGTCATCCCTCATGTTGATTGGATTTATCAAGATTGACCGATCCCTGTCGAGGGAGGCTTCTGGCGATCCGTCCCGTCATCAGGAGATCGCCCATGCGTGCCAATCTGCGCGAAGCCATCGAAATCCAGTCCCGCGCCTGCGCCCATCTGGGCGCGCCGTTCAGCGCCGCCCTGCTGGACCATGCCGCGCGGGAGGAAGGGGAGGACGGCCCCGTCGCGCGCCTGCTGGCGCCGTGGAACGATGCGCCGACCGATCGGCTTGTCCGCGATGCCGTGGCCCTGCGCCTGCTGGCGAGCCTGCATCATCTGGTGCTGGGCGGGCAGGCGCCGCGCCTTGCCGCCTGCTATCCGCCGGACGCATCCGACCCGGACCGCGCATGGGAGGCGGCGCGCGAGGCGCTGGCCGCCCGGCCGGGGGACATCGCATCCCTGCTGGCGCACGAGCCGCAGACCAACGAGGTGCGGCGGTCGGCCTGCCTGCTGGGCGGCTTCCTGACCATCGGGCGGGAGACGGGATTGCCGCTCCGCTGCTTCGAACTGGGGGCGAGCGCGGGGCTGAACAGCCTGTGGGACCGGTTCCGCTATGTCATCGACGAGCGCGGGCAATGGGGCGACCCCGACAGTCCGGTGGTCCTGCCCTGCCGATGGGAGGGGGCGGCCCCGCCGCTCGCCACGCCCCTGACCGTGGTCGAGCGCGGCGCCTGCGACCGGCGGCCGGTGGACATAGGCGAGGATGCCGGGGCGCTGCGCCTGCTCTCCTATTGCTGGGCCGACCAGCGCGAGCGCATGGCGCGGCTGCGGGCGGCGATCGGGCTGGCGCGGCGCGCCCCGGTGCCGGTCGTGGACGAGCCGGCGGCCCAATGGGTGAGGCGCGCCGCGCCGCGCGCGGGAACGGCCAGCGTGCTGTTCCATTCCATCGTCTGGCAATATATCCCGCCCGCCGGGCAGGCGGAGATAGAGGCGGAAATCCGCATCCATGCCGGGCGGGCGACGCCGGACGCGCCCTTTTTCTGGCTGCGCATGGAATGGGACGGGGAGAGCCGCCGGTTCGAGCTGCGCCTGCGATCCGCGCCCGGATGGGAGGATCGCCTGCTCGCCGTCGTCCATCCCCATGGCGCGTTCGCCAACTGGTGCTGAGGGGTGGCGAAGACCGCCTCGCCATTCCGGCGACAGGCCGTGAAGCGGGGTGACTTTGGCCTGGAGCTTATGTCATCCGCCTCTAGCGCAGCGCCTTATAGCCCAGCGCCGCCGCCGCCTCCGCCAGGGTGAGGAGCGGGCGATACGCCTCCACGCCGAGCGGGGTGAAACCCGTGATGCGCAGGGCGCGGAGGCTGTCGCGGGCATCGGGATCGGCGGGGAGCGCGGCGAGCGTCTCGCGCAACAGGCGCACCATGGCGGGCGGCGTCCCGGCGGCGGTGATGAGCGGGAGCGCGGGGGAGGGCGCGGTCCAGTCCAGCACCCGCACCCGCTCCGCATGGCGTGGATAGCGGTCGCGCAGCAGGGCCAGCGTCACCGCGTCGACCGAGGCGGCGTCGATCCTGTTCGAGAGGATCGCGGCCAGGCTGCGCGCATGCGATCCGGTGATGGCGACCGAGGCGAAGAAGGGCGCCGTCCCGGCCAGCGGCGCGATGGCCGCGCGGAAAAGGTTCATGCCCGTATTGGAATCATGGCCGTTCATGCCCGCCCGCCTGCCGCGCAGGTCGGCGGGCACCCGCGCCGGGTCGTCCCGCCGCACGACGATCGCGGCCCGGTGGAAGGCGCCCTCGCACCCCTCCGCCGCATAATGGGGCGTGGCGACGAGCTGCACCGACTCGCGCAGGCGGGTGACGAGCGGATAGCCGCATGCCTGCCCGAGAAGGAGGGAGGGGGAAGCCCATATATCCTCCGGCTCGCCCTCGCGGTCCAGCGCGGCGGGCGCGTCGTCCAGGCCGCGATCCCGCAAGCGGCGCGCGATATGCGACCACAGGCGGTCATTGGCGGCGCGCAGCCATGGCGGATCGTACATGGGGAGCGCGGCGATCATGCCCGCGCGCGCTCCGCATGGCCGTCGCGGCGGGCGTCGCGATGGTCGGGATGCACGATGGCGTCATGCGGGCGCAGCGCATGGCGGCGGAAGATGGCGCCATAGCCGGGATAAAGCGGCGCATCCGCATAGGCGTCGCGATGATGCCGGTAATGAGCGGGCAGCTCGTACCAGGCAAGGTCCGGCCGGTCATGATGGACGGCGTGGAGATTGTTGTTGAGGAACAGCAGGCCGAACGGACCCGGCCGGGCGACGATGGCGGCGCGGCCCCGCGGGTCGGGCACGGCGCGATGCTCCGCGAAGGAGCGGAGCAGGGAAAGGGCGGTGCCCGGATAGACGAAGGCGAGCAGATAGGTGCCGGGCGGCAGGTCCACATGGGCGAGCCAGCCCGCCAGCAGCGCGACGCCGGCCAGATGCGGCAGCCATTCGCGCGCCCAGGCGGCGGGTTCCCGCACCGCCCTGCGCGCTTCCCCGATCAGGAAATGGCCGATCCGGATCGGCGGTCCCAGCGCCAGCCGCCCCAGCAATGTCGCCTCCGCCACCGCCAGCGCGTGACGCGGCCCGGCGCCCGATGCCAGATAATTGCTCTCCGGATCGTCGAACGGATCAGTGATGGCGGGCGTCGCATGATGGGCGATATGGGTCCGCCGGTAGATGGAATAGGGCAGCCAGAGCGACAGCGGGACGGAGCCGATCGCCGTGTCGATCCAGCGGCGGCCCGTCGGATGGCCGTGGATCGTCTCATGCTGGAGCGACCCGTGCGCGGCGATCACCGCGCCCCCCGCCAGCGCGAGCAGCGGCAGGGGGAGGGCGGCATGCCATGCGGTGAGCAGGACCCATGCGCCATGGATGGCGAGCGCCAGCAGGAGGGTGGGGATTTCGGGTTCGCGGCCGGTTCGCGATCCGGCGGCTGTGCGGGCTTGGGATAGGGACATTTCGCTTCGACAGGGTGGGTGGGGCCATTATGTCTATCGAAACGGTAGTGATTGTCGAGAAGGGAAAATCTCACGCCCGCCTAGCCGCGCTTTCATCGGGCTATCCCCTGAAAGGCAGTGGACCCCGCCTCGCTCCCGCGCGGCCTCGGCCGCCGGTCCCCCGCCCGCGGGAAGGGCGTGACCGTCTCGACGCCGCGATCGGCCGCCGTCCGCCTCCCGTCGCCCGCCCGGCCGGTGTTGCAGACGCAGCAGCGCGGCCCCGGACCATGTTGTGATCGCAACATCCGGCCATGGGCCCGTACGGTTTATCCCTTGAAAATGAAGGACAATACGGACTTGGCACGGCCTTTGCTGAGAGGTGCGCGTAACCAGCGCCGCGCGCTGCAATCCGAAAAGCCCGGGGGAAAGTCCTTGTCTTATTTCCGTCTTCGCCAGACCGTCCTGACCCTGACCAGCGCGAGTGCCCTCGCCCTGGCGCTGACCGCCGTTCCGGCCCTTGCCGACGAAGCGCGCCCGGCCGCCGATGCCGCAGCCGACGCGGATGCCGATGCCAGCCGCGATATCGTCGTCACCGCCTCGCGCCGCGAGGAGCGGTTGCAGGACGTGCCCACCTCCGTCACGGCGCTGGACGCCAGCAAGTTCGCGCTCGGCGGCATCGGCCGCTCCGCCAATGAGGTGCTGAACCTGGTTCCCAACGCGTCCGCCGCCACGCAGCAGCATGGCCGCCC
Source organism: Sphingobium sp. (assembly GCA_047602685.1). Taxonomy (GTDB): domain Bacteria; phylum Pseudomonadota; class Alphaproteobacteria; order Sphingomonadales; family Sphingomonadaceae; genus Sphingobium. The sequence goes on from JASGGS010000028.1 coordinate 5,187, forward strand.
CCGCTGGTGGATACGCGGCGTCGGCGCGGGCCAGCAGCAGATCGACCTTGCCAGCCCCGTCGGCTTCTATCTGGACGATGTGTATATCAGCAACGCCAGCGCCACCGGCCTGCCGCTGTTCGATATCGAGCGTGTCGAGGTTCTGCGCGGCCCGCAGGGGACGCTGTGGGGCAAGAACACCACCGGCGGCGCCGTCAACGTCATTTCCAAGCGGCCCTCGCTCAGGGGCGACGACGATAATTATGTGAAGCTGGAATATGGCAGCTACGACAACAAGATCGCGGAGGGCGGCCTCGGCACGACCATCGTCGACGACAAGCTGGCGGCGCGCCTCTCCTTCCGCATCGACGATCGCGGCGGGCGCTTCAACAATCTCTACACCGGCGAAAAGTCGAACGCGATCTATGACAGCGTTTTTCGCGGCCAGCTTCTCGCCAAGCCGACCGATACGCTCCAGGCCCTGCTGAACGTCCATTACCGCCGCTACAAGACGCAGGGCAGCTACTGGACCAGCGCCAGCTATGCCGCCAACGGCCAACTGCGCGGCGGCTATGCGCCGTCCACCGCCATCAACGACATCAGCGCCAACGCGCCCGAATGGTCGAACACGCGCCAGTTCGGCGGATCGCTGCATGTCGACTGGGACATTGGCGACCTGACCCTGACGTCCATCACCGGCTATGAGCGCTGGGACAGCAAGGGGCCGGGCGACACCGATTACTCGCCGCTCGAAGTCTCCCGCAACTACAAGAATGAGCGGTCGAGCCAGTGGACGCAGGAACTGCGTCTGGCCTCCGCGCAGGACAACCGGTTCAACTGGATTCTCGGTCTCTTCTATTTCAACGAGAAGATCCGCTCCAACAGCTATTCCGCGACGCTCCCGGCGGGCACCGTCCCGGCGCTCGCCCCGACGACGACGCCCCCGGCGGCCGCCTATTCGCTGACCAGCTTCGCGCACAAGGCGGAAAGCGGCGCGGCCTTCGGCAGCGGCACCTTCGCCTTCACGGACGCGCTCAAGCTGACCGTGGGCGCGCGCTGGACGCGCGAGACGAAGACGCTGGCGTTCAACCGCCTGGCGGGGGCCGCCACATCGTGGAGCAATTATGCCCAGTGGTGGAACAGTTATACCGGCACCTATGGCGGCGCGGGCACGTTCAGCAACACCCTGCGCAAGACCTGGGACGCCTTCACCTATGACGTCACGCCGTCCTGGAAGATCGACCGCGACAACCTGCTCTACGTCAAATTCTCGCACGGCCTGAAATCGGGCGGTTTCAACACCGCCGCGACCCTGCCCATCGCGCTGACCGACGTGCGGCCGGAAAGGCTCGACGCCTATGAGATCGGGTACAAGTCGCAATGGCTGGACGGCCGCCTGACCTTCAACGCCACCGCCTTCCACTATGATTATCGCGACGTGCAGGTGAATGTGGTCGGCCCCAATCCGGGCGCCGTGGGCGGCGCGACCGTCTCCTATCTCCAGAATGCGGAAAAGGCGCGCGTCAACGGCGCCGAGTTCGAGTTGAACGCGGAACCGGTCGACGGCCTGAACATCAATGCCGCGCTCGGCCTGCTCGACACCAAGTACAAGACGTTCCAGGTGCTGAACGGCGGCGCCAATCTGGCGGGCAACCAGTTCGTGCGCTCGCCGCATGTGACGCTGAACGGCGGCGCGTCCTACAAGTTCGCGATCGGCGATCTCGGCAAGCTCGAACTGGCGGCGGACGCGCGCTACACCTCGCGGCAATTCTACTATGTCACGCCGCAGGATGTCGTCACCCGCTACTATCTCCAGCAAAAGCCCTATACGCTCGCCAATCTGCGCGTCACCTATACGACGCCCAATGAGAAGATCAGCGTTTCGGGCTTCCTGAACAACCTGTTCGACGTGCGCTACCTGAACCACGCGCTGCCCGCCTATAACGGCACGACGGTGACGGGCGAGACGGTCGCCTGGGCCGATCCGCTGACCTTCGGCATTTCGGGCATCTATCGCTTCTGATGATGCGGGGCGGGGAAGCTTTCCCGGCCTCATGATGCCCGCGACCCATATTTCCGTCACCCCGGGCTTGATCCGGGGTCCCGCTTCTTTCAGCCGGCGCAAAGGGGAAGAAAGCGGGACCCCGGATCAAGTCCGGGGTGACGTTTCGGGTAGGGGTCGTTGCCCCGAACGACTCAAAAAAAAGGCGCCGGGATCGTCTCCCGGCGCCCTTTGTCATTCCGGCGCGAAACCCTATTCGGCCGCCTGCAACAGCGTCGAAGCCTTTTGGCCCAATAGCGGCAGCACTTCCTCGCCGATGCGATAGGCTTCCTCCAGATGCGGCGTTCCCGCCAGGATGAAGCCGTCCGCGCCGCGCTGGATCAGGTCCTCCAGCCTGGCGGCGCATTGCTCGTAATTGCCGACGATGCCGAGCGCGGGCCCGCCGCGCAGCAGGTTGAAGCCGCCCCAGAGATTGGGCGCGACGATCAGATCGTCATAATGGCGCGCCTCGGTCGGCTTCAGGGCCGCCTGCCGGGCGGCGCCCACGGAATCGGTCGCCTGTCCGCGCCAGCGCGCGCGCGTCTCGTCGGACACATTCTCGAAGCCGCGCCTGATGTCGGCCCATGCCTCCTCCTCGGTCGGGCGGGCGACGAGATCGACACGGATGGCGCATTTCTGCTCCCCGCCCAGCGCCGCCGTCCGCTCCTTCACCTTCGCGAATTTCTCGGTCAGCTGGTCGAAGGGTTCGAGCCAGGACAGATAATAGTCCGCATGCTTCGCGGCGACCTGCAACGCCGCCTCGGACGAGCCGGAGAACCACATTTCCGGAAATTCCTCGGCCCGCAGCAGCGCGGGAAGACCGGCTTTCTCCACGTCGTAGAACCGGCCCTTGTACGAGAAGCCCTCGCCCGACCAGACGCCCCGGAACACGTCCAGCCATTCGCTGGTGCGGCCGTAGCGGTCGTCATGGGAGAAGCCGTCGCCCCACCAGAGCTGCGCCGGGCCGCCGCCGCCGGTGATGATGTTGAACAGGGTCCGCCCGCCCGTCGCGCGTTGCAGGCTGGCGGTCATGCGCGCGGTCTGCACGGGGTCGCCGAAACCGGGCTGGAAGGCGATCATGAAGCGGAAGCTTTCCGTCTCCCGCGCCAGCAGGGGCGAGATCACCCAGGGATCGTCCGTATTGGGGAAGGAGGGGATCAGACCGCCGAGGAAACCGGCGGTCTCCGCCGCCTTCGCGATCTCGGCCAGATGGTCGATATAGGCGAAGCCGTCATCCTCGCCCGCCCGGCTCAGGCCGGGGGCGATATTGTGCGGGCCGGCGGGCGACCAGTCGCCGCGATCATAGGAGCCGCGATGGATGCTGCTGTGGCAGCCATGGGTCGGCAGGCGCCAGTAGAAGTCGATGGACATGGCAATGCTCTCCTTCAGGCCGCGGCGCGGCCGGTGCCGGTCAGGGCGTGGATGCGCGGCAACAGATGCTGGCCGACGCGATAGCCCTCCTCCAGCGAAGGGCTGCCCGACAGGACCAGATGGGTGAAGCCGAGCCTGGCGAGATCGGCGATCCGCGCGGCCACGCCGTCGAAATCCCCGACCAGCGTGCCCGGCTCCAGGGCGAGGCGCGCCGCCTCCGTGCGCGCATCCTCCTCATGCGCGCGCGCCAGCACGGGCTGGAAGAGGCCGAAGGCGACGCTGCGCCCCGCCGCATTGGCGAGATGGTCCAGCGTCTCGATCAGGCCCGCCAGCCTGTCCACGGGCGCCGCGCGGAACAGGTGGACATCGGCATGGCGCGCGGACAGCGACAGCGCCTCCTCGCTCTCCCCTTGCAGGAACAGGGTGGGGAAGGGCACGCGGTTCAGCGGCGCTTCGAAGCCGCCGTCCTTCACGCCGAAATATTTCCCCTCGAAGGTGAAGGGGCGGCTGGCATGTACGCCGCGCGCGACGGTCAGGAACTCGTCCGTCCGCTCCGCCAGCGCCTCCTCCGGCACATGATCGCCCTCCGCCGCGCGGGTCGCGGCATCGGCATCGGGCGCGATGGCCCAGCCCAGGCGGCCCTGGGTGGACCGCTGGAAGGTCGCGGCCTGCTTGGCGGCATAGACGGCGGACCCGACCGAGACCGGGAATTCCGGCACCACCTCCAGACGCGGCGTGGCGCGCGCGACCACGGCCGCGACGATGCGGCTCTCGTCCGCGTCGCGGCGATAGGGCAGGAAGAGGCCGTCAAAGCCGGTTTGCGCGGCCGCCTGCCCCTGCTGAACATAATAGTCGAAGCGGTTCTGCGACGGACGGCGAAGGTTGCGCGCGAGGGCCGGCAGGCGGGGACGGAGCGACGGCTCCGCGCGACGGGGTTCGGCGGCGGTGTCGATCCGCCAATAGCTTCTGATGCTCATGCGGCATCCCTTTCCTGTATGAAGGCCGGCGTCCCCGGCTGCCCGGCAAAGACGCTCTCGCTGATCGGGCGGCGGGCATTGGGCGCCTCGGCCGCGTGAAATTCGGGGTCGAGCGTGTCGAGGCCCGCCCGGCGGCCCAGCGCCACCATCGCCTGGATGGCGAACGCGTCCGCTATGCCCAGCGTCCGGCGCGCGGCGGCGCGGTCGAAGCCGCCAATGCCATGGGTGTGCCAGCCGAGCAGCAGCGCCTGATGCGCGAAATTCGCCCAGGCCGCGCCCGCGTCGAAGCCGTGCGACTCATTCTCCACGATCTCGCCCCGCCGTTCGAGGAAGCGATGGGAGATGATGACGACCAGCGCCGAGGCCCGCGCCGCCCAGAGGCGGTTGCGCGGCATCAGCAGATCGACATAGCTCTCCCACAAGGCATCGCCGGGCCGCGCGACCAGGAAGCGCCAGGGCTGCGCGTTCATGGCCGAGGGCGCCCATCGCGCCGCCTCGAACGCGCTTTTCAGCACCGCGTCGGGCACCGGCTCGCCGGAGAAGCTGCGCGGCGACCAGCGGCCGGCGAAGACCGGGTCGATGGGATGATCGGGCAGGCGGCTCATTCAGCGGTCCTCGCGGGCGGGCAGGTGGACGAGGTTGTCGGGCGCATCGGCCTGGTCCGCGCCCGATGTCAGCTCGGCGAGGATCTCGTCCTTCAGGCGGTGGAGCAGGGGCGAGCGGCGGTCGCGCGGATGCGGCAGGTCGACCTCCACGATGCGGCGGATGCGGCCCGGATTGGGCGACATGACGACCACCCGGTCGCCCAGGTACAGCGCCTCCTCCACATCATGCGTCACCATCACCATGGTGGAGCGATGCGTCATCCAGATGCGCTGTATCTCATTCTGCACATGGACCCGGGTGAGCGCGTCGAGCGCGCCCAGCGGCTCGTCGAGCAGCAGCAGCTTCGGCTCCGTCACCAGCGCGCGGGCGATGGCCGCGCGCTGCGCCATGCCGCCCGACAATTGATGCGGATAGGCCTTCTCGAACCCCTTGAGGTTCACCAGCGCGATATGGTCGGCCACGATCTGCGCCCGCCGTTCCTTCGGCGTGTCGGTGTTGAGCAGGGCCAGCTCGATATTCTGCTCCAGCGTCATCCAGGGGAACAGCCGGTGGTCCTGAAAGACGATGCCGCGGTCGAGGCTGGTGGTGGAGATGCGCTGCCCGTCGAGCCGCACATCGCCCTGATAATCCGCGTCGAGGCCGACGATCAGGCGCAGCAGCGTGGACTTGCCGCAACCCGACGCGCCGACGATGCTGACAAATTCGCCCGGCCGGACGGTGAGGTCGATATTGTCGAGGATCTGGCGCGGCCTGCCGCCGATGATGAAGCTCTTGTTCAACCCCTGTATGGAGAGCGCGCCCCGGTCGCTGGCGGGCGGTTCGGTCCGCGCCTGGCGGGGGAGGGTGTCGAAGCTCATGGGCTATGCTCCTGTCACAGCGAAACGGGTTGCCAGCGCAGCAGCAGGTGGCGCAGGCGCTGGAAGAGATGGTTGATCGCGAAGCCGAGCGCGGCGGTGACGGCGACCACGACGATCATGATGTCCAGCCGCTGCTGCACCTGCGCCAATTGCATGGTGACGCCCAGGCCGCTGCCCGCGCCGGTCAGTATCTCCGTGGCGATGGTCGCGATCCACGCAAAGGCGAGCGACTGGGTGAGGCCGGTCAGGACCAGCGGCATGGCGGCGGGCAGCAGGATGAAGCGGATGCGCTGCGCCGTGCCGAACCCGTAGATGCGGCCGACCTCCAGATAGCGTTTCTCCACCTGCGCGACGCCCGCATGGCTGTTCAGCATGGCGGGGAAGAAGGCGGACATGCTGACGACGATCAGTTCCGTGCCCTCGCCCACGCCGAACCACAGGCCGAGCAGCGGCAGCCAGCCGATCATCGGCACTTGGCGCAGGCCGTGGAGAAGGGGGCCGAGCATGCGGTCGAGCGGCCGCCATATGCCCATGGCCATGCCCGCCGCGATGCCGAGCGGCGCCCCGATGAGAAGGCCGGTAAAGGCCCGGCGCAGCGTCGCCAGGGCGTCCGTGAACAGGGAACCGCTGCGGATCAGTCCGGCGGCGGCCTCCGCCACGGCGGCGGGCGGCGTGAACGTCGCGCCATGGGCGCCGCTCTGCGATTGCCACCACAGGAGGAGCAGGGCGGGCGCGACAACGCCCAGGGCGATCCGGACCGGCGGGCGGGCGGCAAGGGCGTTCATGCGCTCCTCCACCGGGTCGCGCGGGCTTCGACGGCGCGGGCGCCCCGGTCGAGCAGGAAGCCAATGAGGCCGCTGACCACCACGCCCGCCAGCACCACGTCGAGCTGGAAGAGCTGGCGGCCCATCTCCATCATCTGGCCGATGCCGCTGTCCGCCGCGAGCAGCTCCGCCGCGACGAGGACGATCCACGCGCGGGTGAGCGCGACGCGCAGGCCCGTCAGGACGGCGGGCACCGTGGCGGGCAGCAGGATGCGCCAGACCAGATCGAAGAGGCGCGTGCGATAGACGCGCGCCACCTCGAACCACGCCTTCGGCACGCCGCGAATGCCGTCGAAGGTCGCGAGCGCCACGGGGAAGAAGGCCGCGATGGCGACGACCGCGATCTTGAACGGCTCGTCAATGCCGAGGAACAGGACCATCACCGGCACGAAGGCGATGACCGGCACCTGCCACAAGGCCAGGAACAGCGGGGAAAAGGCGGCCTCCGCCAGGCGGGACAGGGCGATCGCCGCGCCGAACGCCAGCCCGGCGAGCGCGCCGAGGCCGAACCCGATCAGCAGGCGCCTCAGGCTGTCGCCGACATGGCGCTGCAACTCGCCGGATGCGGTCAGGTCGGCCAGCGCCCGGCCGACCTCGCTCGGCGGCACCAGCACCTGCGGAGGGAAAAGGCCGGAAAGGCAGGCCGCCTGCCAGATGCCGATAATGGCCAAGAGGGGCAGCAATGCCCCCGGCGAGAAATATCTGACAGGGTTTCGGCCGGGGCTTCGGGGGGCGAATGCGGGCGGGGGCGCGGGACGGCTCGCCATCAGCTCTTGCCCCCGTCCTTCCCCAGCGATGCCGATGCGGACGGCGTGGCCCAGAAGCCTTCGAGCTTCAGGTCGCTCAGCGCCTGCTTGACGAAACGGTCGTCGAACAGGCTGTCCGCATCGACCTTCGACCGGATCAGGCCGCGATCGAACGCATAGTCGGCGACGCTGTGATAATGGGTGCGGACCGCCGGGCTGAACAGCGGGGAGAAGCGCTCCTTCCACGCGATGTCGGAATTGGCGTAATCCCTGTCGATGATCTCGACCGGCAGCGCGCCGCGCGAGGCATTCTGGATCACCGTCGCCCGGTTGGCCTCGTCGGCGGACCATGCGGCGGCGCGGACATAGGCGTTGACGACGATCTGGGTCAGCGCCGGATTGTCGTCCACGAACGCCTTTCGCGCGAACAGTTCGGCGCGCATCCGCCAGTCGGCGGGCGCGTCCTTGGTGGACCAGATGACATGGCCGATGCCGCGCTGCTCCACGAGGAGGCCGTCGGACAGCAGCACGGCGGCATCGACGCTGCCCGACTCCAGCGCGGCGGGCGTGGCGGACGGGTTGATATTGACGATCTTGAAATCGGTCAGCTTCAATCCCTTGCTGTCCAGCAATTTGGAGAAGGGCAGTTCCCAGGGGCGGCCGCGATGCAGGGCGATCTTCCTGCCCTTCAGGTCGGCGATGCTGGCGGCGTTCAGCCCCTTGCGGGCGACGATATAGACATCCTGTCCCTGCCCGACGGGCGCGACGACCTGCAAGGGCACGCCGCCCGCCACCGCGATGATCGCCGGAAAGTCGCCATAGGCCGCGAAATCGATGCGCTTGCCCGAAAAGCCCTCGTTGATCTGCGGCCCGCCCACGGCGGTCGGGACCGGGGTGAAGGAGAGCGAGACGCCTTTCTTCGCCAGTTCGTCCTTCAGCCAGCCCTGCTTGATGACGATGCCGGTCAGGCCGTTGAACACCTGCTCGCCCTGATAGGGATAGGCGATGGAGGCGATGGTGACGCTCTTGGCCTGTTCCGCCTGCCCGCCTTCCTTGCCCGCCCCGCAAGCGGAAAGCGCGGCGCCCATCGCCAGCGCCGCGGCGAGGGCGAGGCTGCGGCGCAGGCGCCCGGCGAGGGGCGCCCGGGGGTGCGTCCGGGAAAGAAGGGAAAGGTCAAAGGCCACTATCCGGCTCCGTCTGGATGGCGATATGGCGATGACTTTGCATGTCGCGTGCCAACTGCCGCGAAGGCCGCAACCGCTGGACGGCCGCCGCCCCCGCCGCCGCGCCGCTGTTGAAAATGAAGCAGCGGCGGGGACCGCGCTGGTTGAAATGAAGCGGCCGAGGACGGACCCGCGCCCTTCGCGATGCACGGGGGCGGGGCGGCGGCCTCTTGGCACGCCCCTTGCTCTGTCGCTTCCCGTCCATCATTTCTCTGTCCGCCGGACGGAGCCGAACGATCAAGGAGGGGCGATATGCCGGGAAGCGATGCCGGGGATCATCCATCGGCAGGTCCCGTGAAGCAAGGGCCGGAAAATATCTGGATGACGCGCTCACCCGTGCCGGCCGCGTCCGGCGTGGCGTTCCAGCTCGGCTGGATGACGGAAGCCTTCGCCCGCGACGGCGTGGGCGTGAAGCGCATCATCGAGGACGGCCTCAACCTCGTCGAGCGCGATCCCGAGCGGCAGGATCGCCATCTCTTCCGCGAGGGCGGCAATATCCAGGCGCTGGCGGGGCGGGCGCTGGGCATGCCCACGCGCGTCATCGGCCTGACCTGGATCGACGAGCGGCAGGCGATCATCGTGCGGCCCGACACGCCGGTGCTGGAGCCGCGCGACCTCAAGGGGCTGCGCTTCGCCCTGCCGGGTTTCGGCCGCAGCCGGGGCGAGAGCATCGCGCGCGGCATGGCGCTCCACGGCATACAGGCCGCGCTCGGCCTGGGCGGCCTGACGCTTGAGCAGGTCGAACTGGTCGAGGTGCCCGTTCCCCCGCGCGAACGGCCGAGCCGCGAAGGCATGAAGCGCCTGTGGCTGGGCCTGGAATGGCTGGCGGCCGGGCGGGTCGATGCCGTCTATGTGAAGGGCAGCGCGGCGGCGGAGGCGGTCTCCCATCTCGGCCTGGAGGTCGCCGTCGATCTCGACGCCTATCCCAGCCGCCTCGCGCGCATCAACAACGGCACGCCGCGCCCCATCACCGTGCATCAGCACATGCTCGACCATCATGGCGATCTGGTGGAGCGGTTCCTGGAGCAGACGCTGCGCGCGGCGGACTGGGCGGCGGTGAACCCCAACGACCTGAAGCCGATCATCGCGCAGGAGACATTTTCGGGCATGGAGGGCGTGGACGCCGCCTATCGCAACAATTTCCACCGCTCGCTCCATCCCGACCTGTCGGAGGAGCGGATAGAGATGCTGCGCGTGCAGGCCAATTTCCTGTGGGTCCACGGCTTCGTGGAGTCGCCCGTCGACATCGACAAATGGGTATGCCGCGCGCCTCTCGACGCCGTGATCAAGCGCCGGACGCTCGCCCGGACCTGAGGGACTGATAGCTGCGCTACGGCATCGACTCTAATTTCTACTAACATGGAAGAGAATGGGATGTTATGCTCGCGGGAGGCTGGAGGAGCGCGATCGTGAGCCCGCAAAATCATACCGATACAGGCGTCGGCACCGGTCTGGTGTCGGCGACCCATTTCGATGGCAGGCCTCTCCTCGCCTTCGGGTCGGAGGATCATCATGCCGTGGGCCCGCGGGCGCGGGCGCTGATCTTCAACGATCCCCGCTCGCGCGCGCTGCTGCCCTTCATCGCCAAGGTGGCGCCCAGCGAGGCCAATATCCTGATCACCGGCGAGACCGGCACGGGCAAGGAGCTGGTCGCCCGCTATGTCCACTCGCTCAGCAATCGCGGCAACAGCCCCTTCATCGCGGTCAATTGCGGCGCCTTTTCCGAAGCGCTGATCGAGGGCGAGCTGTTCGGCTATGAGCGCGGCGCCTTCACCGGCGCGCAGGTGGCGCGCGCCGGATGGTTCGAGGCGGCCAATGGCGGCACGCTGTTCCTGGACGAGCTGGGCGACCTGCCCCTCTCGCTCCAGGTCAAGCTGCTGCGCGTGTTGCAGGAGCGGGAGGTGGTGCGCCTCGGCTCGCGCAAGCCGATCCCCCTCGATGTGCGCGTCATCGCGGCGACCAATGTGGAACTGGAGCAGGCGGTGGAGGAGGGGCGTTTCCGCGCCGACCTTTTCTACCGGCTCCAGGTGGTCACCCTGCCGCTTCTCGGCCTCCGGGACCGGCGCGCGGACATATTGCCGCTCGCCCGGCATTTCCTTGAAATCTATGGCGGCCGGGTCAAGGCGGGGCGGCTCGAACTGACCCCGGCCGCGGAGGAGGCGCTGTTCCGGCACGACTGGCCGGGCAATATCCGCGAACTGGAAAACGCCATCCACCGCGCCACGCTCATCTGCCAGGACGGACGGATCGAGCCGGAGGATCTCGGCCTCGGCTTCAGCCTGCGCGCCGTCCCCGACGCGGCGGCCGACAACCCCTTCGCGACGGTGGAGGACATGGTGCGCCCCTTTGCCGGGCGGCTGTTGCAGGGCGGCCATGACGGCCTGCTCGACCGGCTGATCGCGACGACCGTGCGGGAGGCGTATGAGCGTTGCGGCGCCAACCAGATCAAGACGGCGGAGGCGCTGGGCGTCACGCGCAATGTCGTGCGGACCTATCTCAAGAATCTGGGCCTCATCTGACCGGCGCCCGGCACCGGCGCCCGGCGTTGAATATTGAACAGCATCCCTGCTGAATATCGCACAGCCCCGCCCGTCCCCTCATCCCAAGGCCCCGCATTGGCGGGGTTTTTCATTCTGGCACGCCTCTTGCGATCTCTTCCGCACATGCATCGCGCAGGGAGAAGACGAGAGTGTCATCCACCATCGACGAAATCTGGTTCACGCGCTGCCCGGTCCCGACCGCGACCGGCATCGCCTACAAGCTCGGCTGGCTGACCGAGGCGTTCGAGGCGGACGGCATCGCGCTGCGGACCTTGCAGGAATCCGGTTCGGACCTGGCCCGTCACCATTATGACCATCGCCTGCCCACGCTGATCCGCGAGGGCGGCAACATGCTGGCCATCGCCGCCCGCGCGCAGGGCGAGCCGACGAAGCTGATCGGCCTCACCTGGATAGAGGAGAGCCAGCTCATCCTCACCCGTCCCGATACGGGCATCGCCTCCGCCGCCGACCTCAGGGGCAGGCGCCTCGCCCTTCCCGGCTGGAGCCATAACGACATCCCCTCCCATGTGCGCGGGACCAGCATCGCGCGCGGCATGTCGCTCGCGGGCTACAAAGGCGCGCTTGCCTCCGCCGGCCTGACCTTCGACGATGTGGAGCTGGTCGAGACGCCGGACCGGCTGCGCAATATCGGCGGGGCGGGGCGCGACCTGCGCCCGCGCGGGCCGGGCCGGTCCAGCGGCGTGGGCCGGCTCTGGCCCATCGAGGCGCTGGTGAAGGGCGATGTCGACGCCATTTACGTCAAGGGCGCCTCCGCCCTCGACCAGGTGCGCGAGAACGGCCTCGTCGTCGCCATCGACCTCGACGCGCTCCCCGATCCGCGCTTCCGCGTGAACAACGGCACGCCGCGCCCGATCACCGTGCATCAGGACCTGATCGACCATCATTTCGACGAACTGGTGCGTTTCCTCGCCGTCACCCTGCGCGCCGCCGACTGGGTGGCGGAGCAGCCCGACCGCCTGCGCGAGATCCTCGAATATGAGACGGAGGGGAGCGCGGGCGCCGTCAGCCAGGCCTATGCCCGCCTGCATGAGGGGCTGCACCCCACGCTCGACGCCGACCGCCTGGCCCTGTTCGGCCAGCAGAAGACATTCCTGTTCACCCACGGCTTCCTCGACGCCGATTTCGACCTTGGCGGCTGGGTCGATCCCCGCCCGCTGGAGGCCGCCCGCGCGCTTGCCGCCAACCACTCCCTCACCGTTCCAGCCTGAAGGAAATACGCCATGTCCCAGATTGCAGGGTCCCAGATTGCAGGCCTCTCCAAGGAAGCCGTCACCTTCGTCCTCGACGCCGAGAAGGATGCGCGCCGCGCCTTCCGCCTGCTGCGCGAGACGCAGACCATCGCGCCCAGCGGCACGGTCGGTTTCGCCGTCCGCATCCCCGGCGAGGACAAGATCGTCACCTTCGGCTATGCCGGACCGTGGGAGGACGATCCCGACCAGCCGCGCACCGGCGTCCTCGACTTCGACGGCAACCGCCTGTGGGCCGATCAGGGCGATGGCGTGGGCGTCGGCCGCTACCTGAAACTGTTCAGGAAATATCCGGACTTCCAGGCGATCAGCCATGTCCATACGCCGCATCTGGGCGCCTATTCGCAGGCGCATTCGGAATTGCCGCTGCTCTATGTTCCCAATCGCCGCTTCCGCTTCACCGCCTCCCTGCCGGTCTATATCAACCGCCGTCAGGGCGAACCCGACTTCATCATCGACTCCATCGAGGCCGACCGTCAGGTGCCCGGCATCGTGGAGGCCAATGGCGGCGCGACCATCTGGAGCTGGAAGGGCCTGCGCGACCTGACCAACCAGATCGTCCTCCTGGAGGAAGGCGCGCGCTTCCAGATCCTCGCGGCGGCGCTCGGCGGCTCGAAGCCCTTCGGCCCCGGCGTGCTGGAACAGCAGTGGAAGATGGGCAAGCTGGTTCCCCCCGACGCCCATGTCGATGACGAGGGCACGATCCACCTGCCCGAAGGCGCCGCCGCCGCGCAGGCCGCCGAATAAGCTCCCCCCTGGGAGTGCGGCGGGCGTCCCCCTCCCGGATGCCCGCCGCACCGCCCGCCGATTCCCCTGATGGAGCCTCCGCCATGACCACGAAGAAGCGCCAACTCGCGCTTGCCGTCTTCCTGACCCGCCACGGCCACCATCCCGGCGCGTGGCGCCAGCCCGGTTCCGCGCCCACGGGCCTGCCCGATTTCCGCTATTGGGCCAGTCTCGTGCGGACCGCCGAGCGGGGGAAGCTGGATGCGGCCTTCTTCGCGGATTTCGTGGGACAGGGCGGCGACAGCACGAAGGGGATCGCGCGCCGCCACGCCTTTCTCGACTTCGAGCCGCTGACCGCCACGGCGGCGCTGGCCAGCATCACCAGCCATATCGGCTTGGTCGCCACGGTGAACACCAATTTCGAGCAGCCCTATGCGCTCGCCCGCCGCTTCGCCTCGCTCGACCATATCAGCGGCGGCCGGATCGGCTGGAACATCGTCTCCTCGCTGGAAGGCGGCGCGGCGAAAAGCTTCGGCATCGACCAGCCGCCCGGCCATGCGGAACGCTATGCCCGCGCCCATGAATATCTCGGTGTCGTCAAGGCGCTGTGGGACAGTTGGGAAGACGATGCCTTCGAGGGCGCGGACCGGGAAAGCGGCATCTACCGCAATGCCGATGCCGTCCATCCCGTCCATCATGACGGCCGCTATTTCCACCTGGACTCGGTGCTCGACATGCCGCGCCCGATCCAGGGCTATCCCGTCTTCGCGCAGGCGGGCAATTCGGAGGTCGGCCGCGACTTCGCCGCCCGCCATGCCGAGATGATCTATGCCGCCGCGCAGTTCATCGAGGATGCGCAGGCCTTCTACGCCGACGTGAAGGCGCGCGTCGCCGCCCATGGCCGCGATCCGGACACGCTGAAGGTCATGCCCGGCCTCTCCTTCACCATCGGCTCCAGCCTCCAGGAGGCGCAGGACAAGTTCGGCGCGCTGGAGGAAGCCGTGGATTTCTCCGGCGACCTCAACCTCATGGGGCAGGATGTCAGCGCCTATCCGCTCGACGGGCCGCTGCCCGACCTGCCGGAGCCGGAAAACGGCAAGGGCCGCTGGCGCCAACTGACGGCGCTCGCCCGCCGGGAGAATCTCACCATCCGCCAGCTTTTCCTGCGCTTCAACGCGGTGCGCGGGCATCGGGTGGTGCTGGGCACGGCCACCGACATCGCCGACCAGATGCAGGACTGGTTCGAGCGCGGCGCCGCCGACGGCTTCAACCTCATCCCGCCGCTCCTGCCCAGTTCGCTGGAGGATTTCGTCGACCGGATCGTGCCCGAACTCCAGAGGCGCGGCATTTTCCGCACGGACTATGAGGGCACGACCCTGCGCCAGCATCTGAACCTGCCGCGCCCCGCCAACCCCAACCGCCACGGCGCCCCCGCGCTCGAACCCGTCGCCTGAAGGAGGGCTTTTCCCATGTCCGAGAAACTCGATACGCTCTGGTACACGCGCTGCCCGGTCCCGACCGGCCTCGGCATCGCCATTCAGCAGGGCTGGCTGGAGGACGCCTTCGCGCGTCAGGGGGCGAAGCTGTCCTCGCTGCGCGAATCCGACGACTTCTCCAAGCGGGAATCGCATTTCTCCCACACCCAGCAGAACAGCGTGCGCCATGGCGGCAATATCCCGGCGATCAGCGCGCGGGCGCGGGGCCGCGACACGCGCGTCCTGGGCCTCAGCTGGGCGGACGAGACGCAGCTCATCCTCACCACGCCGGAAAGCGGCATCACCTCCGTCCGCGAGTTGAAGGGGCGCCGTTTCGGCCTGCCCAACTGGAAGAAGGTGGAAATCGACTTCTCCCGCGCGCAGGCCATTCGCGGCCTCGAAAACGCGCTTCGCCTCGACGGGCTGGAGGTCTCCGACGTCGAGCTGGTGAACCAGGACATCGACACCCATTATAGCGACCAGCAGGCCGTCAATGTCGGCGGCACGCTCAACTGGCAGGGGGGACGTGCCGCCACCAGCCGCGCCCGCGCCAACAATCTCGAACTCATCGCCCTGCTGCGGGGGGAGGTGGACGCGATCTTCCTGAAGGGCGTCCACGGCGCGCAGGCCGCCAGCCAGTTCGGCCTCACCACCCTGATCGACACGGGCATCCACCCCGATCCGCTCGTCCGCGCCAATAACGGCACGCCGCGCACGCTGGCGGTGGACGGCCATCTGCTCGACCATCATTTCGACGCGGCCGTGACCATCGTGGAGCAGGTGCTGCGCGCCGAGGCCTGGGCGCAGGATCATGCCTCGGACGTGCGCCGCTATCTGGCGCGCGAGACGAACAGCAGCGAATATTGGGTCAGCGTCGCCTATGGCGAGGATGCGCAGAAGCGCCTGAAGACCGACCTGTCCGAGCAATCCATCGCGGGCATCCAGGACTTCACCGACTTCCTCCACCGCTGGGACTTCATCCCGGAGCGCTTCGATATCCGCGACTGGATCGATGCGCGTCCGCTCGAGGCGGCGCGCTCGCTGGCGCTGGCCGGCTGATAACCGGCAACGGGGAGGGGAAGGACGTGGGAACGAACGGACGGCTGCGCGGCAGTCCGCTGCTGCGCTGCCTTGCCATTTATGGCGAGATGCCGGGACGCTTCGTCCTGACCGCGATCATGCTGGCGGCGGTAAATATCGCCCTGGTCGTCCAACAGGTGCTGGTCGGCCATGCCGTGCAGGAGGCGCAGCTAGGGAAACTCGTGATCTTTTCACGAGACGGCGCGCTCGATTACAGCCGCGCCTGGTTCTGGGTCGGCCTCCTCCTCTCCCTCTCCCTTGCCCGCGCGGCGGTGCAATATGGCGCGGGCCTTCTGTCCCTTTCCATCGGGCAGAAGCTGCTGACCCTGTTGCGCGCGCGCATCATGGTGCAGATACAGCGGCTCGACCTCGCCTATCACTGGCGCCACGGCGTGGGCGAGATGGTGACGCGCATGACCCGCGACGCGGACAAGGTGCGCGACGCTCTCATCAATTTCTGGCGGCAGATTTTCGAGACGGGCCTGATCGTCGTCATTTCCCTCGGCCTGCTGTTCCTCTATTCGCCCTGGCTGGCGATCGTTCCCCTCCTGCTGCTGGCCGTCGGCATCGGCCTGCTCTGGGCGGAGGCGGACACGCTGGTCGCGCTGGATCGCCGCATCGGCACCGCCTATGACGCCGTGACGCAGGATCTGTCGGAGGGCGTGAACGGCGTCCGCGTCATCAAGGCCTTCGGCCTGGGCGACGCGCGGATCGCCCGCTTCCACGCCCATGTCGACACCTTCCGGCGGGAGGCCCGCGCGGCCATCCGCCATGCCGCCCGCCGCGTTCCGCTGCCGCAGGCGATCATCGCCCTCGGCCATGCCTGGGTGCTCGGTTTCGGCGCATGGATGGTCGGCCGGGGCGCGCTGCAACTGGGCAGCCTCGTCGCCGCCATGCTGGTGGTCAACACGCTGGTCCTGCGCATCGAGGGGATCGGCCGCCTGCTCCAGGTGATCGCCGACGCCCGCGCCTCCGCCGGCCGCATCTGGGAAGTGCTGGATGCGGAGCCGGGCATCGTGGGGGGCGAGGGGCATCTGCCCGACGGCCCGCTCGGCTTCCGTCTCTCCCATGTCTCGGCCTCGCCCCTGGGCGACGGCGCGGCGGTGCTCCACGACCTCGGCATCACCGTCCAGCCGGGGGAGATGGTCGCGCTGGTCGGCGCCACCGGGTCCGGCAAGAGCATCCTGACCGCGCTCCTCCCCCGCCTCGTGGAGGCGGACAGCGGCACGCTCGCCATCGGGTCCGATGCCCTGGGCTGGCATGACGTGCGGGGGCTGGACCTTCGCGACCTGCGCCGCCGCGTCCATGTCCTGCCGCAGGAAAGCTTCCTCTTCTCGGACACGCTCGCCGCGAACCTCCGCACCTGCGCGCCCGACGCGACGGAGGCGCAATTGCTGGATGCGCTGGACCGGGCAGCCGCGGGCGAGGTGCTCGAACGGCTGGGCAATGGTTTCGAGACGAAGCTGGGCGACCGGGGCGTCACCCTGTCGGGCGGCCAGCGCCAGCGCATATGCCTCGCCCGCGCATTGCTCGCGGATGCCGACATACTCGTCCTCGACGATGCGACCAGCGCCCTCGACGCCGCCACGGAGCGCCGCGCCATCGAGAATATCCGGGGGCTGGGCCGGGACCGCGCGCGCCCGCTCACTATGCTGATCGTGTCGAGCCGCCTGTCCACGACGCTTGCCGCCGACCGGGTGCTGGTCCTGTCCGCTGGGCGGATCGTGGCTGAGGGGCGGCATGACGAATTGGCGGCGGGCAACGCCACCTACCGCGCGCTGATGGGTATCCGGCCATGAATGCTTTTCGCGGCGATTCCGCGCTGTCCGACATCGAGCTGGAGGAGAAGTTCGCCAGTAAGGCGCTGAACCGCGGCATCACCGGCCGCCTCCTGCCCCTGGTCGCGCCGGTCCGGCGCCAGATCGCCGCCGTCGTCGCGATCGAGCTGGTCCAGGTGCTGGCCATCTTCACCCGCCCGATCCTCATCGGCCTCGTCATCGACAGGGGATTGCGCCATGCTACGGGCGGGGGGGTGGACTTTCCGCTGATCCTCTGGGCCTGTGCGGGCCTTGCCGCGACATGGGGGCTGCGGTTCGCGCTGGGCGGCCTCTCGCAATATTTCGCGGGCATGGCCGCCATCCGCGTCCTCAACGACCTACGCGCGCGCGTCTTCGCCCATGTCCAGACGCTGAGCGTCGGCTATTTCGACCGGACCAAGGCGGGCCGCATCATCGCGCGCGCCGACCGCGACGTGGACACGCTGGAGCCGCTGCTCATACAGGGTCCGCCCGAATTGCTGTCGGCCGTATTGCGCCTCCTGCTGTCGGGCGTGATGCTGTGGCTGGTCGCGCCCGCCCTGCTGCTCGGCCTCGGCGCCGTCGTGCCGGTCCTCTTCGGCGCCACCTTCCTCTTCAAGCGCGTGTCGCAGCGGAGCTGGGCCAGGGTCGCGGAAAACCGCAGCCGCTTCACCGCCCATCTGGTGGAGACGGTCGCCGCCGTCCGCCTGATCAAGCAGGCCGGGCGGGAGCGGGAGAATCTCGAAAAATATCAGGGCCTCCTCACCGACTTCAACACGGCCCTGATCCGTGGGTCCATGCGGTCCGGCTGGTTCGCCCCCTTTACCGGCATTCTCACCACCATCGGCCTGGCGCTGATGCTGGTCATCGGCGGGCGGGAACTGGCGCTCGGCAACCTGACGCTCGGGCAATTGGCGCAGAGCCTCTTCTACGTCTTCCTCTTCCTCGCGCCCTTGCAGGAATTCAGCGACCTGTTCGAGCGCTTCGCCAATGGCACCGCCTGCGCGCAGCGCATCTTCCTGTTGCTCGACACGGAGCCGGAGATTGTCGACGGCCCCGCCGCCATCGCCCTGCCGCGCCTGCGCGGGGAGATCGAGTTCCGGAATGTCGGCTTCGGCTATCTCACCCACAAGCCCGTCATCCACGACCTCAGCCTTGCCATAAGGGCGGGGGAGGTGCTGGCCATTGTCGGCCCCACCGGTCATGGCAAGAGCACGCTCGTCCAGCTCCTGACCCGCTTCTACGATGTGGACAGCGGCGCCGTGCTGATCGACGGCCATGACATCCGCACCATCTCCGAAAGCAGCCTGCGGCGGCAGGTGGGGGTGGTGTTGCAGGACAATGTTCTCTTCGGCGGCACGGTGCTGGACAATCTGCGCCTCGCAAGGCCCGACGCCGCCGATGCGGACCTGATCGCCGCGTCGAAGGCGATCGGCGCGCATGACGTGCTGGAAAGCCTGCCCCATGGCTATCACAGCCAGGTCGGTCCGCTCGGCAGCCAGCTCAGCCAGGGGCAGCGCCAGCTTGTCTGCCTGGTGCGGGCCTATCTCGCGGACCCGGCGGTGCTGGTGCTGGACGAGGCGACATCGGCCGTCGATGTCAGCACGGAGCGGCGCATTCAGGAGGCGCTGCGCATCCTGTGCGAGGGCCGGACCTCGGTCGTCATCGCCCACCGCCTGGCCACCATCCGGCATGCCCATCGCATCGCCGTGATCCGCGAGGGCCGTGTCGCCGAACTGGGCGGTCATGAGGAGTTGATGGAGCGTGGGGGTCATTATGCCCGCCTCCACGCCGCCTATCGGTCGTCCAGCGGGGATGGCATCCTGCAAGAGAAGATGGGCGATCCCGCAGACGCCTGATAGCCCTTCCCGCGACAGTTGAACCGATGCGCGGCGATGCCCGTCCCGGTGCGTCCCGGCAATCGGAATCCAGAGCATTTTCAACTTGGCCGTTCACGGTCAACGGCCCGGAAGATGCGGCATCGAAAGACAAGGGCGTTTCCGCCCGATGGGGAAACGCTCCAGATCGAGAGGATTACCGCGATGCGCGCGCCCGCCGCGCCTTCGCGACGACGGCATGGTGGGCGGTTCCAGGGTCCGCTCCTGCTCGAAGCCCGGAACCGCCCGTGACGGCACGGTTCAGAAAGAGAAGGCGAGCCGCCCATAATAATAGCCGCCGCCGGGATGATAGGGCGCCGTGCCATAGCTCAGCCCGTTGCTGGTCGCGGTGCTTCCCACGCCGTTCAGATCGGGCCTGACGTTGAAGATGTTGGTCGCGCCCGCTTCGACGGTCAGCCAGTTGACGGGTTTGACCGACAGGGTGACATCGGTGATCCATTTCGGGCTGAAATAGCGGTCGTCCGTGTTCGCCGCCGTCCGGTTCCAGTAGGAGCCGTACCGGGTGGTGCCGAGATAGAGGCCGAGAATGCCCTTGGTCCAGTTCGCGGAGACCACCAGCTTGGTCCGGGGGAGAAGGTCCTCCAGCTCGCCGATCTTGTCGCCGCCGAAATAGGCGGTTCCCACGCCCAGGATCGAATTGCCGTTGGCATCGCGCAATTGCGACGGCAGGCCGATCACGTTGGTCACCTTGGTATTGTTGTAGTTGAAGGCGGCGGTGAGGGCCAATGCGCCCGCCTCGTTCAGGTCGAGCTTGTAATCGGCGACGATATCGAGGCCGTAGGTCCGGCTGTCGACCGCATTGATGAAATATTCCACCTGCTGGATTTCGGACAGGCCGTTGGCGGCGAGGATCGCCGTGATGCCCGTGCCGGACAGGCGGCTGGTCCGGGCGATGCGGTCCTTGATCTTGATATAATAGCCGTCGATCGTGATGTTGGCCCGTGGAAGGGGTTGCAGCACGAGGCCGAGGCCCGCGTTCCAGCTATGCTCCGCCTTGAGCGGCTTGGCGCCGAGCAGCTGCCCCACGGTCGAGGTGGGGCTGACCAGCTTGGCGACCGACGGCACGGATTCGTTCCGGCCCGTCTCGGGATTGTAGACGGAGGAGGTGCGCCCGTCGGTCTGTGCGAAGGCGATCTGCGTCAGGGAAGGCGCCCGGAATCCCGTTCCCGCCGTGCCGCGGATGGCGATGCCGTCGCTGACCTCGTAACGCGAATTGACCTTCAGCGCGACCGGATTGCCCGAACCGTCGCTATAATGCTCGAACCGCCCCGCCAGCCCGACATACCAGTTCCTCGTCGGATTGATGCCAAGGTCCACATAGCCCGCATAGACGCGGCGCTTGATGTCGACCTCGTCGCTGGGCGTCAGCACGACCGCGCCCTGGACGACGGTCGCCGCGACCTGTCCCACCCGCCAGTCGAACTGCTGGTCGCCGGGCTGGAAGGTGTAGGAGCTTTGCTGCCATGCCAGTTCGGCGCCGGCGCGGGTGCGGAACCGGTCGAGCCGGTATTCCGCGCCGAAGGAGAATTGGATGGGCTTGGCGAGGCCGATGTCGAACTCCCGCGTGACGTCCACATTATGCGTCCACTGGCGGAATTCGAAGGTGGCGAGATCGGGCCAGGAGGTGGGACTGGTCGGACCCAGGGACGGCCGGATCGTCAGCTTGGAATATTGGTGGTTCTGGTTCCGTCCGACGGAGCTGCTGAGGTCGATATGCCAGGCGCCCAGCGTCCCCTTCAGCCCGGACACGATCTGGAAGTCGATGTCCCGCGTATTGTTGAGGGGGTAATAACCGTTGGGAAAAAGGGCGCTGAAGCTGGAATCGCTGTTGGGACGGCGGAAATTATTGCCGATCTCCGCATAGCGTTCGCCATAGGTTCCGAAGGAATAGGCTTCCAGGCTGTCCCCCACCGGCACCCCTGCATTGTAGGACAGGTTGAAGGCGTGGATCTGCGGATCGCCATTATGCGCGCCGTCCCGGTTCCATTGCGCGTTCAGCGCATTGGCCGCCGCGATATTGGCCTCGACCTGGGAGACGGTCTGGCCTGTGCTGGCCGCCACCTGCGCGACGGTCCGGCCCGACGGCAGGCCGTACAGATTGGTGTCCGCCGCCGGGGTGTTCCAATAGGCCTGGCCGCGCTTGCGATAGTCGCCGCTGACGAACAGGAAGCCGTCGCCGATCTTCGTGCCGTAATAGAGCCGGGCGCGCCAACTCTTGGCATCGCCGTTGACATCGCCCAGTTCGCCATATTGGACGTCGCCGCCCAGCCCGACATCCTGTTTCAACTGGACGTTCACGACGCCCGCAATGGCGTCCGATCCATATTGCGCGGCAGCGGAATCCTTCAACACCTCGACGCGCGCGATGGCGCTGCTGGGGATGAGGTCGAAGTCCACCACATTGGCGCCGCTGGTATCGCCGCCGCCATTGGTCAGGATGGAGCTGTTGTGGCGGCGCTTGCTGTTGACCAGGACCAGCGTATAGGCGGGACCGAGGCCGCGATTGCTGACCGGGCGCGAGATGGAGTTGACGCCGGCCTGATTGGCCCCGAAATTGAACGAGGGAAGCAGCCGGCCCAGCGCGTCGCCCAGTTCGGCGGACCCCGTATGGTCGAATTTGTCGCCGCCTATGACGTCGATCGGGGCCGGGCTGTCCGTGACGGTCCGTGCCTGGCCCCGCACGCCGGTGACGATGATCGCCGCGCCGTCGTCCGCCGCATCATCCGGCAATATGCTCGCCTGCGGCGCAAGCTGCTGTGCCGAAACGGACGCCGACGAAAGCGCAAGGGCGCCCACGGTGGCAAAAAGGCGCGCCGGTGCCGCCCAGGAATTCCTGATATGCAATATGACCCCCTGTGATATTATTACTCCTCCTAACAAGTCGGATTTGGCGATTGTATCGTAATTTCATAATATAGTTCTTTCGATAAATCATAAATTAGACCGGATTTATAACATTTGCGGGCTAGGTATATTTCAAATGATAATAGCATTTATCAAAGATGGTCATGGATGATTTCGCGTCATTTTACGGATAAGGCCCGTCGAAAGCCGCTGCTGACGGAGCGCCGCCGTGCAGGCGTGAAGCTGCGCCCCGGCCTCGATCGAGGTGAAGGAAGAGGGGTTGGGCGACAGCCTTGCCGTAGCGATGACGGCGCTCGTGCGCGGGATCGTCTATTCTCGTCGTGCGAAGACCCTTGGGACTATGCCGGACGCCCGTTCCGGGCGGCGCGTGGAATGCAGGGGATGGGCATCATGCGCGACATCGCCCCGGCGGCTTGAAGTCCGTACGATGGCGGACGACACTATCGTCTTTCCATCGAGACGGGCAACCGCATGACCGCCAAGTTTCTCCCGCAACCCTCGCCTGAATCCCAAGTCTTCTGGGATCGGGCGCTTGAGGGCGAATTATGGCTTCCCCAATGCGTGGACAGCGGCCGATGGTTCTTTCCGCCGCGCGCCTTCTCGCCCTTTACCGGCGGCGCGGTCGCGTGGGGCCGGGCGAGCGGTCGGGCGACGCTGGCATCCTATGTCATCGTCCATCGTCCCGGTCCCGGCTTCGAGGCCGGGACGCCCTATGTGGTGGCCCTGGCGGAACTGGAGGAGGGGCCGCGTCTCCTCACCAACCTGCCGGGCGCACCCGTCGATCCGGCGAAGCTCGTCATCGGCGCGCCGCTGACGCTGGTCTTCGAGAAGCGGGAGGGAATCGCGCTCCCGCAATTCCGTCTGGCGGGGCATGCCGGATGAGGAGCGCGGCGCAGGATATCGTCATCGTCGGCGCGCAGGAATCCGCGCGTCTGGGCGTGGTGCCGGACATGACGGCGATGGGCCTTGCCTGCGAGTCCGCCCTGTCGGCGCTCGCGGACGCCGGGCTGACCGCCGCCGATGCGGACGGCGTGGCGGCCGTGCTGCATCCCGGCGACCTTGCCTTCACCCTCGGCATCCGGGCGCGCTGGCTGGACGGCACCAATGTCGGCGGCTGCTCCTATATGCTGCATGTCCGCCATGCCGTGGCGGCGCTGCGTGCGGGGCAGGCGGGGGTCGTGGTCGTCGCGCATGGCGAATCCGGGCGCTCCCGCCTCGGCATGAGTCCCTATGGCCGCGATCCGATGAGCGTGCCCGGACAGTTCGAACTGCCCTATGGCGTGCTGGGCGCCTATTCGCGCTTCACGCTGCCCGCCCTGGCCTATCTCCACAAATATGGATTGAAGCCGGAGGATCTGGCGGAGGTGCCCGTGGCGCAGTCGCGCTGGGCCAGCCGCACTCCGCGCGCCACCCGCCCGCAATTGCTGACCGTGGAGGATGTGCTGGCCTCTCCGCCGGTCGCATGGCCGTTCCATCGCCTCCAATGCTGTCCGGTCAATGATGGCGGCGGCGCTCTCGTGCTCACCACGCGGGAGCGGGCGGCGGACATGGACCTCGCCTATCCTCCCGTGACGATCCTCGGCTCCGGCGAAAGCCATGAGGGACCGGGCGCCGCGTTCATGGAGGATTTGACGAGCTTCCGCGCCTTTGGCGATGCCTCCGCGGAGGCGCTGCGGACAGCGGGCATCGGGCGGGCCGATGTCGATCATCTCATGATCTACGACGCGTTCGCGCATGTCCCGCTCTATGGGCTGGAGGATATGGGCTTTGCGGAGCGGGGCGGGGCCGTGGACTTCATCCGGAGCGGCGCGACCGGCCCCGGCGGCCGATTGCCCCTCAACACCAATGGCGGCGGCCTGCTCTACGCGCATACCGGCATGTACGGCATGTTCGCCCTTCAGGAAGGGGTGCGGCAGATGCGCGGGACCGCGCCCGCGCAGGTCGAGGGCGCGCGGCTCAGCCTCGTCCTGGGGGTCGGCGGCATGTTCGGCGCGGCGGGTGCGGTCGTCCTGGGCGCGGGGTGACCGCCGCCGGGCCGGGGCGGCGCGCTCCCGGAAGGCTTATTGCGAACATCCCTGGCTTCCCGACCCCCTTGGCCTCCCGGCGGGCAGGACCGCATATCATTACGATATCGAAATAATCGGCGGGGGCGGGGGCGGGGGCGGGGGCGGGGGCGTTCCCCGGCCTGTAG
>JASGGS010000271.1:0-5258 GCA_047602685.1 Sphingobium sp.
TCCCCTCCCGCCGCACCTTCGCGATCATCTCCCACCCCGACGCGGGCAAGACGACCCTCACCGAGAAGCTGCTGCTGGAAGGCGGCGCCATCCATCTGGCGGGCGAGGTGAAGGCGCGCGGCGCCAACCGGCGCGCCCGGTCGGACTGGATGAAGATCGAGCAGCAACGCGGCATCTCCGTCACCTCCTCCGTCATGACGTTCGAGCGGGCGGACAAGGACGGGAATGTCATCACCTTCAACCTACTCGACACGCCGGGCCACGAGGATTTCTCCGAGGATACCTATCGCACGCTGACGGCGGTCGATTCGGCGGTGATGGTCATCGACGCGGCCAAGGGCATCGAGCCGCAGACGCGCAAGCTGTTCGAGGTCTGCCGCCTGCGCTCCGTGCCCATCATCACCTTCGTCAACAAGGTGGACCGGGAAGGCCGCGAACCCTTCTCCCTCCTCGACGAAGTGGCGGACGCGCTGGCGCTGGACGTCTGCCCGATGAGCTGGCCGGTCGGCATGGGGGGCACGTTCGAGGGGATTTACGACTTCGCCCATGACGAGCTGCGCCGCCCGACCGGGCCGAGCAAGGAATATGACGGCGACCTGAGCCGCTTTTCCGGGCTGGACGATGCCGCGCTGGAACAGGCGGTCAGCGCCGACGGCCTCGCCCATCTGCGCGAGGAGGCGGAACTGGCGCAGGCGGGCTATGCCCGGTTCGACCTGGAGGCCTATCGCAACGGCGACCTGACGCCGGTCTATTTCGGCTCCGCGCTCAAGAAATTCGGCGTGGCGGAACTGATCGACGCGCTCGCCACCCATGCCCCGCCGCCGCGCACCCAGCCCGCCGAGCCGGCGCCGGTCGAGCCGGAGCGCGGCGACGTAACCGGCTTCATCTTCAAGGTGCAGGCGAACATGGACCCGCAGCATCGCGACCGCATCGCCTTCATGCGGCTATGCTCCGGCAAGTTCCGGCGCGGCATGAAGCTGACGCCGAGCGGCAGCGGCAAGCCCATCGCCGTCCACTCGCCCATCCTGTTCTTCGCGCAGGATCGCGAGATCGCGGACGAGGCCTTTCCCGGCGACATCATCGGCATCCCCAATCACGGCACGCTGCGGGTCGGCGACACGCTGTCGGAGAAGGCGGATGTCCGCTTCACCGGCCTGCCCAATTTCGCGCCGGAGATATTGCGCCGCGTGGCGCTCAAGGACCCGACCAAGACCAAGCAGCTGCGCAAGGCGCTGGACGACCTTAGCGAGGAGGGCGTGATCCAGGTCTTCTACCCCGACATCGGCAGCCAGTGGATCATCGGCGTGGTCGGCCAGCTCCAGCTCGACGTGCTGATCTCGCGGCTGGAGGCGGAGTATAAGGTCGCCGCCTCGCTGGAACCGGCGCCCTTCGACACGGCGCGCTGGCTGTCGGGCGATGCGGCCAAGCTGGAGGGCTTTGCGGGCATAAACCGATCCGCCATGGCCAGGGATCGGGACGGCAATCCCGTCTTCCTTGCCAAGTCGGCCTGGGACGTGGGCTATCAGTCGGAGCGCAATCCGGACATCAGGTTCAGCGCCACGCGGGAGCGTTAGGGTCTGCCTGGAAGGGGAGAAGGATTATGCGCGCAGAGGACGCAAAGATGGCCCTCCAAGCTTCTGCGGCTCCGCGTGAATGGAAATGTCGCGACGATAAGAGACACGCAGAGGCGCAGAGCGCGTCCTTTGCGCGAACCATATAAAGCCTGCGGCGCGGCCCAGGACCGACTCAGCGCTCCCGACGCAGGATGATGTAGAGCGCGCCGTCGCCGCCATGGCGGGGATGGGCGATGCGCACGCTGGCTATGCGGTCGGCATGGGGGGAACGGTCGAGCCAGTGGCCGATCTCCGCGCGGATGGCGCCGCGCCCTTCCGGCGCGACGCGGCCCGGCCGGGGCTTGCCCGTGACCACCAGCAGCACGCGTATCCCGTCCCGGATGGCGCCGGTCAGCGCGGTGTCCAGCGCCGCATGCGCGCCCGCCAGATTATGCCCGTGCAGGTCGACGCTGCGCTCCGGCTGGAGATTGCCGGACCGGATGCGCTTCTCCCAGCCCGTGTCGAGCGTCGCGACCGGCTCCCGGCACGGCACGGACGGGGGCGCCGGAAGGGCACGGGGCGGAGGCACGCGGCCCTTGATGCGGGCTGGCGGCACGGCGGCAAGGGGATCGGGACCGGAAGGGCCTGTGTCGGTAGGCGGGGGCGGCTCCTTGCGGGCCGCATCCTTGCAGATGGCGCGCACGCCGCGGATCAGCGTCTGCCAGAGCCGTTCCTCCTCCGGGCTGAGCCGACGCCCGCCGCCGGGGCGCCGCGCCATCTCAGCGGCTCAGCCGCGCGGCGGTGCCAATGGGCAGAAGCAGCCAGGCGGAGCCGCGCGTGGACATACCGCCCGCTATGGCCCGCGCCTGCGCGCCCGCGCCCCAGAAGGTATCAAAGCGGTTGCTGCCCTTGATCGCGCCGCCCGTATCCTGCGCGATCCAGACGCCGCTCGCCTCTTGCCGGTCGACGGCCAGCAGGACCGGCGCGCCCAACGGCACGAACTTCGGATCGGCGGCGACGGTGGCGCGCGGCGTGACCGCGATGCCCAGCGCGCCCAGCGGCCCCGCCCCGGTCAGTTCCCGGAAGAAGACATAGCTGCGATTCTCGTTCATGATCGCGCGGCCCTCCGCCGGGTGGCTGCGCAGATATTGCATGATGTCCTGCATGGACCCGGCCTGGATGAGGCCGCGATCCTTCATCAGCTTGCCGATGCCGGTATAGTCGCGCCCGTTCTGCCCGGCATAGCCGATGCGCATGATGCCGCCGTCCGGCAGGCGAAGGCGGCCCGATCCCTGCACCTCTAGGAAGAACAGCTCGATGGGATCATTGGCATAGGCGATCTCCAGCCCGCGCCCGCTGAGCGAGCCGCCGGTGATCTGCGCCCGGTCGTCATAGGGCACGAACTTCGCGCCATCCACCTTGCCCCGGATCGTCTTGCCCTTCAGGCTGTCGCTGAACAGGCCGAGATCGACGTCGATCAGGTCCGTGGGGCGCCGGTATATCGGCTCCCGGCAGGAGGAGGTGGGAGTGCGGCAACCGGCAATCTCCGGCTCGTAATAGCCGGTGGCATAGGCCTTGCCATCGCCGATCTGCACCGCCTCGAAATTGCGGCGGAAGAATTCGCGCGCCTGATCGTCGCTCCAGCTGGCCGCCGCGCTACATGCATTCTGCCAGTCGCTGCCCTGGGTAAGGGCGGAACTGTCGGTACGGCGCAGGAGCGAGGGGCAGCTTGCGCGGAAGGCGCGCAGGGCATCGGCCAGCCGGTCGCGCTCGCGGGGGAGCAGCGTGTCGATATCGGGACCACGCATCACCCCGGCGGAATAGGCGGTCCCGTCGGTGCTGACGGGAGCGGAGGGCGTCGGGGCCGGAACCGGCATGGGGCGCGGCGCGGGAACGGGCGTCGGGCGCGGCGGGGGCGTGCTGGTGCCGCCGGGCCGCGTTCCACCGTCGGGGATGACGGTGCAGCCCGCCAGCGCGAAGGACAGCGCCGTCATCGCGGCCAGACCTCTCCAGCGGCGCATGGCCCCCATCCCCCCTTTTCCTTCTTTTATGCGATCAGGCTTCGTCGGTCGCGACGAGCGTCCAGTCGGGCGAACGGCTGCGAAGGTCGCGCGCGAAGGTCCACAGCTCATGCGTGGCGATGGCATCCTCCAGCGATCCGGCGATCACGGCGCCCTCCGAATCGCGGGTGACAGCCGCGATATCCGCCTCGAACTGCACGGTGATCTGCGCGGTCGAGCCGGAGAGCGTCGCATCGGTGATGCGGGCCGTGTCGATGCGGACGAGGCGGTTGTCGAGCACATGGCCCGCTGCCTGACGCTCGTCGATGGCGGTGGCGAAGGCGCCATAGACATCGGCGTCGCACAGCGAGCGCAGGCGGTCCTTCTCACCCTGCCAGAAGGCTTCCAGGATCATGCCATAGGCGGCACGCGCGCCGGTGAGGAAGCGCGTCACGTCGAAATTGCGGTCGGCCGCGATCACGGCACGGATGCCGTTCTGCGCGTCGGGCGCCATCAACGCCTCGCCGAGGCGCACCGGGTCCGGACGGGCGTCCACCGTGGGACGGGGCGCGGAGACGGTGACCGGCGGGCGGTCGTCGACGGGCGCTGGCATCTGCTGCTCATGGCCTGTCCGCTTGCCCAGCACCGAATAGAGGCGCAACGCCAGCAGCGCAAAGATCATGGCAAGAATGACGATGACGGTCACGACGCTCTCAAACCTTCCTGTGCTGCCGGTCGCGCGACCGTGGTTCGGTCACACGCGCAGCCAGCGATGGACATAGGCAATTTATGCGCGGGATTCAAATGCGCGGACAGGTTAATGTCCGTTTCGGCGGCGATACCGGGCATCGGGGCAGCCTTCCGGGATGAAAAAGGGGATGAACGGCGGTCATGACCGCTGAAACGGACGAGGAAGGCCGAGGTTGCATCCTGCCGTGACGCCTGCCGTGACGATTGCGCCGCGCGGGGTGGTCAGCGGGCCGGCGCCCCGCCATAGAGGCGCCGCAGCTCATGCTTGGCGAGCTTGCCGGAGGCGAGGCGGGGCAGCTCCGCCACAAATTCGAAGATACGCGGGCAACTGACCGGGGATATGCGGGCGCGGCACCATGCGGCCAGTTCGCTGGCCAGGGCCTCGCGCGCCGGCGTGTCGTCCGCGTCGGCCCAGTCCTTCGGCTGGATCAGCGCCTTGACGCTCTCGCCATAGTCCGCGTCCGGCACGCCGATGACGGCGGCGTCCAGCACCCGCGGGTGGACGATCAGCGCATCCTCCACCGCCTGTGGATAGATGTTCACCCCGCCGGAGATAATCATGAAGTCGCGCCGGTCGGTGAGGAAGAGATAGCCCTCCGCATCCATCCGCCCGATGTCGCCCACGCTGTACCAGTGCGGCTGGGTCGGGTGGCGGGCGCGGGCCGTCCTGTCGCCATCGTTGAGGTAGGAGAAGGCGCGGTCGGCGGGCACCTCGAAATAGATCAGCCCTTCCGCGCCGGGGGGCAGGGGCGTGCCATCCTCCCCGCAGACATGGATGGGGTTGCGCGCGGACCGGCCCACCGACCCGGGCTTGCGCAGCCATTCCTCCGAATCGATGCAGGTGCCGCCCAGATTTTCGCTGGCGCCATAATATTCATGGATGATCGGCCCGAACCAGGCGATCATGCGCCGCTTCACCTCCACCGGGCATGGCGCGGCGGCGTGGCTGACATAG
>JASGGS010000272.1:0-5228 GCA_047602685.1 Sphingobium sp.
TTTGCTCGGCCGTGCGCCGGAATATCGTTTGAAACGGCTCGATTTTCCGTTTGAGCCGTTTTGAAGATGTCGGCCGCGATGCCGCTCAACTTCTGCATCCCCGCTCAAATCCAGTTCCCCTCTTTCGATCACGCTGAAGAACCTTCAGGAGCGATCGAAAACTTCGTCCATGCGAAGCCGTAACGGCACCAGCCGGCGGACGGCCGGGCGGGCCTGATCTCCTCCTGAATCGCAATACAATTTGCTACATCATGAGAGGGACGCGCGCCCGCGCGCGCCGGTACCTCCCCATGCATGAACTTCCGCCGACGCATGCTCAAGAGAATGAAGGAGGGGGACCGTCTCGCGGTCGGCCTCCTCCGCGGCACTACGGGCCTCGGCAGGTCCGAGGTGCATGACGCCTTCGCTGGCCTGCGAACGCAGCTTCGTGATGCCGGGCTTCATGTGCTCGAACCGGAAGCGGTCATTCTGGGAGCGGACGAAGGCCAGATTCTGGGCTGGCTCGCGCTCCTGCAGCGACAGCGCCTCGAACCCGCGCTCAAGGGCAGCCGCATCGTCACGGATCAGGCCAGACGCTGCGCCGGCCATCTCCTCGATCTCGGCATCCGCCTTGATTATCATCATGCGATCCAGTCAGTCGCCAGCGGTGAGTTCGCCTCCAGGCTGAAAGCCCTGGGCTGGGACGTAGAATCCCCGGATACCCTCGGTCTTGCGGAAAGCGCCAGGCAAAAGGTCCTCAAGGCGCTTTCGGAGCGCGGCCCCCTGCGCACGGCCGAGATCACGGCGCTCGGCGTGTCGCGGCAGATGCTCGTCACAATGGTGAAGAGCGGACAAATCCGGCGTGTTCGCTACGGCGTCTATGGGGTCAATCCCAAGGATTGGGAAGAACTGTAACGCATTATGCAAGTCATTCGCATCAGTGGCTGACAGTGTGTGACAATTTATTACAGCATTGTATCAGCGCCCGTCTTGCTATTATCGCGACGCATTTGCATTTGGCGCCCTGCTTAAGAATTAATCTCAAAAAGGGGAAACGTCGTGCTTCGATCGGAATCCTTGGCGCGTGCAGGCGCCAGGCCGAGTTATCTTGCGCTGAGTTGTGTGGGCCTCATCGCCTTCGCAGGTGGCGCCCATGCGCAGACCGGGGAAGAGTCTGATACCGCTCCCGCTCGCAAGCTCGGCGGCGTGACAGTCACCGATACTGCCATCGACGAGGCGCCGGGCGGCGGCTACAAGGTCGAGAAGGCGGATTCCCCCAAATATACCGCGCCGCTGCTCGACACGCCCAAGACGATCATCGTCATGCCGGCGCAGGTCATCCAGGAGACCGGATCGATCAGCCTCGCCGATGCGCTGCGCACCGTGCCCGGCATCACCTTCGGTGCGGGCGAAGGCGGCAACCCGCAGGGCGACCGTCCCTTCATTCGCGGCTTCGACGCGCAGGGCAGCACCTATGTCGATGGCATTCGCAGCGTCGGCGGCCAGTCGCGCGAGGTGTTCGCGGTGGAGCAGATCGAGGTCGTCAAGGGCGGCGACTCCACCATGGGCGGGCGCGGCAGCGCGGGCGGCAGCCTGAACCTCGTCAGCAAGATGCCGCACCTCGGCAACAGCGCCCAGCTCGATCTCGGCATGGGCAGCAGCGACTATAAGCGCGCCACGCTCGACGTGAACTATCAGCTCAGCGACGTTGCCGCCATTCGCCTGAACGGCATGTGGTATGATGGCGATGTCGCGGGCCGCGACGTCGTGACGAACAACCGCTGGGGCATCTCGCCCTCCATCGCCTTCGGACTCGGCACGCCGACCCGCGCCTCGCTCAACTATTATCATCTCGAGAGCGACGACATCCCCGATCCGGGCATCCCCTTCGCGCTCACCGCCGCGCAGGCGGCGACGGCGGGCGTGCGCAACATCGGCCCGGCCAACGTGCCCGGCAACACCTTCTATGGCCTCGCCAACCGCGATTTCCGCACGACCAATGTCGACGAGGTTCTGGCCCGCGTCGAGCATGACCTCAGCGATACGCTTCGTGTGCGCAACACGCTGAAGTTCGCGAATGTCCAGCAGGCCTATATCATCACCCAGCCCGACGACAGCCAGGGCAATGTCCTGGCCGGCCGCGTCTGGCGCCGCGCCAACACGCGCTATGCCAGCGTCAGTTCGATGATCGACCAGCTTGACCTCACCGGCACGTTCAACACCGGATCGATCAAGCACAGCTTCTCCATCGGCGCCGAGGGTGCATGGGAACAGTCCAAGCGCGGCACGTTCAACAATGTCAGCACCAATGTCGTGGCGGGCAGCCCGGCGGCGCAGCGTTGCGGTACGGCCAATATCGCGGCCTATAATTGCACTACGCTGATCAATCCCAATCCCTATGACCCGTGGACCAACATCCAGGCGGGCGGCACCGTGGGCGTTCCGATCACCAAGTCGGGCATCACCGGCATCACCGAGGCGAACACCTACTCCATCTATGCCATGGATACGATCACGGTCATTCCGGAGCTGCTCATCAACCTTGGCGCGCGCTACGACTGGTACGACACCCGCTCCAAGGCGTCGGCCTCCCCTGACTGGACGTCGCTGTCCTACAAGGACCAGTTCTTCAACGGCCAAGCGGGCATCACCTTCAAGCCCGTTCCGAACGGCAGCATCTATGTCTCCTTCGCGACATCCGCCACGCCGCCGGGCAGCCTGATCGGCGAGGGGCAGGAGGGCAACGCCATTGCCGCCACGACCCTTAACGACCTGCGTCCCGAGGAAACCAAGTCCTATGAAATCGGCACCAAGTGGGAATTCTTCGACGCGGCCCTCGGCCTGAGCCTCGCGCTGTTCCGCACGGACACCGACAACGCCCGCACCACCGGTGCGACGGGCTTGCTGGAATATGTCGGCACCCGCAAGATCGAGGGCGTCGAGGTCGGCTTCAACGGTAAGCCGCTCCCCTTCTGGAGCGTCTTCGGCGGCTATACCTACATGGACTCGAAGATCAGCAATGCGGGTCCGGGCAGCGCCAGCAACGGCCAGCCCTTCCCGAACACGCCCAAGCACAGCTTCACCGGCTGGTCGACGTTCGACATCGGCGAGCGCTTCCAGATCGGCGGCGGCGCGATCTACAACTCGCGCCAATATGGCAGCCCGGCGTCGGCGACGATCACCCGGTCGATCCCCGGCTACTGGCGCTTCGACGGCACGGCATCCGCGAAGATCAACGATCGCGTCTCCCTGCGCGTCAATGTGCAGAACATTTTCGACAAGCGCTACTACGACCGCACCTACACGACCCACTTCGTGGGCATCGCGCCAGGCCGGTCGGCATTCGCGACCCTCAGCCTGAAATACTGAGCCGGATCGCGACAGGGAACGGACCCGCTCCAGCAATGGGGCGGGTCTTCCCATGGGAGCCGCACATGGATGATCCGACGTTCGAGGAGATAAACGGCTGGTCGGCCGAGGAGACGCGCAGCCGGATGGCCGCGTCGCCCGAGGCGGCCGCCGTCATATTGCGCGTCTCGGCCGAGGCCGGCATGGTGGATGCGCAGGCCCTTTACGGACAGATCCTCCTCGACGGGCAAGGCGTCCCCCGCGACCCCGCCGAGGCGCTCCGGTGGTTCGCCGGCGCGGCAAGGGCCGGGCACGTCATGGCGATGAACATGGTGGGGAGATGTTGCGAACATGGCTGGGGCACTCGCGTCGACAAGGCGCTCGCGGCGCGCTGGTATCGAGCGGCGGCCGATCGGGGCCTCGACTGGGCGCAGTATAATCTCGCCACGCTGCATTGTCTGGGCGAAGGCGTCGAACTCGACCGGGAGGAGGCGCTGCGGCTCTACCGGTCGGCGGCCGATCGGGGCCATGCCAAGTCCGTCACCATGATCGGCGGCTTTCACGAAGACGGATGGGTCGTACGGAAGGACATGCGCCTTGCGGCCGACCATTATCGTCGCGGGGCGGAGGCAGGCGACTTCCGGGGCCAGTTCAACCATGCGCGCATGCTGATCGACGCGGGCGAGATCGATGTGGCGCTGCACTGGCTGGGCAAGCTTCCCGAGAAGGCGACCCCGGCATTCCTCTCGCAGGTGCGGGGGTGGCTGCGAGGCAGGGCGGAACCCGCGTTGAACGCCCTTGCGGACCGTCTTGCCAACGGCACCTGATCAGTCCTTCTTGGGGAGCGTGTAGCGCGACCATCCTATGCGCCGAAGCTGACCTTCCTTGTGCATGGCGCTGATCGTCTGGCGGGAGGCGCCGAAGCGCTGGAGATCGGAACTGGACACCGTGCCCTGCTTCGCGACGAATTGGAGGATGCGTTCCCGCATCGACCGGCGCGCCGGGAGGGCCGGCAGGTCGATCGCGATCCGTCTTCCATCGGCATCGACGAAAGCGCCCGCCGACAGGAAATTGCGTATCTCCAGCCTGAGATTGGCCTGCCGGAGGTGATCCGCGCAACGGCGCAGCGCTGCATGCAGCCCCTGCTGGCCGCTGAGTTCGTCCCCGTCCATCCAGCGCTGGAACCATGCGAGCCAGCCGAGCAGGCGGGTCTCGCCCGGACCAACATAGGGACTGTCGGGTGGGAGGATGGGAATGTCCAGTTCCTCCAGAATTGCGCGCAGCTCGGCGAAGCAGGCTATCGGCACGTGCGGGTCCCGGATCAGGGCAAGCGCGGCCCTCTCGCTTCGTCCCATGCGGGACAGGGGGGTGCCCTCTACGCCCGCTATGGCGGCGAGCGGGGCAGGAAGCCCGGGGCGCGGGAGGCGCTGGCATGATGCGCCGCTTCCTGCCGCTCGCCGCCCTCGGCCTGACGACGGCCTGCGCGGCATCCGCGCCGCCGCCCGCCGTCCCGAAGACGATGGCGGCCGGCGGCAGCTTCGCCGCCCTGCCCGTGGCCAGCATCGCGCCGGTGCCGGACGACTGGTGGCGGCTCTATGACGATCCCGTGCTGGACCGGCTGGTGGCCCAAAGCCTCGCCGCCAATGCGGACTTGCGCGTCGCCTATGCCAATCTTGACGGCGCGCGCGCCGCCCTCCGCCAGGCGCAGGCCGCGCGCCTGCCCGCCACGGCGATCGAGAGCGGCCTGACGCTCGACGACACCCGCAACCAGCCCAGCGCGAACGCCGTCCCCTCGACCGACTGGGACATCGGCCTGATGGCGAGCTGGGACATCGATCTCTTCGGCCGCCTGCGCGCGACCGCGACCGCCGCCGCCGCCGATGCGGCGGCGCAGGCGGCCG
>JASGGS010000273.1:0-5213 GCA_047602685.1 Sphingobium sp.
CTGCTGGTCGCCGCGCGGGAGGCGAATGGCGCGCCCTGTTATCCCGGCTCCCTGCCCGACGTGCTGGGCGTCGCCGTGGACTGGGACATGGCCCGCGACCGATACCGGCTGGAAGGCGGCGGACAACTCCGGGCCGTGGCCGCATCCGGCTATCCCCGCCCGATTCCGGGCGTGCAGCCCCGGCGCAATCTCCACGGCATCAGCTTTGCAGTGGCGCAGGTTTCCGGCTTCGCGGCACTGGCCAGCGAGGGGATGGCCGGTGAGGGACTGGCCGGTGAGGGACTGGGCAGCGCGCCGGACCGGGCCGACGCGCTATGGCAGGCATTGATGCGGGAAGTCGGCCCGCTCCCCTCCTCCTGACGATCTCCATCTCCTCTCCACAGTGATTGCATAACTATTCACAGGGACTTGCCTGCAAAAGGGGTAGGGAAGCCTGTGACCTTTGCCATGCCCGGACGCTCCCCGACAAAAGCCCGCCATGGGCGAACCATGGCGGGCAGGGTCCTGATCCAAGTTCAGGGGGAAGGCGTATCGGAGCGCGCGGACGGACGCCCTCCGATACGGGTAGGCGCGATCAGAAGCTCTGACCGAACTTGATGCCGAAATATTGCGGCCTGATCGGGAAGTTACGCGACGATCCCGAGCAGAAGGTGATCGAACAGAAGGTGTTGGTCGTCAGATTGCCGCGCCGGTCGAAGGCGTTCTGGATGAACAGGTCCAGATGCCAGTTATCCTTCTTCACCCCGGCCGAGAAGTCGAAGGAGACGAAACCCGGCGTGGTGCAGACAATGCCGGCGGCCGCAGCGGCCTCCGCGGCGGCGGTGCCTCCGCCGCACGTCAGATAGTTGTTGCTCAGCACGTTCAGGTCCTGCGTCGTGCTGGTCTGGTAGCTGGCCGCGCCCATGATATAGCTGCGATAACCGCCGATATCGGTATCGTATCGGACCGAGGTCGTACCCTTGAACTTCGCCTGGCGGGGAAGACGGGTTCCGTCGACGGCGGCGATCGCAGACACCGCCGGGCTGCCGAAGGTCTGGCCGACCGCGCAGCTCGAAAGCTGGCTGATCGATCCCGATCCGGCATCATAGCTGAAGCTACAGAAATTGCCGTCCAGCTTGGCGTCATTATAGGCGCCCGAGCTGGAGATGGTGACCTTGCCGAGCTTCAGGTCCGCATCATATTCCAGGCCGATGACGCGCGCCTTGCCGGCGTTGCCGGTCATGCCCGCGCCCTGCGCGCCGGAAACGACGACGTTATACTGGATGTTGTTCCACTTCTCATAATAGGCGGCGGCGTTGAAGCGGAACATATTGTTCCAGGTGGTCTTGAAGCCGATTTCGTAATTGGTGAGCGTTTCGGATTTGAACGGCGTGATCGTCGCCAGTTGACCCGTGCTGCGAATGCGCAACGGCCGGTTATAGCCGCCAGGCCGGAAGCCCGTCGAATAATTGGCATAGACCATCTTGGACGGCGTGATCTGCCAGTTCAGCGCGATCTTGTGCGTCTCGCCATTCTCGCTGTAGCGGCCCGTGCCATCGGCCGCGAGCGGATTGGTGTTGAGGCAGGTCAGGCGTTCCGCCGGCAAGGGCGTGGCGCAACCGACGGACACGGCGGAACTCCGCACGCCCGAAAAACCCTTGATGCTGTAGTCCGTCCAGAAATAGCGGATGCCGCCCGTGATCTTCAGCTTGGGCGTGATGTTGTAATGGCCTTCGGCGAACAGCGCCTCGTCATGCCAGATCTGGTTGTTCTCGGTGATATAGAAGCCGTCATCCTTCACCGCGGGCGTGCCGACGACCATCGTGCCGCCTGCGGTGGTCGGAATGCCAAAGCCCGCCGGGTTGCTGTCGCCGCCACCGGCCTGCGTATAGCCCGCAATCTGGTCCAGGCCGTGAATGGCGTAATAGTTGTTGTTCTCCTGCTTCTGCCAATGGAAGAAGCCGCCGACCGTCACGTCGAAGGGCCAGTTGCTCGGAGTCTTCAGGCGCAGTTCCTGCGTGAACTTCTGCTTGTACTGGACCGAGTGATAATATTGCGTCGGGTTGATGAGCGTCGTGCAGCGCAACGTCGCGCCCGATCCGGTGCATCCGCTCTTGTCGAAGAATTGCAGATAATTCTCGTTGCCGGCCCCAAAGCCGTCATAGGTGACGGTATAATAGCTGTAATCGTTGCGCAGGTCCGTCTTGCGGTTGAAATAGCCCGTGGCGGAAACGATGTCCCAATCGCCGATATGGCCATGGACACTCAGCGACGCCTGATACCATTTGTCGTCCTGGCGGGTGAGATCATAATCATGGACCGCCAGATCGCCGACGCGCGGATCATAGCCGAAATAGCCATAGGCGATCTGCCGCTGCGCGGTGAGTTGCGGGATGATTTCCCAGCCGTCGGCCGGTTCCCACAGGGCGGTGACACGGCCGCCATATTCGTAGATCGGATTGTAGTCGTCCTTGGCGATGGACGCGTTGTTCAACGTGTAGGACGTGGCGGGATTATTATCGCCCAGATTGAGCGTCGAGGACCGCCCATCGTTGAACCTTCCGTTATTCGGCTTGTTGTCGATATAGCCGCCATCCCGCCGGTAATAGCCCATGGCGCGAACCGCCAGCGTGTCGGACACGGGCACGTTCACATAGGACTCGAACTGGCCGCCAAAGTCGCCAGGCCCATATTTATTGCCCTCGACATCATAGCCGAATTCAAACTTGCCAATCTTCGGCTTCTTGGTGATGAAGCGGATCGTACCGGCAAGCGAGCCTGCGCCATAGAGCGTGCCCTGGGGACCTGACAACGCCTCCACGCGCTCCATGTCATAGACATGGATATCCGGAACGCCCGTGCCGGTGATCGGAATGTCGTCCAGATAATAGCCAACGGAGGCATAGGTGCCCCCGGCAGGAACGATGCCGCGGAAATAGGCGGTGTTGCGCCCCGGTCCAATGCCCGCGAAGGATACGGAGGGAAGCAGCGCGGCGAAGTCGCTGAGGCCCTTGACCTGCCGCTCCTCCAGCTTCTCGGCACCCAGCGCCTGTATGGAGATGGGAACGCGCTGGACGCTTTCGGCGGTGCGCGTCGCGGTCACAACGATGTCGCCAAGACCGGAATCGGATTCTGCCGTCTGGGCGACGGCCTGCGCGGTCGTGCCGCCCTGCTGCGCATGGACGGCAGCAGGCAGCGCGATCGACGCCAATATCGTGGTGGAACTGAGAAGGCGGAATGTGCGCTTGCTTCGCACCCCTGATCGAAATGCCATGATGGGGACCCCCTAAAAGTTGCGACTTTGGTTCTCTCCCTGCCGGACCTCCCTCGCGGGTCCTTGGCTCTGCTTCTTCACTCGCTCGCCGCCCTTCGAGCCTTTCCCACCCGAAAGACGGCAATGATTATCCTTGCCCGAAAGCTGACACCTTCCGGCTTGCCGACACGGGGTGCCGGCACCTTCATTCTGTTTCAAAACCCCGGAACGTTCGCACTCGCAGTAATTTGTACGACCGTCCTAACTCTGATAGTGCCAGCAGTCGGCAAGCTGTCAAGCGCGTTGATTCACAACAACGCCGCATTTGCGGACTCGACGTAACGCAAGGCGGACCATAGTATTTTTGTGCAAGCGCACATCAGGGGTGCCATGGGAAATCTCTCTGCCTCGACAGCCGTTTCAACCCTCCAAGGCGCATTGGCGCAGGCGGCGCGGCTGCTCGAAACCGACCCCGATGCCGCACGAATAAAGGCCGAGGATATCCTGCGGAAATCCCCCGGCCTGCCCCCGGCGGAATTCATCGCCTGCCAGGCGCTGCGACGGCTGGGCAAGACGAAGCAGGCGGCCGAACGCCTCGCCGCATTGGCGCGCCGGCAGCCACGCATACCCGCAATCTTCTGGGAACTGGGTCAGGCGGCCAGCGAAGCGGGAGACAGCCGACAGGCCATAGCCGCGCTGGAAACCCTGACCCGTCAGCAACCACAGGTCGCCAGCGGCTGGTTCCTGCTGGCGCAGCAATTGCGCAGGACGGGCCGTGCAGAAGAGGGCTGGCGGGCGGACCTGTCGGGCGTCCACGCCTCCTCCCGCGATCCGGAATTGTTGAAGGCAGCGGTGGCGATGAACGATAATCGCCTCGACGAAGGGGCCGCGATCCTGAAAAAGCGGCTGGAACATCTGCCCGACGATCCATCCGCCACCCGCCTGCTGGGCGAGATTCATTGGCGCCAGGGCGACATGGACGAGGCATTGGCATTGGTGGAGCGCGCAGTGCAACTCGCCCCCGGCTTCGATCTGGCGCGAGATTTCCTGATCCGCCTGCTGCTCCAGACCAACCGCCTGACCGAAGCGCTGCATCATGCCGAAATCCTGGGCGGCTCGCCGGTCCGGTCGGCCGGGCACGATCTCGTCAAGGCATCGGTGCTGGTGCGCCTTGGCGAACAGGAGAAGGCCCGGGAGATTTATGAGCGGCTGCTGGCGGAGCGAGCCGACCAGCCGCAGATATGGCAGAATCTCGGCCATGTGCTGAAAACACAGGGACGGCAGGCCGACGCCATCCACGCCTATCGCCAGGCCGTGACCCACCAGCCTACGATGGGGGAGGCATGGTGGAGCCTGGCCAATCTGAAAACCGTGGAGCTGAACGCAGACGACATCGCCATAATGGAAGAGGCGCTCCGCACGCTCGAGCCGGACGCGTCGGACAAGCGCGAAGATATCTTCCACCTCCATTTCTCGCTGGGAAAGGCGCATGAGGATGCGCGGTCCGATGCCGCCGCCTTCCACCATTATGACAGGGGCAATCGCCTGCGGCGCTCGATGGTCCGCCATGATGCCGACGATTTCTCGGCGGAAGTGGAGGCCACGGCGGCGACCTTCACCAGCGCTTTCATCGCCGGCCGGGGCGAAGGCGGCTGCCCGGCGCCCGATCCCATATTCATCGTCGGCCTTCCCCGCTCCGGCTCGACGCTGATCGAACAGATCCTGTCCAGCCATAGCCAAGTCGAAGGGACGATGGAGCTGCCGGAGATGATGATGATCGCCAGTCGCCTGCAATCCCGGGTGGACGAAGGAGAGTTTACCGATTTTCGCGCGATGGTCTCCTCGCTCACCCAGGACGATCGCCTGCGGCTGGGCGGGGAATATATCGAGCGCACCCGTGTCCATCGCCAGACGGACAAGCCGCTATTCATCGACAAACTGCCCAATAACTGGCAGCATGTCGGCCTCATTCGCCTCATCC
>JASGGS010000274.1:0-5188 GCA_047602685.1 Sphingobium sp.
GTTGAGCTTGCCCAGCATGCCCGCGCCAGCCGCCCACAGCTTGCCGGAAACGGTCGACTCATAGGTCGGCGTGAAGCCTTCCAGCATGTGGCTGGCGGCGGTGGTCTGCACACCCTCCGTGCAGAACAGGTCCTTCATGCCGATGGGCACGCCCGACAAAGGCTTGAGGTCGCCCGAGGCGCGCGCGGCGTCGGCCGCATCGGCAGCCTCCAGCGCCTTTTCAGGCGTTTCCACGATGAACGCGTTCAGAGCCTTGGCGGCGGCGACATTGGCATTGAAGGCCTCGGCCACCTCGCGAGCGGAGAAGGCGCCGGCGCGAAAGCCGTCACGAATTTCGGCGACGGTAAGATCGGTCAGCGCGCTCATCATTCAATCACCTTCGGCACGGCGAAGAAGCCATGTTCGGCCTGCGGTGCATTGGCCAGCACGCGGTCGCGCACATTGCCATCCGACACCGCATCCTCGCGCAGGCGCAGATGGTTCGGGATCACCGCCGTCATCGGCTCGACGCCGGTCACGTCGACATTGCCGAGTTGCTCGACAAAGCCGAGAATATTGTTGAGTTCCGGCACCAGCGCCTCCGCTTCCCCGTCGGAGACGGCGAGGCGGGCCAGGCTGGCGATCTTCTTCACGGTCGCAAGGTCAACGCTCATGGCCGCGCGCTAGCATCGGCGCGTGGCATCATCAAGGCGCTGTTCGCACTTGCGCGGGATTCTCGACCGGAAAAGGATCGTCGATCGGCTGGCCGTCCACATAGACGCGCCGATAGGGCTCGATCCGAACCTCCACCCGCCCCGCGCGGACCGCCGCGGCGCGGCTTGCGGACATAGCCGCGTCCGGAACCGGCGCCGGTGCGCCGGGCCTCTTCCAGACATCGCGCGTCAGGATCAGCACACCCACATTGGGCGAGCAGCCCTTGCAGCGGGCCGGGGGCTGGTGGGCCACCGTCGCCACATCGGAGCCTGTAATGTAGCGCAGGGTGCAATCCCCCTCCGATCCGCACATGTCGTAGCGGGCCAGCGCCTCGCGAAGCGCGGGAGGCAGGGCCACGGCGGCGGGAAGGATGGTGAGGCGGGCATCAAGCTCCTGCCCGCGACGACGGGCTTCGCGCGCGGGATCGGGCGACCAGCGCGATGCGGCGCCCTGCACCAGCCGGGCGTCGCGGCGGATTTCCGGCGTCGCGCCGGATACGGCAAGATGCCTCACCGCCGCCCGGCCCGCCGGGCCGAAATCGAACCAGAGCGCGCGATAGTCGAACTTGCCGGCCGGTGTCCGGCCGTCGGCGAGGCGGCCAAGCTGGTCACGCGCGGCCACGATATCGAAACGGATCAGGGGCGTGGACAGGAGGAAGGCGACGGCAAAGATCAGGAAGGCAAGTTGCAGGTTCGCGGCCCGCAGCCCCTCCGCCCAGCGGCCGCGCGACGCCACTATGGAGACCAGATAGGTCAGCGCCACGAGGCAGGCGATCAGGATGAAGGTCGCGGCCCAAAGCCGTTCCGGCGTCCAGCCATATTGACCGACACGAAGGCCGGTGGAAATGGCCGCGATCAGCGCGAGGGGAGCGTTGACCAGCGCGAGGACGAACGCGGCGGCGCGCAGGATGAAGGCCGGGCTTTTCCCTTCGCGCCCATTGCCGATCACGCTGTTCGACAGGATCAGGGCGATGACGACGGCGCACAGGAGGATGGGCGTGGTCGAGCGCGTCGCCTCCCAAAGCGGCGCAAGGCCGGTCAGCGGCAGGATGAGGAGGAACAGGGCCAGCGCGACCGCCAATACCGGCGCCGCGAGGCGCAGCACCGTCATCGCCACCGCCTGCAAGCCGGAAATGATGCGGCGATGATCGCGCAGCACGCCCGTGCTGCCGCCTATGGCCGCGCCCCATATGCCGGCGATCACCGCCTCCTCCTCCAGCCACTCCTTCAGGAAGGAGACATGGACGAGATCGAAGAGCGCGCCGACCAGCAGCAGCATGAGGAAGAACAGGCCCGCGAACAGCACCGACAGCCCGGTCGTGATGAGATTGGTCCAGGCATGCTCATGGACCATCGCATAGTCGAAATTATCCTTCACCCAGGCGAGGAAGCCCGGCGGCGACCAGTGCGGCGGCGCACGGAAACGCCGCTGGCCGTCAGGATGCTCGCCGCCGCCCTGCGCCATGGGCACGAAGACGAAGACGGCGAGCAGGGCGGCGACGATCCGCCAGCTCTCGCCGCCGCTCCAGTCGTCGGTCGGCGTGCCGTTCCAGAGGAAGACCAGCGACACCACGAGACCCGCGACGAAGCCGATGGCGAGCGCTCGCGGCAGGCGGCCCCGGCCCCATGCATGGCCGAAGGCAAGCAGGCCGATGCCGACGAATGTCGCCAGGGCATGGCGCGTGGAAAGGCCGATGGCGGCAGGCGCGCCATCCAGCAGGGCGTGAATGGCCACGCCCCCCGCGCCGCCCAGCAGCGCGAGGATCGCGGCCCTGAGCGGCCATGGCCGTGCTTCGGCCTGCATGGTCTCCATCCGGCTCCCTTCCGATCGATACGCACCCAATGCCTATCGATAGCCGGCCCGGCTGGCAAATTGCGGCAGCCCGCGCTAACGCCGCGCCACAAGGTTCGCAGGAAAGGCCGGTCGTGGCACGCAAGTTCCTCTTCTTCTTCGCAGGGCTGATCGTCCTGGTGCTCGCCGCGGCCTTCACATACCGGCTGTGGGGCGACCGGCTTCTCCGCCTGGCGCTGGTTCCCGGCATCCCGTTCAGCGCGCCCGCGCCGCGTTCCGCGGCGGATTACGGCAAGGCCGGTCTCTGGTATGAGCATGGCACGACGGGCACGCTCGCCCTGCCGGGCGGATCGCCCAGGGAAGCGGGGCGTCCCGTGGAGAAGCAGGCCGCGATCTTCTTCGTCCATCCGACCAGCTTCATCGACCGCGCCGCCTGGAATGCGCCGGAGGGGAACAAGGATGCGGAGGCGCTCGCCCGCGTCTTCCTCGCTGTCGAGGCGAATGCCTTCACCGGCATCGGCCCGGTCTGGGCGCCGCGATACCGGCAGGCGACATTCGGCGCCTTCCTGACCGACGACCGGCGGGCGGAGCAGGCGCTGGACGCGGCCTATGGCGATGTCGCCGCCGCCTTCGACGCCTTCCTCGCCGCCAATCCGGACGGGCCGGTCGTCCTCGCCGCGCACAGCCAGGGATCGCGCCACCTGATGCGCCTCCTGGCGGAGAAGGTCGCGGGCAAGCCCGTGGCGGGCCGTGTCGCCGCCGCCTATCTGGTCGGCTGGCCGGTATCGATGACGGCGGACCTGCCCGCCCTCGGCCTGCCCGCCTGCGCGAGCGCCGGGCAGGCGGGATGCCTGCTGAGCTGGCAGAGCTATGCCGCGCCCGCCGAGGCCGACCAGTATCTCCTTCCCTATGAGGCCGGGCGCGGGCTGACCGGCAAGGCCCGGCGGGGCACGCCGATGCTGTGCGTCAACCCCCTTTCCGGCAGCGCCGCCGCCGCGCCGGCCAGCGCCAATCAGGGCATGACGAAGCGGGACGGCGAGACGGGCGGGCAGACGATCCTGCGGCCGGGCGTCGGCGCGCGGTGCGACGGGCGCGGCCTCCTCATCATCGACGGGACGCCCGACCTCGGCCCCTATGTCCTGCCGGGCAATAATTACCATGCCTATGATTACATGCTGTTCTGGAGCAATGTCCGGGCGGACGCGGCAAGGAGGCTGGACGCATTTCTGGAGCATTGATCACGGCGCAGCGGGCCGAGTTCCGGGAAGCGCTGCCCATGGGCGGGCGGCTGGCGGGTCTGGACGTGGGCACGAAGACCATCGGCATCGCGCTGTGCGATGCCCAGTGGACCATCGCCACCGCCGCCGAGACCATCGGCCGCACCAAGTTCAGCAAGGACAAGGCCCGGCTGGAGGCGCTGGTCGCGGCGCAGCTCGTCAAGGGCTTCGTCATCGGCCTGCCCCTCAACATGGACGGGAGCGAATCCCCGCGCAGCCAGTCGAGCCGGGCCTTTGCCCGCAATATCGCGGACATGGGCCTGCCCATCCTCCTCTGGGACGAGCGCTGGTCGACGCAGGCGGTGACGCGGGCGATGATCGACGCCGACACCAGCCGCGCGCGGCGGGCCGAGCTGGTGGACAAGCTGGCCGCCAGCTACATATTGCAGGGGGCGATAGACGGCTTGGCGATGGGGTAAGAAACCCATGGAAATCCAGGGCCTTACAGCAAAAAAGATCACAGGCTTCCCTACCCGATCCGGGGGATGGCCACGCCAGATAAATGAGATACTCTCATTTATTGCATGAACCTTTTTCGCCGCGCTCGCCTCCGCCCTTCGGCTATCGCTTCCACGGGGTCGATCGCGCGCGCCGCG
Source organism: Sphingobium sp. (assembly GCA_047602685.1). GTDB lineage: Bacteria > Pseudomonadota > Alphaproteobacteria > Sphingomonadales > Sphingomonadaceae > Sphingobium. The sequence goes on from JASGGS010000274.1 coordinate 4,358, forward strand.
GATCAGGCGATGCCCGCCAGCCCGCCGGGCGAATAGCCGGTGGGCTGGAGTATCCGCTCCTCTATCGCACCCACCAGCCTGCCGTGGACGGCGGCGCTTTCCTGCTTGATGCGCGCCCATTCGGCATCGGCCATGAAGGCGGCCCATCGCGCCCGCAACGCCGCTTCGTCGGGCCAGCGGAGAAGATAGACGAACTCGGTGCGCCCGGTGGACCTTGCCTCGAAGGTCTCGACGATATCGAAACCATGGGTCTTCATGATGCGCATCGCATGCCGTTCGAAACGGTCGTGGAAAGCCGCCTTGTTCGCCTCGAATATCTCATAGACCCGCAACTGGTAGATCATGCCCGCGCCTTTCGCCTCCGCCGCCGCCCGCCCCGCCAGCAATGGCAACATCAGACACCCCAGGGCATCCCGGCGCGACCATCGCGTCGCGGCACGTCCGTCACGGGCTGGCGAGGCTTCCATCGGTCCATTCTGAGGGCGCTCCGGGTCCATGCAACCGAATTCGCGCGCCGATGCCATGAGCGGCGCTCATCGGTCGTCAGACCACCGCTTGCCCCCGTCCCGCCCCTCGGCTATCGGACGGCTTTAATGACCGACTCCCCGCCCTTCCCGCATCGCCACCTGCTGGGCATTGCAGGCCTTCAACCCCATGAAATCCGCTATCTGCTCGACGAGGCCGAGCATTGGGTCGCCCTCAACCGGGCGGACAGCCGCAAGCATGACGGCCGCCTGGCGGGACTGACGCAGATCAACGCCTTTTTCGAGAATTCGACGCGCACGCTCCTCTCCTTCGAGATCGCGGGCAAGCGGCTGGGCGCGGACGTCA
>JASGGS010000275.1:0-5172 GCA_047602685.1 Sphingobium sp.
GTTGGTCCACGCTTCACGCTGCCCACGTTCGAGCATTCCAGCCATTTCGCTTGCAAGAACCTCCCGATTGTCGCCCATGGCCGTCCAGGAGAAATCGCCCTCCACGCCCGCCAACAGTCCATTCGCGAACTGGTGGTTGAAACCGATCTGGCCACCACCCAGAAGATTATTGAGTTTTTGGTCCGCAGATTCAGCCGTGGCATAGGCGTCGGTCGTTCGATCACTCGTCGTGGTGTTGCCTTCGACCTTTCCAAAGCCATATCCGAGATGGCCGCCGAGATAGAAGCCGCTCCAATCATGGGCCTCCGCTTCGGCAGAAAAGTCGATTTGATTTCCTTCGAGACTAGCCTTCTTGCCGAGCCGCGTGGTGAGGCTGGCCCTGAAGGTGCGGCCCGGTGCTGGCATGTCGGTGTTGCCCAACGCATTGACATAGTAGCGGTCGAAAAGGTTCTCGGCAGCAAGATCGAGCGACCAGCGATCGGAAATGTTCCACTGCGCGAAGGCATCGGTGACGGTGTAGGGAGCCCAAACCGCGGTCATGAAGAAATAGGTTGGATCTTCCACCAGCGGAGCGAGCCGCTTGCTCATATGTGTCACCCTACCGCCGATCGTCAGCCGCCGATCGAACAGCCGTGCGCCGGCTGTGGCGGAGATGGTGAATTTGGGCGGGACCTGATTGGCGATATAATCGCTTTGCAGCGTATAGTTGACGCATGCATCTGCCGCTGGGCACGACTTGAAATCGGTGTAGTAGCTCAGGCCCACGTCAACGAAGGCTGGCCCCGCATCGTATCCCGCAGAGAATTCTACGCCCTCCATCCTGATCTTGTCATAGTTGGCGAGGCTAAGGACATAGCTGTTTGAAACGCGGCCGATGTAGTCCTTGGTGGTATTGTTGAAGTAAGCGATTTTGGCTTGCGCTTTGTCACCGGGCAGCAGAAGCCCTTCACTCAGATAGTTCATGCCGACCTCCCAGTTGCGGGCTTGCTCGGCCTTCAGATCGGGATTGAACACAAGCGCAGAGGCCGTGTAGGTCGCTTCGCGCAGGGAGGGCGGGCGGATGCCGGTGGAATATTTGCCGAATATCTGCCAGCCATCGAAAAGAGTCGCTGTCACCGCCGCGCTGGGACTGAAGCCGCTGCCGCTGTAATTTCCGTAGGGGCTATAGTAGAGGAGATAGCTGTACGGCTCCGTACCACGATAGGTGGTGTGATAGTCGAGATAGGTCAGCCCCGCCTCGATCTTGAGCCATGTCGCGGGATCGAATTCACCCCTGGCAAAAAGCGTGGCGATCCGCCGCGTGCCATCCGCGGGGGCGATGTCCGCGCTGGGCGAGCTTGCGGCTATTTCTCGTGGAGCAGCATCCTCCAGCTTCCAGGAACCGCCATAACGTAGCGTCAAGGGCGCCCCGCCGATAATGAGGCGCGAAGCATTGGACAATTCAATGCCGTAGTTGCGTGTACGAACTTTACGGTAGAATGAGTCTGTCGAGAGGGAATAAACTGAGTCCTCGTCGATGTTGGACAACCAGGCGTTAGCGCGTAAATCGATCCAGTCGTTGTCGGCAGGGTTCCAGCGATAGCGTGCCGAGATTTGGTCCACGGTCGTGCCGCTGAGGGGCACCTGACGCATGCTGGTATTCATATAGTCCGATGCCGTTACGATGGTTGGCGTAACTTCACCAAAGGTGGCGTCATAGCGCAGATAACCAAGAGTGAGTTCGTGGTCCTCGGCAGGCCGGAAAGTGGCTTTGACCAGCACCGACTCAGCCTTTTCAGACGTGTTGAGAACCTCATCACCATATTTGAAATTCGACAAGGGTTCCTCAACGCCCTGATGGTTCAGAACCCGGCGCGCACCGTGATTGCCGGCGAAATAGTTGCCGGACCGGCGGTTGACATAGGCAACCACGAGATCGGCCTTGTCAGATGTCATCGCCCCAGCAGCACTGATCGAGTAGTTCTCCCCATCGAATATGGAAGGCTGATCGCTGCGCCAGTTCGTTGCGCCAATGACCGGCGCTATGCCGTTGCTGGAAGAGCCGACCTTGATGCGCGCGCCGTAGCTGTCTCCGGGTAACAGGATGTCGCTGGCCTTGAGCGTTTCTATCGCCACGGTGCCGCCGATGGCGCCACTGGCCCCGCCATCGGGACCTTTGGTGATCGAGACGCCGCCGATCAGATCCGGATCGACGTAGCTGCGATTGTCGACACCGGCATAGCCGCGCCATGTAGACGTGGACTGTTCCGACCCGTCAACCGAGGTCACGACCCGGTTCATGCCTTGAAGCCCGCGAATATTTACATCGATCGCGGCACCATTGCTTCCCATTCCGGAGATTACACCGGGCGTGCCGGTGAAAAGGTCCGCCGCCGAATGACCGCGAAACCGCTCGATCGTTTCGCGCGAGATATAATTGCTGGACCCTGCCGTCACATACGGGCGCGACGCAGGATCGATCGCTTCGCCGCTGGTGCCGCCGCCACTGGAACCGATTGCCCCCGATCCGCCCTCGACGCGCAGCGTTCCTAATTGGATGGCACCGCTGTTCGCCTGGGGAGCCCGCTCAAGGGTGAAGGTGCGGTTGCCGGTCTGGCGATAGGTCAGCCCGGTCCCGGCAAGGAGCCGAGAAAGAGCTTCGGCAGCGCTGTAAGTGCCCTTGACGGGCGCAGCGGTGATATTTTCGCCGATGTCACTGGGATAGCCGACCTGGATACCCGATTGCTGCATGAACGTGCGCAAGGCGCCAGGAAGCGGCTGAGCGGAGATATCGTAATTGTGCGGCGCCTGACTCACGTTTCGGGCCTGGGCAAACGCCGGAGAAACGCTCCCGATTACCAATGCCGGTGACATCATGGCAGCCGAGACCATCAAGGATAGACGATACGCCGCGGTTTGCGTGCGGCGCGTGAAAGTGAGCATTCCTATTCCCCCTGCGGTGGCACGGACAGCCTGCGCTAGATGCAAGTGAGCCGCATTAGCGTAGCCCTCTATTGGTTGACGCTGAGGGGAGAGGGGTTCCTAACACCCCTCCAGAAATTATTTTCAGGAGGCGGGTTTGAGCAGAACGATACCGCCGATGCGGTAGACGGTCAGATGCGCCATGTGCGCGATCGCGTCGATTGCCTCGTCCGTTTGGGAGATCTTGAACACGCCGCTCACCTTGCGCGCGGCATCCGCCGTGCCGAGGATGTAAACCGGCGCCGATCTGTAGCGGGCAATGTGGGCAATGGCATCGGCGGCACTCACCTTTTCCAGCAGTATCTCGCCTTGACGCCACGATGCAATATTGACCGGATCAACTGCGGCCATCCGAACAACGCTGCCGCCGCCTTGGCCATAACGCGCGCGCTCTGAGGCCTTCAACCTTGTTCCCGATCCTGCGCGGAATGTACTGACTTCGACAGCACCTTGCGTGACGGAGACAATCGCCGAGTTCTTATCCCGCTGGACCTCGAAGGCGGTGCCGATGTCCTGCGTCGCGCCGTCCAGTGTGGTGACGCGAAACGGTCGCTTGTCGCCATGGGCGACCTCGAACCAGGCATCGCCGCGCAAAAGGTCTATCCGGCGCTCGTCATCGTCATAGCTGATAGCGATGGCCGACCCGGCGTTGAGCATGACCCTGCTCCCATCCTGCAATGCCACGCTCTCCACCCCGGTGCCGGTCCGGTAATCGGACCGTATGGTCACGATCATATCCGGGCCAAATAGCATCAGAGCTGCGATTGCAGCTGCTATGGCTGGGGCCGCAAGTCTGCGTGGCATCCTGAAGGCGGTGCGAGTAAGCCAGCGCCGCCCATGGCGGCGTGACATCTGCTCTGGCGGGGCGCGATGCGTCACAACCGGTCGCGAGCCGACGGCGCGCCATACGGCGCGCTGCTCCTCAAAAGCGCGGTTATGCGCCAGAGCGGCCTGGCGCCACGTCCTGAAGGACGCCAGTTCCTCCGAGCTCATTTCGCCCGAAGCCATGCGCGCGATCCAGCGCTGGGCCTCCTCCTCGATCAGGTCCTGTGCAATCGGTTCTCTCTCAGACATGGCCCGTCCTGCGCCGCGGCATTGACTGCCCTCTCTTATATATGACGAATGGCGCCATGGCCTTCCTAACAGGAGATGCAAAAAACATCAGGACGCGTGGCGGACGCTGGCAAGAAACTTCAAGGCACGACGGATGTGCCGCTCGACTATGGTCGTCGAAACGCCATATCTTGCCGCAATTTCTCGCTGGGCCAGGCCATCGAACCGATTAAGGCGAAAAATGCTGCGCGTCGGCTCAGGAAGCCCCTCTATCGCTTCAACGATGCGTTCCAGCAGGTCGCGGCCCAGAGCGATGCGATCAGGAGATGGCGTATCATCTTCGAGCCAGAGAAGTTCGTCGATCTCGGCTTGAGTCTCGGCTGACCTTCGCCTCGCAAGCCGAAGTTCATCCCTCGCCGCGTTCATGGCCAACTGATGCAGATAGGCGCGTGGATTGAGGATAGGCGGGTCGTCTTCGACCGTCTGGATTTTCAGCCAAAGCTTTTGCGCAACGTCCTCGGCGGTGTCGTTCCCAACGATACGGCGAAGCCGCCGCAGAAGCGACCTGCGTTCCGCTTGCAGCAGGCGTGACAGGGAAAGGGTATTGGTGGACACATGGCCACCCATACGCCATTTTGCGAATTGATCGCAATAAACAAGCTTTGGATGCATGTGCGAGAAGGTGTCAGCTTTGAGTATAGTCTAACCCGACGTCAGGGCAGGAAACCAAAATATGTCAGATTAGAGCCTGGATGAGAATTTATTGACGACTGTAGTTACAGGTTGTAGATTCCAACCTGACATTTCCGATAAATCTAAGGGGTGAGCTTTGAAGGGGCAGAGAATCGGTTACGTCCGGGTCAGCACATTCGATCAGAATGTCGACCGCCAGTTAGAAGGGCAGTCGCTCGACCGGGTGTTCACCGACAAGGCATCGGGCAAGGATGTCAACCGACCCCAGCTCGACGCCATGCTCACCTTCGCCCGCGAGGGTGATACCGTCGTGGCTCACAGCATGGATCGACTGGCGCGCAATCTCGATGACCTGCGCAAGCTGGTCCAGTCCCTTACGAAAAGAGGCATCCGGATCGAGTTCGTGAAGGAAAGCCTGACCTTCTCGGGCGAGGATTCCCCGATGGCCAATCTGATGCTTTCGGT
>JASGGS010000276.1:0-5142 GCA_047602685.1 Sphingobium sp.
TCGTGCATGCGGTCGCGCAGCAGCGGATCGTCGATCTGGCGCATGCGCATGCGGGTGCGTTGCTGCACGCGCTCAATGGCCGCCTCGGCGGTCAGGCCGCTGTCGATCGCCTCGTTGATGCGGCGTATCCAGCCTTCGTCATAGGCGAACATCTTGTAGGTCTCCAGGACCTCCTTATGGTCGCCGTCGACGCCGAATTCCGCCTGGCCGGTCATGCGCTCGATCTGCTCCCGCATCTTGGAGAAGGCGGTGATGACGCGCTGCCGCTCGACCTCCGTATCCTCCGCGACGGTATGCTCGATCGTCACGCGCGGCTGGTGGAACACCGCATGGCCGCGCGCCATGCCCATGACGAGTTGCAGCCCCTGGGTAATGCCGGTGCCGGTGTCCGATCGCCGCCCCTCGCTGGGGTGGATGTCGATGAGGCCGGCATTGGCGATGAGTTCGGCCAGCACCATGGCGACCGTCTGCAACGCCTCGATCTCCACCTCCTGATAGGGGCGCGGCTCGACATGCTGCACGGCCAGCACGCCCACGGCCTTTTCCCGGCGGACGATGGGTACGCCCGCGAAGCTGTGGAACAGTTCCTCGCCCGTTTCCGGCCGATAGGCATAGTCGGGATGCGCCGCCGCCTCGTCCAGGTTCAGCGTCTCCACATTCTGCGCGATTGTGCCGACAAGGCCCTCCCCCAGCGCCAGCTTGGTGACGTGGACGGCCTCCTGTTGCAGACCCCGCGTCGCGAACAGCTCCAGCAGCCCCTCGCGCAGCAGATAAATGGAGCAGACCTCGCTCGACAGTTCCTCCCCGATGATCTCCACCACCTTGTTCAGCTTGGCCTGCGCATTGGTGCGGGCGGCCATGACATCATGGAGGCGCTGGAGGATCTTCCGTGCCGAGGCGGCCGCGGTCAGGGCATTGAGGGGGGGCACGGAAGCGTTCATGTCGCGATGCTAACAGAAAGATAAGAGGTTCGCCATAAAGCAGCCCTAACGGAGCATTCAACAAGAATAGCCGCCAGGGTTGATCGGTCGCGGGGAGCGGTAACGACACTTGCATCGGGGCCATGCAATGCCCCGGTCAAGCAGTCTCATGCCCGCCCAAGCGTTTCCTTTCGAACCTGCCTTTGGCGGGATTAAAGGGGCGCAGATGCGTTTTTCGGTCAGGATTCCGCTTTTGGCGGCCAGTGTGGCAACGGCGACGGGAATGGGCTGCGCCTCCCCCGCGCAGGCCGACGCCCGGCCCACATTGCAGAAAGCCATAGGCGACCCGGACGATTTCACGCTGAGCGGCGCCACCCGCCTGCGATATGAAGCGCTGGGTGGCCAGGCGCGCTCCGGCTTCGGCGAGTCCGAGGAATTGTGGAGCGTGCGCACCGTCATCACGGCGGAATATCGCACCGGCAATGTCAGGATCGGCGGCGAATTATGGGACAGCCGCGTCTGGGGCATAGAGCCGGGCAGCGTGGTGACGGCCAATGAGGTCAACACCCTTGAAATGGTGCAGGCGCATGTCACGGTCGCCTTTCCCGACGCCTTCGGCAAGGGGAGCAAGGCATCGGTGCAGGCCGGGCGGATGATGCTGAACATCGGGTCCCGCCGCCTGATAGCGGCCGACGATTATCGCAACACCACCAACGGCTATACGGGCGTGCGCGGCGACCTGATCCTGAAGAGCGGCATGACGGTCAACGCGCTCTATGTCCTGCCGCAGATCCGCCTGCCGGAGGATCTTGCCTCCTTCCGCCGCGGCAAGGTGCAGATGGATCGGGAGAATTTCGATACACAGCTCTGGGGCATCTTCCTCGCCAGGCCGCGCCTGATCGGCAAGACCATGGGCGAGATCGCCTATGTGGGCTTCGCGGAGAAGGACGCGCCCGGCCGCGCGACGCGGGACCGCCGCATCTCCTCCGTCAGCGCGCGGCTCATGTCCGATGCCAGGGCGGGCAAGCCCGATTTCGAGCTGGAGGGCATCCACCAGTTCGGCACGATCAGCAGCGGCACGGCCGCGACCGCATCGCGGCTGGAAGTGTCAGCCTGGTTCTTCCACGCCGATCTCGGCTACACCTTCCCCGGCCCTCTCAAGGCGCGGCTGTCGCTGGAATATGACCTGGCGAGCGGCGACGGGCCGGGCGGCAAATATGGCCGGTTCGACACGCTGTACGGCATGCGCCGGGCGGACTTCGTTCCGTCGGGCATCCATGCCGCCATCGGCCGGGCGAACATCAGCACGCCCGGCATCCGCCTGGAGGCGGCGCCCGGCAAGCGGCTGGACGGCTTTGTCGCCTGGCATCCCATGTGGCTGGCCGACAGGACCGACAGCTTCTCCACGACCAATGTGCGGGACGCGACCGGCCGCTCCGGCAATTTCGCGGGCCACAATCTGGACGGGCGCCTACGCTGGTGGGCGATCCCCAAGGCGCTGCGCGCGGAGATCAACGCATCCTATATCGCGAAGGGCGGCTTCCTCCGCCACGCCCCCAATGCGCCGCGAACGGGCGATCTGCGCTATATCGCGCTGGCATTGACGGCGAATTATTGAGGCGGACCTCCCCGGGGCGGCCGGGGAGGATTCCTACTTCATCCTGGCGAGGGCGACGGCCGCCTGGTCGAGCAGCGTGGCCACGATGGCCGCCACCGGCTCCTCCGCCGAGACCATGCCGACCGACTGGCCGGCCATGAGCGAGCCATTCTCGACATCGCCATCGATCACGGCCCGGCGCAGCGCGCCGGCCCAATAATGCTCGATCTCGAGCTGGGCCTCGGCCATGTCGACCTTGCCCTCGTCCAGCTTCTGCGCGACTTCCCGCTGCTTGGCGGTGAAGGCTTCGGCGCCCGCATTTTTGAGCGCGCGGACCGGGATGACCGGCAGGCGCGGATCGATCTGGACGCTGGCCACGGCATCGCGGGCATTGGCGCGCAGGAACGCCTTCTTGAACGCGGGATGCGCGATGCTCTCCGTCGCGCAGACGAAGCGCGTGCCGAGCTGGACGCCCGCCGCGCCCATCTCCAGGAAGGTCGCGATCATCTCGCCCCGGCCGATGCCGCCCGCCACGAAGACGGGGATGTCGGCCGCGATCTCCGGCAGGATCTCCTGCGCCAGCACCCCGGTCGCGACGGGGCCGATATGGCCGCCCGCTTCCATGCCCTCGATCACCAGCGCGTCCACGCCGGAGCGCACCAGCTTCTTCGCCAGCGCGAGCGCGGGGGCGAAGCAGATCACCCGGGCGCCGCTTTCCTTGATCGCCTCGATACTGCCCTTGGGCGGCAGGCCGCCCGCCAGCACCACATGGCCGACCTTGTGCCTCGCGCAGACGGCGATCAGATCGAACAGCATGGGATGCATGGTGATGAGGTTGACGCCGAAGGGCTTCTTCGTAAGCGCCTTCGTCCCCTCGATCTCCGCGTCCAGCAGATCGGGCGTCATCGCGCCGCAGGCGATCACGCCGAAGCCGCCCGCATTGCTGATCGCGGCGACAAGGTTGCGTTCCGATACCCAGCTCATCGCGCCGCAGAGAATGGCATGCTCGCAGCCGAGGAATTCCGACCCGCGCGCCATCAGTTCGCGCAGGCGGGCACGGCCGCTCAGGGGCAAGGCGCTCAAAGGATCACCATCACTGGACGGGCTGTTCGGCGTCGAGGCCATAGGTCGTATGCAGCACGCGCACGGCCAGTTCCGTCTCATCCTCGTGGATCAGCACGGACACCTTGATCTCGCTGGTCGCGACAGCCTGGATATTGATGCCGCGCTCGCCGAGCGTCTTGAACATCTCCGCCGCGACGCCCGCATGGCTCTTCATGCCGACGCCGACGACGCTGATCTTCGCGACCTTGGAATCGGAGATGAGGTTGGTGTAGCCGATCGCGTCCTTGCGGCTGGCGAGGATGTCCAGCGACCGGGTGAGGTCCGCGCCGGGCACGGTGAAGGTCACGTCCGTCTCCGCCGCCTCATGGCCGACATTCTGGATGATCATGTCGACATTGATGCTGGCCTCGGCCAGCGGCGAGAAGATGCTGGCGATCGCGCCCGGCTTGTCCGGCACGCGGGTGACGATGATCTTCGCCTCGTTCTTGTCATGGGCGATGCCCGTGATGAGCTGACGTTCCACGTTCGAATCCTTGCTGAGTTTGGCCTCGGTCTCCTCCTCGCTGACGATGAGGGTGCCGGGCAGTTCGTCCTGGGTCGGGTCGTCGAAGGAGCTGAGCACCTGCACCCGCACCTTCTCCTTCATGGCGAGCGCCACTGACCGGGTTTGGAGCACCTTCGAACCCACGGAGGCGAGTTCGAGCATCTCCTCATAGGTTACCATGTCGAGCTTCCTGGCGCGGGCGACGATGCGCGGGTCGGTCGTGTATACGCCGTCCACGTCGGTATAGATGTCGCAGCGGTCCGCCTTCACCGCCGCCGCGACCGCCACGGCCGAGGTGTCGGAGCCGCCACGGCCCAGGGTGGAGACGCGGCCGTCCGCCATCATGCCCTGGAAGCCGGGGATGACGGCGACTTGGCCGGATTTCATCGCGGCGTCCAGCGCGTCCGTGTCGATGCTCTCGATACGGGCCTTGGCATGGGCCTCCACCGTCCGGATGGGAAGCTGCCAGCCGAGCCAGCTGCGCGCATCGACGCCCATCGCCTTGAGCGTCATGGCGAGGAGGCCGCTGGTCACCTGCTCGCCCGCCGCGACCACGACATCATATTCCGCCGGATCGTAGAGGGGGCTTGCATCCTCGCAAAAGGCGACGAGCCGGTTGGTCTCGCCCGCCATGGCGGAGACGACGACCGCCACCTCATTGCCCTGATCCACCACATGCTTGACGCGGGCGGCGACATTGCGGATGCGATCCATCCCCGCCATCGACGTTCCGCCGAACTTCATGACTATTCGCGCCATGGCTTTGCCGTTTGCTTTCCCGCAGACTTGGTTAAAGAGGCCGGAGGCGGAGTGGGCCTGATGCCACCCGTCCCGGAACAGGCGCCCCCTTTAGTGAGCAGCATCGATCATGGCAAGCAACGCGGACAAGTCCACCATCAGGCCCAGCGAGGTCGCGCATTTCTCCGCCCATGCCGAGGACTGGTGGAACCCGAGGGGGACCAGCGCGATGCTGCACCGGCTGAACCCCGTCCGCCTCGCCTATATACGCGAGCAGG
>JASGGS010000277.1:0-5079 GCA_047602685.1 Sphingobium sp.
TCAGCCGGTCCGCCCAGTCCAGGAACAGACCGGCTGATCTCTGCGGTCTCGATCTTCCACGGCATGGCGCCCTGGCAGATCGTGTTCATCCTGTGCGGCGCGCCCGGCATCGTCATGGCGGCGGTCGTTCTCTTCACGGTCCGTGAGCCGCGCCGCCATGGCGTCGTCTCCGTGACGCAGGGCTTCAGCCTCGGGCCGATCCTCGCCCTCTTTTGCGAGCGGCCGCGCGCCTATCTCACGCTGATGGTCGGCACGGTGTCCAACCTCGTCTGCGTCTACGCCATCGTCGGCTGGTTCCCGGCCCTGTTCATCCGCGCCCATCACTGGACGCCGGCGGAGACCGGCTATCTGCTGGGCATCGTCGGCATGCCGATCAGCCTGTTCGCGGCGATCAACAGCGGCTGGGTAATCTCGTGGCTGATGAATCGCGGCCGCCGTGACGCGCCGTTCATCGCGGCGATGGTGTCCGGCCTCTCCATGGCGGTGCTCGGCACGTTGGCCTGCGTCGTTTCGTCGGGGCCGCTGGCGATGGTCTTCTATGCGCTCAACGCCTTTTTCGTGAACTGGAACATTTCGGGCGTCTATTCGGGCATTTCGCTCATCACGCCCAACCAGCTGCGCGGGCAGGTGATGGCGCTGCACACCATCTGCTCCGGCCTCATCGCGCTGACCGCGGGCAATTTCATCGTCGGCTTCCTGTCCGACACCGTGTTCAAGCAGCCGGGCGGCATTTCCTACGCGCTCGGCCTCGTCTTCTTCGCCTTCGGCCTTGCTGCTTTCCTGATCCTCGCCTTCGGGCGGAGAGCCTTTGCGGCAGCGGTCATCGCCCATGCTGAAAAGGAACTCCATTGACCGACCAGACGATTGCGGACGCTCCCGCCACCGAAGCGCTGATCGAAAAGCTTTCGGCGATCCTCGGCCCCGAAGGGCTGCTGACCGATGAGGACAGCCGCCGCCTGACCTCCGCCGACCTGTTCTCGATGGGCGGCCTCGTCGCCGCCGTGATCCGGCCTGCCTCCATCGCGGAACTGAGCGCCGCCGCGACGGAAATCGCCAAGGCCGACCTCGCCCTGCTGCCGCGCGGCGGCGGGCTCACCTATGTGAACGGCTATGTCGGCAAGGACGAGGGCGCGGTGCATGTCGACATGCGCCGCATGAACCGCATCATCGAGATCAACGAGCAGGATATGCTCGTCACGGTCGAGGCGGGCGTCACATGGATGCAGATCTACGACGCGCTGAAACCCAGAGGGCTGCGCCTGCCATTCTTCGGCACCTTCTCCGGGCGCGGCGCGACGGTCGGCGGCGGCCTGTCAAACGGCGCGCTGTTCCTTGGCACCGCCCGCTACGGCACCTCGGCCGAGATCGTGCTGGGCATGCAGGTCGTGCTGGCGGACGGGTCCATCCTCCACACCGGCCAGACGGCGTTCGCGGCCTCGGCCAAGTCCTTTACCCGCACCTTCGGCCCGGACACCACGGGCCTGTTCACCCATGATGCGGGTGCGCTGGGCATCAAGGGCGTCATCACGCTGCGCATGATGCGCACGCCCGCCTTCAACGACTATCTGTCCTTCGGTTTCCAGGATCGTGACGCGGCGGTCGAGGCGATCTGCGAGATCGGCCGCAGCGAGCTGGCCGAGGACTGCTACCTCATGGACCCGGACAAGACCCGGCAGGCGCTCAGCCAGCCGAGCGACCTCGTCAAGGACGCCAAGACGCTGATGAAGGTCGTGAAGCAGGAGAAGAGCCTGCTGCGCGGGATCAAGGCCGGCGCGCAACTCGCCATGGCGGGCCGCGACTTCATCGAGGAGGGGTGCCACTCTCTCCACATGGTGCTGGGTGGGCGCAGCCGTGAGGCGGTGGAGGGCGACATGGCGCTCGCCCGCGCCATCGTGGCGAAGCTGGGCGGCAAGGAACTGCCCAACTCCATCCCCAAGGCGGGCCGCGCCGATCCCTACTCGCAGCTCGACGCCGTGCTGGGGCCGACGGGCGACCGCTGGATCGCCCTCAACGCCAAGGTCGCGCACAGCGATGCCAAGCGCCTGACCGACGCGGTGGAGGACCTCCTCGCCCGCCACAAGCCGGAGCTGGACGCAAAGGGCGTGGAGGTCTCGCGCCTGCTCACCGTCATCGGCAACCATGTCTTCAGCTACGAGCCGGTGTTCAACTGGCATGACGAGTGGCTGCCCATCCACCGCGCCACGATCAGCGCGGAGATGAAGGCGAAGGTGGCGGAGCCCGCCGCCGCGCCGGAGACACGCGCTCTGGTCATCAAGGTGCGCACGGAACTGGTGGAACTGTTCGCAAGCTTCGGCGCGCAGTCGAACCAGATCGGTCGCACCTATCCCTACGTCGGCGTCATGCGCCCTGAATCGCGCGCTTTCCTGGAGGGCGTGAAGCATGTGGTCGATCCCGATAACCGCATGAATCCCGGCGCCCTCGGCCTAGGAGACTGAACCATGGCACGCCCCTATATCGAGTTCATCCAGACCCAGAATGTCGATTGGGAAGAACAGGCGGACGGATCGCGCGTCAAGCGACTGAACGTCGATCCGGTGGATGGGGAAGAGACCTATCTCATCCACTATCCGGCGGGCTATTCCGCTGGCGATCAGGGAGCGGAGGACCGGGCGCATGAATATCTCGTCCTGGAAGGGACGATCACCGTCGCGGGGCGCAAGCAGCGCTTTCATTGCTATGGCTTCACCCCGCGCGGCGAGAGCGTGGGCGCCATCGAGACGGCAGGCGGTGCGACGCTGATCGTCTTCCGCTACGCCCGCAACGACCCCAACAGCGTGATCGGCGCGACCGAGGCGCTGGCCATCGACCCGGTGACGATCCCCTGGGACATGACGCCCAGCGTTGCGAACATCGCCCACCTGCGGCTGGCGCGCAAAGTGCTGCGCCTCGGCCCCAATGACAGCTCGCGCACCTTCCTGCTGATCGGCCTGCCGCACGGACGGCCCGACCAGACGGAGATGCCGGCGGAGATCCATGACCATTTCGAGGAGATGTTCATGCTGCAGGGGCAGATGTGGACGCCGGAGGGGCTGATCCGCCCCGGCGCCTATTTCTATCGCCCGGCGGAGATCATCCACGGCCCCCATGTGTCGGAGGCGGGCTTCTTCCAGATCATGCGCGCGGGCGCCAATTATGTGCGCACCAAATGGACGGACCCCATGCCGCTGCCCATCGGGCAGGACTACGCGCCCAAGATCCCGGAAGGCACGCCAGAGAGCTGGTCGCGCGAATGGACGGGCAGCGCGCCCTTCTGAGGGTCCTGCTGAATAGGAAGCAAAAAAGGCGGCGGTGAAGGGCACCGCCGCCTTTTCTTTGTGCGACCCTCTGGGATGGGTTTAGCGGCGCTCCAGCTCCACCAGCTCGTACCAGGTCATCATATAGCCATCGACGCCGCCCTTCAGGAAAATGGCGTCCTCGTCAGCCGTGACCCACATGTCGTAGTCGGGATGGCCGCCCGCCATGGAGGCGTCCGGGTCAGTGAACTTGAAGTGCGCCGCCTCGAAGGTGCCGGCCTTCACCGTGACCGTCTCGTCACCGACATAGGCGAGCTGCAGGTTCGTCTCGGCGATCAGCGGCGGCGTGGCGCCCGATGGTCGGGCGAGGGGAGGAAGCAGCGGAAGCGGCGACCGTGCGGCCCCTTGGACTTGTCGATCTTCTTGGTAATATAGGCGTCGCCTGCGATGGGGTGCGTGCCGAAACCATCGAACTCGCCGACGATCGGCAGCTTCTGGGAGATACGGCCGATGGTGGGACCGAAGCTCTCGCACTCCACAAAGTCCTCGGTGATGCGGAAGAAGTCCGCTCCCATGAACTCGTCGCCCACCGTCAGGCGCACGAAGCAGTCCGTGGGCTTGTCGTTCGCGTCGAGGCTGTAGGTGATGTCGCGCAGCACCGTGGGATCGGGCTCCTCGATCTCGCAGAGCGCGCGCATGGTGCGGGTGCCGTTGCTGTGCTTGGTGAACGTGAAATACTCACGGCCACGCTCCTCGCCCTCACGACCCGGTTTGCGCGAGGTGTATCTGGTCAGGGCCGGTGGGCAGCGTCGTGATCCGCTCCATCACCCGCGCGCGGTGCCGGGCGGGCGCGCCCCAGTCGGTCTTGAGGGCCATGGCGCGCTTGAGCATGAAATGGAGGTCGACCTCCCACGTCATGCCCATCGCGCCGTGCACCTGCACCTGCACCGCCGTCCGCGTGGCGAGATCGGCCGCCTCGCCTGCCGCGAACTTGGCATGACTGACGCGCGCGAGAACGGGGAGCGTACCGAGCGCCAGATCCGCCGCGGCGGCGTGGACCACGGGGCGGGCGAACTCCACTTTCACCTGCGCGGTGGCGATGAGGTGTTTGACCGCCTGATAGCTGCCGATGGGCTTGCCGAACTGGGTGCGATCCTTGGCGTAGGCGACGGCCATGTCGATGGCGCGCTGGGCGAGGCCGATCATCTGCGCGGCGGCGAGGAGCGCGCCGCGATCCGCCGCGTGGCCCCAGCTGTTGGCGACCTTGGTGGCGACCGTCGGTGTCCAGTCGACGCGGAACAGGCGGCGCAGCGGATCGAAGCTTTCCTGCTGTGTCAGCGTCACGTCCTTCGTCTCCACCAGGTGCACGACGTCGCCATCGGCGAGCAGCAGTTGCCCGGCGCTGTCGGCATCGGTCACGAAGCGGCGGCCCACCGCGTCGACGGGGAGCAGGCGGTGCTGTACATCCTTCATCAGCTCGGTGAAGATGCCACCCAGACGGTACCGACCTGATGCTCTCGCTATGCGCGCGCTTGCCGATGCACACCGTCACGGTCGCCTATGGCCTCAGCTCCAACGAGGCGCTGGATTTCCGCGACAATCTGCTCGCCAGCATGTCCTCGCGCGATCCGGCGGCACGCGATGTCGCGGGCGCGCGGGTGCGCGCGGTGCTGCTGGGCGCCATTGCCGCGCGGCGGGCAGAGCGCCGCGACGACCTCATCTCGCGCCTCATCGACTCGCCGTTCACCGATGCCGAGGGCACATCCACGCATCTGAGCGACGAGGACATCCTCTCTTTCTCGCGCCTGCTGCTGCTGGCGGGCGG
>JASGGS010000278.1:0-5060 GCA_047602685.1 Sphingobium sp.
CACGATCGGAACGGTCAATTCGGTCGAATTCATCCTGACTACGGCCATCAGCATCACCTTCCTCATCCATCTGGGCTGGGAAGTGCTTACCGTGTCCACCGTCGGCCTGCTTGTCGGCGGCGTCGTCGCGGCTCCCATCGGCGCCATGCTCACCAAGCATATCAATGCCAAGCTACTGCTGCGCGCGGTCGGCATCGTCTTGATCGCCACGTCCCTGTTCGGCGTAGCCAAGGCGCTTGGATTTATCGGTTAAAGCGATTATATTGGCTCTGTTAGTCCCACGGAGCCGATTAATGTCCAGTTACATGCCAACCCTGAAGCAGCTCCAATATCTGGTGGCGCTTAAGGAGCAGGGGCATTTCGGGCGCGCCGCGGATGCCTGCTTCGTTACCCAGTCCACGCTGTCGGCCGGTATCAGGGAACTGGAATCGCTGATCGGCGTGACATTGGTCGAGCGCACCCGCCGCGTGGTGCGGTTCACGGCATTGGGCGACCGCATCGTTGAAAAGGCGCACCGCGTCCTGCGTGAAGCGGAGGAACTGGCCGCCATCGCCCAGGCATCGGGCAAGCCGCTTTCGGGTGAATTGCGGATGGGGGTCATCCCCACCATCGCGCCTTTCCTGCTGCCGCGCCTGCTGCCCCGCCTGCGCGCCGAGCGGCCGCAGCTCAAGCTGTTCCTGCGCGAGGAAATGAGCCATGCGGCCATAGAATCGCTGCGCCACGGCCATGTGGACTGCGTGTTGCTGGCGCTGCCTTTCCCGACGGGCGACACGGATTGCGAAATCCTCTTTTCCGATCCCCTGCATATCGCCTTTCCCGAAAATGATCCCCGCGATCCGCCCGGCGAGATCGAACCGGACATGATCGACGCGTCCCGCCTGCTCCTGCTGGAGGACGGGCATTGTCTCAAGGAACATGCGCTGGCGGCCTGCAACCGGCCGGAACTGCGGGCGGAAGCGACGATCACCGGCACGTCCCTCCATACTCTGGTCCAGATGGTGGAAAATGGGCTGGGGCTGACGCTGCTGCCGGAAATGGCGATCAGGGGCGGAATATTGGGGGGCACGCATATCAGCGTCCGGCCGATCGTCTCGCCCCATGCTTACCGTGACATCGCGCTGATCTGGCGCCGCAACTCCCCGCGCGAGAAGGAATTCCGCATGATGGCCGACATATTGCGGTCGGGCGCGGAAAAGCAGGAAATCGTCGATACCGCCCAGGCGGCCTGAATCCCCGCATGGTGAGGGCGCCGTTCCGCGCCGGTGACGGTCCTCAACCCGTGGCGTCGGCGTCCAGCGAATAGCCGGCGGACCGGACGGTGCGGATGATGTCCGGGCGCCCGTTGATATTGATCGCCTTGCGCAGGCGCCGGATATGGACGTCCACGGTGCGCAACTCGATGTCGCTGTCCTGACCCCATACGCTGTCGAGCAGCCGCTCGCGCGAGAAGACCCAGCCCGGATGCTCCAGCAGGTGGCGCAGCAGGCGGAACTCGGTGGGACCGAGCTGCACCGCCTCGCCGCCCCGCCGCACCTTGTGGCCCACCGTGTCCATCTCCACGTCGGAGAAGGTCAGCACCTCGCCCGCCAGCGCGGGACGCACGCGGCGCAGGACCGCGCCGACGCGTGCGATCAGCTCGCGCGGGGAGAAGGGCTTGGTCACATAATCGTCCGCGCCCGTTTCCAGGCCGCGCACCCGGTCCTCCTCCTCGCCGCGCGCGGTGAGCATGATGATCGGGATATTGGCCGTCTCATTCATGCGGCGCAGGCGGCGGCACACCTCGATGCCCGACAGATTCTCGACCATCCAGTCGAGCAGCACGATGTCGGGCGTCTTCTCCTGCGCCAGGATCAGCGCCTCCTCGCCGTCGGGCGTGTGCGTGACGGAGAAATCCTCGCGGCGGAAATGCCAGACGAGCAGTTCGGCCAGCGCGGCATCATCCTCGACCAGCAGCATTTCGGCTCGTGCCATCGATCAGCCCTCCGGTTCCTGAAGCGGATCGGGACCGCGTTCCCGCTCCGGCGCATGGGTGCCCGTCGCGGCATAATAGACCATCTCCGCCACATTGGTCGCATGGTCGCCCACGCGTTCCAGATTTTTGGCGATGAACAGGATATGGGCGCTTTCGGAAATGGTCTTCGGATTCTCCATCATGAAGGTGACCATCGTGCGGAAGATGCTGTTGTAGAAATCGTCGACCGCCCGGTCGCGCTCCATCACCGCCAGCGCCTTGGCCGCGTCGCGCGCGGCGAAGGCGTCGAGCGCGTCCTTCACCATCTCCCGCGCGATCTGGCCCATGGCGGGCAGCAGGGACAGCGGTTCGTGGCTGGTGCGGTGGCTGATGAGGGGCACGCGCTTGGCGATATTCTTGGCATAGTCGCCGATCCGCTCGACGACGCCCACGATCTTGAGCGCCGCGATGATCTCCCGCAGGTCGTCGGCCAGCGGCGCGCGCAGGGCGATGATCTCCACCACCTTCTTCTCCAGCACGGCCTCCAGCTCGTCTATGGCCTTGTCCTCGCCCACAACCTTTTCGGCGAGCGCATTGTCGCGGCGGCTGAGCGCGGCGAGCGCATCGTCGATCGCGGCTTCGGCCCGGCCGCCCATTTCGGCGATCAGGGCGCGCAGTTCGCCAATATCCTCGTCAAAAGCCTTCAGCGTATGGTCGGTCATCGCATTTCACTCCTGCCCGGCCGGGCGATCAGCCGTAGCGGCCGGTGATGTAATCCTTGGTCCGCTCCTCGCGCGGGTTGGTGAAGATGTCCGAGGTTACACCATATTCGACCATCGTCCCGAGGTGGAAAAAGGCCGTGCGCTGCGACACGCGGGCCGCCTGCTGCATATTATGGGTCACGATCACAATGGCATATTTGCCGCGCAGCTCGTGGATGAGTTCCTCGATCTTGGCGGTTGCGATGGGGTCGAGCGCGGAGCAGGGCTCGTCCATCAGGATGACCTCCGGCTGCACCGCGATGGCGCGGCCGATGCACAGGCGCTGCTGCTGGCCGCCGGACAGGGCGGTGCCGCTGTCGGCCAGGCGGTCCTTCACCTCGTCCCACAGGCCGGCGCGGCGCAGCGACTGCTCCACGATCACGTCCATGTCCGCCTTGCTGGCGGCAAGGCCGTGGATGCGCGGGCCATAGGCCACATTCTCGTAAATCGACTTGGGGAAGGGATTGGGCTTCTGGAACACCATGCCGACGCGAGCGCGCAATTGCACCACGTCCATGCCGGACGCGTAGATATCCTCGCCGTCCAGCGTGATCGTGCCCTCGACGCGCGCGCTCGCCACCGTGTCGTTCATGCGGTTGAGCGTGCGCAGGAAGGTGGACTTGCCGCAGCCCGAGGGGCCGATGAAGGCCGTCACCTCGTCCATGCCCACGTCAATGGACACGTTCCTGATCGCCTGCTTCTCGCCGTAGAAGACATTGACGTTGCGCGCCGACATCTTTGTCGCGGATTTGGCCGTATCGGTCATGGAAGGGGTCACCACCGTTTTTCGAATTTGTTGCGGAGATAAATGGCGATGCCATTCATCGCGAGGAGGAAGATCAGGAGGACGATGATCGCGGCCGACGTCTTCTCGACGAAACCGCGGCTCACCTCGTCCGACCAGAGGAATATCTGCACGGGCAGCACGGTCGCCGGGTCCGTCACGCCGCCCGGAGCAGAGGCGATGAAGGCGCGCATGCCGATCATGAGCAGCGGTGCCGTCTCGCCCAGGGCGCGGGCCATGCCGATGATCGTGCCGGTCAGGATGCCGGGCATCGCCAGCGGCAGCACATGGTGGAACACCACCTGCACGGGACTGGCCCCGATGCCGAGCGCCGCGTCGCGGATGGAGGGCGGCACGGCCTTCACCGCGTTGCGGCCCGCGATGACGATGACCGGCATGGTCATCAGCGCCAGCGTCAGGCCGCCCACGATCGCGGCGGAGCGGGGCAGATGCCACGTATTGAGGAACACCGCGAGGCCGAGCAGGCCGAAGATGATGGAGGGGACCGCCGCCAGATTGTTGATCGACACCTCGATCAGGTCGGTCCAGCGGTTGCGCGGCGCATATTCCTCCAGATAGATCGCCGCCAGCACGCCCACCGGAAAGCTCAGGAGCAGCGTGACCAGCATGGTCAGCAGCGATCCCTTGAGCGCTCCCCATATGCCGACCTGCGTCGGATCGGTGCCATCGCTCATGGTCAGGAAGTCGATGTTGAAGCTGGAGGAGATGGCGCCCTGCCGCTTCAGCTTCGCGACGGCCGCTTCCGCCTCCGCGCTTCCCTCGCGCTTGTTGGCGAGGTCGATGGGACTGGCGGCCGGCACGGAGATGGTCGCCCGCCGTTCAAGCAGCGACGGGTCCTTCAGCAGGGCGTCGCGCACCGCCGTCCAGCCGGATTCCGACAACAGATCGTCGCCTGCCGGGCCAAAGGCGGCCTTGGCCGCGTCGCTCGTCACGCCGGGCAGATTGGCATTGGCCAGCGCCTGCTGCGCATTCGGGCCTTTCAGCATGGCGGGGTCGATCATGATCGGCGCGCGCGCGAAATCGATGGGCACGGCGATCTGGGTACGGACGAAGCCCGACAGCCCGCTCGACACCATGGTGAAGAGGAGGAAAGCGAGGAAACCCGCGGACAGCAGGACCGCGCCCAGCCCCATCAGGCGGAAACGGCGCTCGGCGGCATAGCGCCGGGCTATGCGCTGGCGCATGGCCGGGTTGGTCCAGTCGGTGGGGGCGCGATCTTGCGACATGCTCGTCCTGGTGGGGTTTGCGGCTGGCCGGTTGGCGGGAGAGGGGGCGGCGCTGCTCATTCATAGGCCTCCCGATATTTCTTCACGACGCGCAGTGCGACGATGTTGAGCAGCAGCGTGACGATGAAGAGGACGAGGCCGAGGGCGAAGGCCGCCAGCGTCTTGGCACTGTCAAACTCCTGGTCGCCGGTCAGCAACTGCACGATCTGGGTCGTCACGGTCGTCACGCTGGCAAAGGGGTTGACGGTGAGGTTGGCGGCAAGCCCGGCGGCCATCACCACGATCATCGTCTCGCCGATGGCGCGGCTGACGGCCAG
>JASGGS010000279.1:0-5035 GCA_047602685.1 Sphingobium sp.
AGGGGGCGCGCGGCGACGATCGCGCGGGCGACGCGGCGCGACTGCCGCTCTTCGCCATAAAGATAGAGGATGTCGGCGATCTCCGCCTCGTCCGCCTCGTTCAGCCAGTCGGCGGCGGTGCGTCCGGACTGGCTCATGCGCATGTCGAGCGGGCCGTCCTTCTGGAAGGAGAAGCCGCGATCGGCCCGGTCGAGCTGCATGGAGGACACGCCGATATCCAGCGTGACACCGGCGACCGGGCCAAGGCCGGCTTCCGCCAGCAGCGCCTGCATGCGCGAGAACTCGCCATGGACCAGGGTGATGCGGCCGTCGCTGGCGGCGACCGTCGCCTGCCCCTCGGCAATGGCGCTGGGGTCGCGGTCGATGGCGAACACCATCGCACCCGCCGCCGCCATCGCGCGGCTATAGCCGCCTGCCCCGAAGGTGCCGTCCACATGCCGCTCCCCGGGGGCGATGGAAAGAGCGTCGAGCACTTCGGCCAGAAGGACCGGGATATGGGGGGCGGGAGGGGGGAGGGCCACGTCCTGCATCATGCCGCCCGCTTCGGGTTCTTGGGATTGGCCGCCCATTCCTCGATCTGCTTGCGGCAGCGCAGGCGGGACAATTCCGTCCCCTGGCCGGATTCCAGATAGCGGTGCGGCGACCAGATCTCGAAGGTCCAGATGGCGCCGACGAAATAGAGGCAGTCGTCAATGCCCATCAGCTCCTTGATCTCGTCGGGCAGGCTGAACCGGCCGCCATCGTCGAAGGTGATGCGCTCGACGCCGGCCACCATGTCCACGGCGCGGCGGTGGCGGTCGAGGGCTTCGCCGCGGGCGCGTGCGGCGATGACCTCCGCCTCGATCTCCGCCTTCATGTCCGAGAGATGGTCCTCACCGAAGCCGGTCAGGCAGGTCAGTTCAGGCGTCATGTTGATGTAGAGGACATTGTGATCGCCGCTTCCGGCCTTCACGCGGCGGCGCAGATCGACGGGCAAGGTGAAGCGTTGCTTGCTGTCAACGCCGCTGAACCCGCTACCGTGATAGTTGTCGGCCGCCGACACCTTGACCCCGAACTCCCTGCACCGAGGCACGCCGGGTCCGCCTCCGAACGGCCACGCCGTTCAGATTATTGAATCGCGGAAACACCTTACGCCCTCGCGACTGTAACTATCAGTCGCGCGGTCGGGTGTGAAGGGGGATTCATGGGAAAGAATGGGAAAAAATGTTCAAAAGACTATTCGATTTGGGAAACGCTCCTCTTTTCTCTTTTTGTTCCCATGCTCAGCGAGACCATGGCGGAGAGCAGGAGGAGGACGGCCAGCGCCGGCCTTGCCGCCCCCGGCAGACCGTCCGCCCGGGTCAGCCAGATGCACCGTCCGGCGGCATTGCCCTGACCATCCCCCAGGAAATCCGCCAGCAGGGCGGGCGCATCGCTGGTCCAGGAGCCGATATGGGCGGGATTTGCGGGGTCGGCGGTCCACAGCGCGTCATTGGCGAAATCGGCATCGGCGACGAGGATCGCGATCCCACGGCCGATCCGGCACCGCGCGACAAGCCCGCGCGAGGAGAGACGGCATGCCTTTCCGTCCGGGAGAAAATGGGACGCGCCGGAAATCTGGAGCATATGGCCATTGTCGAGGAAGCGCCGCTCGACCGGATCGGCGCCGGATCGCATGGGCGCGGGTCCCAGGGAAATCCCCCAATGGCCCAGCAGGGGATCGAGCAGCGTGACGGGCGGCGCGCGCAGCGGGTGACCGAGCGGGCGCGGATCGGCCCAGCGCAGGTCGGGATCGGCCAGCAGCACAGCCCGCCCGCCCATCCTCACCCATTTGTCCAGCGACACCAGTTCGTCCGGCGCGAGCGCGCGCGGCTGGATCAGGAGAAGCGCGTCAAGCCCCGCCAGAGCGCGCTCGTCCAGCGCATCGAGGGGATGGAGGTCGAAGCGTCGCGAGAGGGCATGCCAGAGCGGCGCCCGCGCGAAACCGCCTTGCAACAGGCCCTGCGCCGCCGGGCCATGCAGCACCGGGCCGGACAGCAGGCCGACGGTGGGGCGGCGGGCGGCCGATGGAAATCGGGAGGGCGCGGGATGGAGCCAGGCGGACAGCCTGCCCCCCTGCCCCGCGGACCCGGCCACGCACAGGACAAGAGGGGGCATGGCGAGGGCGAGCAGGCTCCACAGGAAAACCGGCCAGCGCCGCGCGCCGAAGGGGCCATGGAGCAGCGCGGCGAGCGGCAGGACCAGCAGGGCGGGAAGCAGCCAGTCGCGCGGGTCGAGCTGCCCTGTCCGCATCACATGCGGCGGCAGCATGCCCAGGAGGAGCACGGCCAGACCGGCAAGGGCGGTGACGCCGCCCGCGAGCCATCGCCTGCCGGTCAATTCAGGGGACTTGCTGAGGATCGCGGTCCATGGGCTTCTGGAGTCTCGGGTCCGGCTCCAGGTCCGGCACGGCGGGCACGGCCTGCCGTTTCGAGGCGTCGGTCGCGGGCGTCACGCCCAGATCGGCAAGCGGCTCCGTCGACTGGAGGGGCGCCGCCATGGCGTTGGGCGCCGCCATGCCATCCGCCGTGACGCCCATGCCCGACAGCACATTGTCCTTGCGGATATTGTCGACGAGGACATTGGTCAGCCCCACCAGCAGCAGCACGCCGCCCAGCCCGGCCGCGCCCACCTGTATGCGGCGCATGCTCTCGCGGTGGCTTTCCTCGCGGGAGGGGCGGACCATCATCGGCGGGCCATCCCTCTGTCCTGATGGGCGATCATCGTCATTCGCCCGGATTCTGGTCCAGCCAGGGGAAGGGCGTCAACCCCTTCGCCACCAGCCAGTCGCGATTATAGAGGGTGGAGAGATAGCGGAAGCCCGTGTCGCACAGGATGGTGGCGATCCGCTTGCCCGGGCCGAGCTGCCTCGCCAGCGCCACCGCGCCCGCGACGTTGATGCCGGAGGACAGGCCAAGGCACAGCCCCTCCTCGCTCAGCAGGCGGCGGACCCAGTAAAGCCCCTCCTCATCGGAAATGCGGAACTGGGTATCGATGGGCGCGCCGTCCAGATTGGCGGTGATGCGGCCCTGGCCGATGCCCTCCGCCACCGAATTGCCCTCCGCCTTCAATTCGCCATGGGCGTAATAATTATAGAGCGCCGCGCCATGCGGGTCGGTGAGCGCGATGACGATATCCTCGTCGCGCTGCTTGAGGCCAAGGCCGACGCCCGCGATCGTCCCGCCGGTGCCCGCCGCGCAGGTGAAGCCGTCGATGCGGCCGTCCAACTGCGCCCAGATCTCCTCCGCCGTGCCGATCACATGCGCCTTGCGATTGGCGATATTGTCGAACTGGTTCGCCCAGATCGCGCCCTCCGTCTCCTCCGCGATGCGGCGGGACGTATGCACGAAATGGCCCGGATTGCTGTACGGCGCGGCGGGAACGGTCACCAGTTCGGCGCCCAGGGCGCGCAGCGTGTCCATCTTCTCCCGGCTCTGCGTCTCCGGCATGACGATGATCGTCTTGTACCCCTTGGCATTGGCGACAAGGGCGAGGCCGATGCCCGTATTGCCCGCCGTCCCTTCCACGATCGTGCCGCCGGGCTTGAGCTGTCCCTTCTCCTCCGCGTCGTTGACGATGAAGAGGGCGGCGCGATCCTTCACCGAGGCGCCCGGATTGGCGAACTCGCACTTGCCGTAAATATCGCAGCCGCTTTCCTCCGACGGCCCGGCAAGACGGACGAGCGGCGTATTGCCGATGAGGGACAGGGTATCGGCGGCGGGCGGCAGGACGATCTGGGTCATTGCGCGGATGTAGCGTCTCCACCCCCTGCACCGCAAGCAAGGGAAAAGGCGCGGCGGACAAAGCCATGCTTTAGGCGGGGCCGCAGCGGCGAAATTCCGGTACAAGAGGCCAAATCATAAAGATTTTCATGGCAGAAGCGGCTGGAATGGCATCCCTGTCCCCTTCGCCGCGCCGCGCCGCTTCCGCATGGCCCCGCCGCTCGCCCCGTTCCCCCTGGGTCTGGGCGGCGGCGGCATTGCTGTCCGTGCTCGCGCTGCGGCTGATACCGGCGGATGCGCTGCGCGCGCTGGACCTGGCACCCGGCATGCCCTCCGCCCCGGCCGCGCGCTCCCATCCTTCCGAGCAGGCGGGCGAGACCTTCCCCGGTTCGGCCTATTTCTTCGCGCAGGACGCCTTTGCTCCGGTAGCGCCCGATCCCGCCTCCGGCCCCGTCGCAACCGTCCCGCCGGAACAGGGCAGCCCGCACGTCCTCCAGATCGAGCGAGGCCCGGCCGCCCTGCCGATAGCCATGCGCGGCTTCACGCCGCTGGACGATGCCCGCGCCCTCCAATGCATGACCAATGCGATTTATTATGAAGCGGGCAATGAGCCGGAGGAGGGCCAGCGCGCGGTCGCACAGGTGATCCTCAACCGCCTCGCCTCCGGCCATTGGCCGAGCAGCGTCTGCGCCGTCATCTATCAGGGCGGGGAACGGGCCGACCGGCGTTGCCAGTTCACCTTCAGCTGCGACGGGTCCATGGCGCGCATTCCCGCCGCCGCCGCATGGTCGCGCGCCCGGCGCGTGGCGGCGCGCGCCCTGGCCGGAGAGGTGTTCGCGCCCGCGGGCCTCGCCACCTTCTACCATACGCTTGCCGTGCGGCCGCCATGGGCGGACAGGGTGCGCCCGGTCGCGGTGGTAGGCGCCCATATCTTCTATCGCCTGCCGGGCGCGGCGGGAGCGCCGACGGCCTACCGCATGCGCTATTCAGGGCGGGAGTCCGCGCAGCCCGGCCCCTACGCCTTCTCCGCGCCGCCACGCCCGCTGGCCGCGCCGCCCGGACCAGACATGCTGCCCGGCTGGACGCTGCCCATGCCGTCCGTCCCGGCCGCGTCGCCGCTCCTCCCCGCGTCCCCGGCGAGCGGCACGCCGCTCGCGCCGCCCCTCTCGCCCATGGGCCTGTCCCCCGCGGCGGACGCTCCCGCCTCTTCGCGCGATCCCGGCCTGCCGCAATCGACGATCCGGCCGGAATATCGCAATTCCGGTCGCCCGCTGGGGTAAGCGTCTGCCACGCCG
>JASGGS010000280.1:0-5003 GCA_047602685.1 Sphingobium sp.
GTCTCCAACGAGGCGACGCTGGCCACGCTCGGCAAGCTGCTGCCCGGCTGCATCATCTTCTCCGACGAGCTGAACCATGCCTCGATGATCGCGGGCATCCGCAATTCGGGCTGCGAGAAGAGGGTGTTCCGCCACAATGACCTCGCGCATCTGCGCGAGCTGCTGGACGCCGCCGATCCCGAGGCGCCCAAGCTGATCGCGTTCGAGAGCGTCTATTCGATGGACGGCGATGTCGGCCCCATCGCGGCGATCTGCGACCTGGCGGACGAGTATAACGCCCTCACCTATTGCGACGAGGTGCATGCGGTCGGCATGTACGGCCCGCGCGGCGGCGGCATCACGGAGCGCGACGAGGTGGCGCACCGGGTGACGATCATCGAGGGCACGCTGGGCAAGGCCTTCGGCGTGATGGGCGGCTATATCGCGGCGGACAAGGTGATCATCGACGTGATCCGCAGCTATGCGCCCGGCTTCATCTTCACCACCAGCCTGTCCCCGGTGCTGGTTGCGGGCGTGCTGGCGAGCGTCCGCCATCTCAAGGAATCGAGCGCGGAGCGCGACGGGCAACAGGCCGCCGCCGCCACGCTGAAGCGCCTGATGCGCGAGGCCGGGCTGCCGGTCATGGATTCGGTGACCCATATCGTGCCGCTGCTGGTCGGCGACCCGGTGAAGGCGAAGCGGATCAGCGACATCCTGCTCGCCGAATATGGCGTCTATGTGCAGCCCATCAACTATCCCACCGTGCCGCGCGGCACGGAGCGGCTGCGCTTCACCCCCGGCCCCTCGCACAGCGAGGAGATGATGGTGGAACTGGTCGAGGCGCTGTCCGAGATCTGGACCCGGCTGGAGCTGCGCGAGGCGGCCTGAGCCGCCTCACACCCCATAGAGGTCGCGATGGACGGCTATATGCTCGGCGCGGCGCTGATGATCGCGTCGGGGTCCATCCATGCCATTGTCAACGCGATCGTGAAGGGCGGCCGCGACGCCGTGGCGGGCCGCGCGCTGACCGACGGGACCGGCGCGGCGATCCTGCTGCCCGCCATCGCCTTCGTTCCCCTGCCCCATGGCGCCTGGGAATGGCTGGCGGCGAGCGCGGTGCTGCACAGCATCTATCTCTACGGCCTGATCCGCGCCTATCAGATCGCGGATTTCTCCGCCGCCTATCCGATATTGCGCGGCACGGCGCCGCTCCTCACCGCGCTGGTCACCGTGGGGCTGATCGGGGAGCCGGCGACGCCGGGCCAGATGGCCGGGATCGCGGTCATCGGGGCTGCCATGTTCCTGATGCTGATCGGGCGGCATGTCAGCCATGAGGCGCTGGGCTGGTCGGTGATGACCGGCGCGGCCATTGCCAGCTATACGGTGGTCGATGCCCATGGCGTGCGCGCCGCGCCCGATCCGCTGAGCTATATCGTCTGGGTGTTCGTGCTGTGCGGACTGGCGGCGGTGGCGATGTTCAGCGTCGTGACGCGGGGCGCGCTCTTCTCGCTGGCCGCGCGGCAATGGAAGCCGGGCGCGATTGCGGGCGCCATGTCGATCCTGAGCTACGGCATGGCCCTGCGCGCCTATACGCTGGGACCGACGGCGCCGCTGGCCGCGCTGCGCGAGACGGGGATGGTGACGGCGGTGATCCTGTCCGCCCTGTTCCTGAAGGAAAGGGTCGCGCCCACGCGGATAGTGGGCGCGGGCGGGATATTCATGGGCGCGGTGCTGATCCTGACGCATTGAGGACATGCGCGGGGAGGACATGCGCGCGGGAGGATGTTTCCGGCGCGTCAACCATGGTCCGGCAACGGACGTTAAGGACGGCGCGGGCAGGATCGCCCTCATGTCCCTCTCCGGAATCGCCCTTGGCGGCCTTCGCGCCAGCCAGATGCGGCTGACCGCCAGCGCCTCCAACGTCGCCAATGCGGCGTCGACGGGCGATGCCGGGACGGGCGATGCGGGCAGCGCCTACCGCCCGCTCCGGGTCGAGCAGGGCGCCCTGCCCGGCGGCGGCACGTCCGCGCGGATGGTGGCGGACGGCGGAACCGTGCTGCGCTACCGGCCCGGTGCCTCGCGCGCGGATGCGCGGGGCATGGTTGCCGCTCCCGCTATCGACCTGGCGGACGAAGCGGTGGGCAGGATGGCCGCCGTCCAGTCCTTCAAGGCCAATGTGAAGGTCATCGCGGTTGCCGATGAGATGGCGCGGTCCGCGCTGGAGCGGTGGGGCTGAAGCGCCGGCCCGTGCCGGGTTGCGTTCGCCGCGCGGCTTTTCCTGTTCCCGCAGGAGCACTCCTTCTCCCGAAGATAGGGGGCGATGCCCTAACCCCGGCGCAGCACCGCGCCCCAGGCATAGCCGCGATAGGAGCGCGCGGTGTCGCAGGCGAGGCCATGGCGCTCCGCCACCGCCGCGCAGGCATCGAACAGGTCGGCGCGGGGGGTGACGTGGAATTTCGCCAGCCAGCCCTGCAACAGGCGGCGGAACCAGCGGGGCAGCCCCTCCTGCTGACCGAAATCGACGACATGGAGACGGCCGCCGGGCGCGAGCAATCGCGCGCCCTGGTCCAGCGCGCCGCGCCAGTCGGGGATCATGGAGAGGGTATAGCTCATGAACACATGGTCGAACTGCCGCTCGCCCAGCACGCCCGCGCTGTCCAGCCGCGTCGCATCCCCCACGCGCAGCGTCGCGCCGGGGGCGTTGCGCCGGGCGTTCTTCAGCATCTGCGCCGAGATATCGATGCCGAACAGCCGCGCATGGGGATAGCGGCGCGCGACAAGGGCGAGATTGCGCCCCGTGCCGCAGCCCAGTTCCAGCACGGACGCGCCCGGCGCCACGTCCAGCGCGCAGACCAGCTCGTCCCGCCCCAGCAGATAATATTTGCGGCTGAGGTCGTAGACATGCCTCTGCCACCGATATTGCGCGTCCATCAACGCCTGATGCGCGCCCTGACCGCCTGCCAGACTGTCCGCCATGCCGGTCAATCCAGCAGCGAGTAGAGGTGGACGCCGCCATAGATGGAGGAGCGGTCGCGGCGGGTATAGTCGCGCGATTCATCCTCATGATAATGCCAGCGGCCGAGAAGATCGTCCGGCAGGCGCCCCGGCAGCAGGCTCGGCTCCGCCGCGGTGCGGAAGAGGACGCGCGCGCCGGGCCGCGCGGTGCGGGTGATCTGCGCCCATATCGCGGCAAGCTGTGCGTCGCTCATCCAGTCCTGCGCATCGAGGAGGATATAGCGGTCGGCGCTGGCGGCGGGCTGCGTGGCCAGCCAGTCGGTCATATTGGCATGGTTGACCGACACGCGCGGCGCGCGCGCCCGCACCGCCTCGTAATTGCGCTCGTCCAGATAGGGCGGCAGGGGCGCGTCCGGCCCCTTGCCATAGCCGCGCCCGAACGCCTGCCAGGCGAAATAATTGGATTTCAGGTCATAATCGCAGGCCAGCCGCTCCAGCCGCTGGCGCAGCACGGCCGCCATCCGGTCGTCGCCCGCCAGCGCCTCATATTGGGCGGGCGGGATGCCGAGGCCGAAAAGCGATGCGGGCTGGTCGGACAGCCAGCGCACGAACTTGCGGTCGAATATGGGGGCGAGCTTCGCCTCGAAGATCGCGCGCTGCTCCTCCATCGTACGCGCCTCCAGCAGGTCGCGCGGGTCGATGCGATAGAGCCGGGCGACGAGATGCGCCGCGCCGATGAAGCCGCCGAGCAGGCCCCGCTTGTAGGCACCCCTGCCGAACATGGAGATGCGGCGGCGGCCGATCAGGTCGCGCCCCTCCCAATAGCGGCGCGAGGTCTCGTCCAGATGCGGGCGGATATGGGCCTGATAGGCGTCCAGATTCTCCGCCCGGTCGGCATCGCCGAAGAAGCGGCGGAAATGGGCATGGTCGGGCAGATGCACCGCCGCGACGCCTTTCAGCCGGTTGAGGGCGATATGGGCGGTGTTGAGGTCAACCGCCGTGATCCGCGCGGGGTCCGCGACGAGATAGGAGAGGACATTGCATCCCCCGCTGGCGATGGTGACGACATGGCTGTCCGGCTCTATCGCCAGCGCCTCCATGTCCACCACCGGGTCTTCCCAGATCTGCGCATAGACGAGGCCGCGAAAGGCGAAGGCGAAGGCGCGTTCGAGCAGCCCTTCCCTCGTCATGCCGTCATGGTTGATGACCGCGCGGTCGATGGTCTCTGCCCGCCTGCTTTTCATGGCATATCCTTCCGCTGTCCCCGGTCCCCATGTCCCGGGACCGTAACAAGGGCGCGGTAGAGCGGCGCCGTGACCGGGCAGTGACGGAGCGATGGCGCTTTTGTGACGCGCCCCCAAGCGGCGGCACGAGTGGAGCCTTCCCCGCGACTGGCGCATTGCGTCGGCGGGCGGATGGCCTATATCGCGCCTTTCGCCGGCGCCCGGGTCCGATGGCGGGTCCGGATGGCAAGTTGGAAGCACGAAGGAGTGCATTGGGCATGAGCAAGATTCTGGTGATCGGCGCGGGCGGCGTCGGATCGGTCGCGGTGCACAAGATGGCGATGAACCCCGACATCTTTCCCGACATCACCCTGGCAAGCCGCCGCATCGCCAAGTGCGACGAGATCGCCGCATCCGTGAAGGATCGCACCGGCGTCACCATCGGGACGGCGCAGGTGGACGCGGACGATGTTGACGCGACCGCCGCCCTGATCGCCGAGGTCAAGCCCAAGCTGGTCGTGAACCTGGCCCTGCCCTATCAGGACCTGTCGATCATGGAGGCCTGCCTGAAGGCGGGCGCCCACTATCTCGACACCGCCAATTACGAGCCGCGCGACACGGCCCATTTCGAATATAGCTGGCAATGGGCCTATCAGGACCGGTTCAGGGAGGCGGGCCTGACGGCGGTGCTGGGTTCCGGATTCGACCCCGGCGTGACGAGCGTGTTCGCGACATGGCTGCGCAAGCATCATTTCGAGCGGATCGACACGCTCGACATTCTCGACTGCAATGGCGGCGACCATGGCCAGCATTTCGCGACCAACTTCAACCCGGAGATCAACATCC
>JASGGS010000029.1:0-28800 GCA_047602685.1 Sphingobium sp.
TGGCCTAGACGCGCATAGCCGCCTTATTCGCCGCCGTCACGCCCCCAAAAGCCTCATTTTCCGTCTATTTGCGCACGTTTTGTCCCTTCGGCGCCCTTCACGGTGCCGGAACGGGGGACAGGGAGCGGCCGGGGAGCCGAGTCGGGCGGCAGGCGGCCGTGACGCGAAAAGGGGGCGGACCGTCCGGCCGCCCCCTGTCGTCCCCCTACATCTTCACCCGCGCGGTAAGGCCCCAGGTGCGGGGATTGCCCGGATATCCCTGCACGATGCCGGTCGATTTCGTCAGGCCCAGCAGGTTGATATAATAGGCCTTGTCGAACAGGTTCTCGACCCAGAACTGCACCTCATAGCGGCCATGGTCGAGCAGCATGCCGACACGTGCGCTGGCCAGCGCATAGCCCTTGATCTCGGCGGCCGGGTCCAGAATGGTGGTGGTGTTCTGCTTCGAGCGCCAGTTGATGTCGAACAGGCCGTAGACGTCCGCTGTCTCGCTGACCGGATGGGTATAGTCGACGGTGAAGTCGGCCGTCCATTTCGGTGCCCATGCCACCTGCCGGCCCGTCAGGTCGCAGGTGAGAGCGGTCGACTGGCCGGGGCAGACCGAATTGGCGAAATTGGAATAGAAGGCGTGGTTATAGCCGAGGAAGCCCTTGCTATGCAGGCCCTTGGCCAGCCACGTCTCCACTTCCGCCTCAACTCCGTCGGAGGTCAGCGAGCCGACATTGGACAGGAAGCGCAGGGCCGTGCTGCCCTGGCCCACCGCCTGGTTCGCCTGATAGTTGCGGACCACGGTATGGAAGGCGGTCAGGTTGAAGATGACCTTGCGGTCGAACAGGCTGGTCTTGATGCCCGCCTCGAAACTGTCCGCCTTCTCGCCCTCGACCGTCTGCTTGGCGCCCAGGGAAATGGCGTTGCCCACGCCGGTGTCGGGATTGGTGCTGTTATAGGGCAGCAGGTTGAAGCCCGCCGACTTGTTGCCGCGCGCATATTTCGCATAGACGAAGATGTCCGGCGTGACCTTGTAGTTGACGCCCGCCTCGCCCGACAGGGCGCGGTCGAGAATATAGGCGCCGTCCACCCGGCCGAGCTGTGCATTGGCGCCCGACGGCGACAGGGCGCGCAACTGGTCGTTGGACAGGGCACCCGGATTGGCTTCCACCCAGCCGTCATAATATTGCGAGCGGCGTTCCCAAGTGTAGCGCAGGCCGAGGTCGATCGACAGCTTGCGCTCGGCATCCGGATGGATGCTGACATTGCCGAAAACCGCATCCGTATTGGTGCGGAAGGTCGCGACGCTCTTGAAGCTGGTGCCCGCCAGGCGGCTGGCATAGGCGCCGTTCGCCCAGCTGACGCCCGACACATTGGGGAACTGCGTCGCGTTGGGATTGGCCGCGAAGATATGATACTGGCTGCCGAAGACGATGCGCGAGTCGACCTTCAGGCGCTGGCGGCTCAGGAAGCCGCCGATGGTCAGCTCGACCGGCTTTCCGCGCTCCGATGCCCAGCGCAGTTCCTGGCTGAACTGGTCCTCGCGGTTGCACGAGCCATAGTCGCGCACGGCGTCGAGCTGCGTATAGTCATTGTCGTTATTGGTGAAGCAGGACCAGTATTGATACCCGGTCAGCGACGTGACGGTGCCCGCCGGGCCGAGGTCCAGATTGATCTCCGCGCTGCCATTGTCCATCTCCGTCTGCGCGTTGAGCGGGCTGTCGATATTGACCAGCCGGTCCTCCGCATTGCTGAGGTTCAGCTGATAGCCCGCGGCGGCCATGCGTGCCTGAAGCGCGGCGGGATTGTAGACCGACAGGGCCACCGGCGACATGGTGTTGAACTGCTGGCGGGCATGGGTGCCGATCAGACGGATGGTCAGGTTGTCCGTGGGCGTCGCGAGCAGCTGTCCCCGGATGCCGCTGCCCTGGCGGGCATTCTGGCGCGAGCCGTTATAGATGTTGAAATAGGTGCCGTCGCGGTCCGAGTAGAAGCCGGACAGGCGGAAGGCCAGCTTGTCCTTGATCAGCGGTCCGGTGATGCTGCCCTTGAATTCATGGAAATCGAAGCTGCCGACGCTGGCCTCGCCCGTGAAGCCCCAGTCGAAGCTGGGCCGCAGCGTGTTGATGATCACCGCGCCCGCCGTGGTGTTCTTGCCGAACAGCGTGCCCTGCGGTCCGCGCAGCAGTTCCACATCCGCGATGTCGTTGAAGTCGTTCGACACCATGCCCTGGCGGCCGGTGTAGATGCCGTCCACGAACACGCCGACCGAACCGTCGATGCCGTCCGTGTTGAAGCCGTTATTGCCGATGCCGCGAATGCCGAGGTTCAACTGCTTCGGATTGGTCAGATAGACGGAGAAGGCAGGGAACTTGTTCTGGAAATTGGTGAAGTTGGTCAGGTTCTGGCGCGTCAGTTCCAGCGGGCTGATGACCGTGATCGGGATCGGCACCTGCTGCGCATTTTCTTCCTTCTTGCGCGCGACGACCATGATCTCGCCGGCATTGGCGCCATCGTCGGGCGCATCGGCGCTATCGGCGGCCGGGGCCGGGGCGAAGCCGGGATCGGCCGCGATCCCGGCATGGGAAACCGTGGCGATGGAAAGAAGACTTGCGGACAGCAGGAAGCATCCGCCGCTCCGCAGGAGCGAACGGCCAGAGAAAAACGACATCGAGCAAACCCCCGAATGGACATGATGCGCAGATACGGCGCCCCTGCCCCGAACAGGGCAGGTGACGTCAGGCCCGCTTGTTGGGGTGCCTGATCCGCATCGGCGATCTCGCGCCGTTAGGACGGTTTTGTGTACCTAATATTACAATATATTTCCGGTGAGCAATTATCCGTCATGGTGAGGCCGGGCCGTCCCGCCTCGACATGGAATTGCGCGAGATCGCTGATGGCCGAATCCTCGCGCAGCGCGTCGGCCAGGCCCCGGAAAACGATGTCCGCTCCCTTGGCCGTCAGTTCGACGCGGGCATAGCCGCGCACCTCATTCTCCGCGAAGGCGAGGCCGTTGCTTCTCGCCAGTTTCTTGTAGCTGTCGTCATGGAAGAGGGAGGAGATGGAGCCGCCCACGAATTCGGATGCGACGGGCGGGCCGTCCGGCCGGTCGGGATGGGGCAGGTCGGCGGCGGCGAAGGCATGGATGTCCCCGCCCAGCGCCAGCGGATTCTTCGTCTTCGCCTCGGCCCAGCGGCGGAAGATGCGGTCGCGCGCCACGGGATATCCTGTCCATGTATCGGCCGGGATCTTGGGCGCGGCCTCGGGTTCGGCCGGGTCGGTGCGCAATTGCCGGTGCATCAGCGTCTGTTGCGCGAGGAGGTTCCATTGCGCCCGGCTGCGCCCCAGCCGGTCCAGAAGCCATGCCTCCTGCTCCGCGCCCAGCATGGTGCGCGACGGATCGTTGAGGTCGTCGCAGGGCGCGACGAGGCTCTTATATTTCCGGTGCGCCTCCACCAGGCCCGGCGGCTGGCAGGCGCGCGCGCCCCGATATTGCCGGTCGTCGATGATCTGGAACTGCGCGAGGGCGCCCCAGTCGAGGGTGCGGTAAAGCTTCAGGTCCGGACCATGGGGCCGCATGGACGGGCGCAGGGGCAGATGCTCATAATAGGCCTGATAGGCGGCCGCGCGCCGCTTCAGGAAGGTCGCCGGATCGCTGTTCTCCTCGTCCAGCGATCCCGCATAGTCGTTGACCACCTCATGATCGTCCCATGTCGTGGCCCAGGGCGCGATCTGGTGCGCGCCCTGCAACAGCGGGTCCATCTTGTAGGTGGCGTAGCGGACGCGATAGCCCGCCAGATCGACCGGCTGCGGGTTCCTGTGCAGGCGCACGGCATTTTTGGGATTGGGATCGCCTTCATAGATATAGTCGCCCAGGAACAGGATCAGGTCCGGCTCCTCCGCGACGACATGCCGCCAGGCGGCATAGAAGCCCGCCTCATATTTCTGGCAGGAGCCGAAGCAGAGGCGCAGCCTGTCCACCGCCGCCCCGGGCGCGGGGGCGGTGCGGGTGCGGCCGACCGGGCTGGCCTCGCCATTGGCGATGAAGCGATACCAATAGGGCCGGTCCGGCAGCAGGCCCGACACCTCCACATGCACGCTGTGCGCCCAATCGGCCTCGGCAAGGACGGTGCCGGACCTGACCGGCCGCGCAAAGCCTTCGTCCGCCGCGATTTCCCAGCGCACCGGCACCGCGCCGCGGGTCATGCCGCCATCGGCCTGGAGCGGCTCGGGCGCGAGTCGGGTCCACAGGACCATGCCGTCCGCCACGGGCTCGCCGGACGCGACGCCCAGCGTGAAGAGGCTGCCGGGGCCCAGGCCCGCCGCGCGCGCGCCGACGGAGACCATGGCGGCCGAGAAAGCGGCGCCGGTCAGCATCTGGCGGCGGTTCATGCTGAGGATCATCGCATCGTCCCTGAACAGGCCGGGAAGGGGAAGGTCGCCCGGAAATCGCCGGATGGCAATGAAATGTTACGTTATGGAGACGGATGCGGCGGATGCGGCATGCGGCCCATGGCAAGGCCCGCCAATTTCCTGCCTGCCGCCCTGCATCCAAATCCCGCGATGTGCATTTCATAGGGCATGCACGGGACGTCTCCCGTGCCGGGGAGCATGGTCATGGCGGACGACAGGGATCAGCGGATCAGGGAGCGCGCCTATGCGCTTTGGGAAGAGGACGGCAGGCAGCACGGCCGCGACCTCCTGCATTGGGATCAGGCGACGCGCGAGATCGGCAGCGGCCCCACGCCGGTCGACACCGCCGAGATCGAGGCGGAGGATGCGATAGAAGTGGTGGAGGTGGCGAAGGCGGCGACCGCCGCCAAGCGGAGCAGGAAGGCGAAGGCCGCCTGACGGCTTCCCTTTCCCCCCTTCTATCATTGCGAGGTACGGCTTGAGCCAGTTTCCCGACCGCCTGGACGGCGGCATCCCTTATCCGCTGGGCGCGACCTTTGACGGTCTGGGCGTCAATTTCGCGGTCTTCTCCGCCCATGCCGAGCGGATCGACCTGTGCCTGTTCGATCCCGGCGGCAAGCGGGAGGTAGCGCGCTTCGCCCTGCCCGAATGCACGGACGAGGTGTGGCACGGCTATCTCCCCAATGCGCGGCCCGGCCTGCTCTACGGCTATCGCGCTCATGGCCCCTACCGGCCGGAGGAGGGGCACCGCTTCAATCCCAACAAGCTGCTGCTCGACCCCTATGCGCGGCGCATGGCCGGATCGCTCAGATGGACGGACGCGCTGCACGGCTATCCGGTGCGCGGCCGCCGCGCCGATCTCGGCTTCGACAAGCGCGACAGCGCGCCCGCCATGCCCAAGGCGGTGGTGACGCATGACGCCTTCGACTGGTCGCGCGACATCCGCCCGAACACGCCCTGGTCGGAAACGGTGATCTATGAGGCGCATGCCAAGGGGCTGACGAAGCTTCTCGAACATGCGCCGCCGCAGGAGCGGGGCACGTTCGCCGGACTCGCCCATCCCCATGTGATCGCCCATCTGAAGCGGCTGGGCGTCACCGCGCTGGAACTTCTGCCCATCCACGCCTTCACGCAGGACCGTTTCCTCCAGGAGCGGGGACTGCGCAACTATTGGGGCTATAACAGCCTCAATTTCTTCACGCCCGAACCCAGCTATTTCGCCGATCCGCAAACGCAGGACGAACTGCGCGTCGCGGTGCGGCGCCTCCACGCGGCGGGGATCGAGGTCATTCTCGATGTCGTCTACAACCATAGCTGCGAGGGGAGCGAGCTTGGCCCCACGCTGTGCTGGCGCGGGCTGGACAATGCGACCTATTATTCGCTGCTGCCCGATAACAGGCGCTATTGCCTGAACGAGACGGGCACGGGCAACACCTTCAACCTCAATCATGCCCGCGTCATCCAGATGGTGGCGGACAGTCTGCGCTACTGGGCGACCAGCTACGGCATTGACGGCTTCCGCTTCGACCTCGGCCTGACGCTGGGCCGCACGCCCCATGGCTTCGACCCCAATTCGGGCTTTTTCGACGTGCTGCGGCAGGACCCGATCCTCGGCCGGCTCAAGCTGATCGCGGAGCCGTGGGATGTGGGCATGGGCGGCTACCAGCTCGGCAATTTCCCGCCCGGCTTCGCGGAATGGAACGACAAGTTCCGCGACACGGTGCGCGGCTACTGGCGCGGCGATCCGGGCAAGCGGGGCGACCTCGCCGCGCGCCTCTCCGGCTCCGGCGACCTGTTCGACCGCCGCGCGCGCCGGCCCTGGGCGAGCGTTAATTTCCTCACCAGCCATGACGGCTACACGCTGGCCGATCTCGTCTCCTATGAGGAGCGGCATAACGAGGCCAATGGCGAGGAGAACCGGGACGGCCACGACAACAACATCTCCCGCAACTGGGGCGCGGAGGGGCCGACGGACGACAGCGGCATCGTGGAGACCCGCGCCAAGGTGCAGCGCTCCCTCCTCCTCACGCTCCTCGCCTCGCTCGGCACGCCGATGCTGGTGGCGGGGGACGAGTTCGGGCGCAGCCAGGGCGGCAACAACAATGCCTATTGCCAGGATAATGCGATAAGCTGGATCGACTGGTCCCTCCTCGAAAGCGAGGCGGGGGCGGCGCTGTCCGATTTCACCGCCCGGCTGATCGCGCTGCGCAAACGCTATCCGGTGCTGCGCGCGGCGGACTTCCTCTACGGGCAGGGTTCGCCCGGCCATGGCATCAACGATATCGAATGGTGGGACGAGCGCGGCCAGCAACTGTCCCCGGAGGACTGGCACAACCCCGACGGGCGCGCCCTCTCCATGCGCCGTGCGATCCGGCTGGAGGAGGGCGGGGTGGAGGCCATCAACCTGCTCCTCAACGCGGGTGACGCCCCGATCCGCTTCGCGCTGCCGGGGCCGTTCAGCGAGCGCATCCTCCTGATCGACAGCGCCCGGCCGGAACTGGAGAATGTGCATATGGAGAGCGAGTATGAACTGGCGCCGCACAGCGCCGCGCTGATCCGCTCCATTCACGAGTTCACCGGCTGATGCGGCTCTGGGGACCGGTCGATGCGGGATCGGGCACATGGCGCTTCAATCTCTGGGCACCAGCGCAGAGGTCGCCGCGACTGGAGGTGGAGGGGCAGGAACCCCTCTCCCTGATCGCGGGCGAAGGCGGCTGGTTCCATGCCGATGCCCCCGCCCGGCCCGGCATCCGCTACCGCTTCCGCCTCGACGACGGCCTCGCCGTTCCCGATCCCGCCTCCCGCGCGCAGAGCGGCGGCGTCCATGGCTGGAGCGTCGTCACCGACCCGCGCGAGCATGTCTGGCAGGCGACCGGCTGGCGCGGGAGGCCGTGGGAAGAGGCGATCATACAGGAGGTGCATGTCGGCCTGTGCGGGGGATTCCGGGGCCTTGCGGATGAATTGCCGCGCCTCGCGGAGATTGGCGTCACGGCCGTGGAACTCATGCCCGTGGGCGCGTTCGGCGGCACACGCGGCTGGGGCTATGACGGGGTGCTGCCCTTTGTCCCCTCCGAAAGCTACGGCACGCCCGGAGACCTGCGCGCGCTGATCGACCGCGCCCATGGCCTTGGCCTCATGGTCCTGCTCGATGTGGTCTATAATCATTTCGGGCCGGATGGGAATTATCTGGGCGTCTATGCCCCGGATTTCTTCGATGCGGATGTCCATACGCCCTGGGGCGGCGCGGTCGCGGTCGGCCAGCCGCCCGTCGCCGCCTATTTCCGCGAGAACGCGCTGATGTGGCTGGAGGACTATCGCTTCGACGGCCTGCGCTTCGATGCGGTCCACGCCATCGGGGATGACGGCTTCCTCGACTGGCTGGCCGGGCAGATCCGCAGGCATGTCCCCGGCCGCCACATCCACCTGATCCTTGAAAACGAGCATAATGACGCCGCCCGCCTCGCGCCCGGCCTCTATGACGCGCAATGGAACGACGATTTCCACAATGTCCTCCATGTCCTGCTGACGGACGAGACAAGCGCCTATTATCGGGATTTCGCCGACGACCCGGCCGAACGCCTCGCCCGCTGCCTGGCGGAGGGCTTCATCTATCAGGGCGAGCCGTCCCCCAACCAGGACGGCAGGCCGCGCGGCGGCCCCAGCGGCCATTTGCCGCCCACCGCCTTCGTCAGCTTCCTCCAGAATCACGATCAGGTCGGCAATCGCGCGCTGGGCGAGCGGCTGACCTTGCTGGCCGATCCGGCGCGGCTGCGCGCGGCGACG
The DNA here is from genome assembly GCA_047602685.1 of Sphingobium sp. Lineage (GTDB taxonomy): Bacteria > Pseudomonadota > Alphaproteobacteria > Sphingomonadales > Sphingomonadaceae > Sphingobium. The sequence continues at coordinate 8,185 of JASGGS010000029.1, forward strand.
GCGCTCCTTCTCCTCTCGCCCCAGATACCGCTCCTCTTCATGGGGGACGAGCGCGGCTCGCAATCGCCCTTCCTCTTCTTCACCGATTTCCATGACGAACTGGCCGATGCGGTGCGGGAGGGGCGGCGCCGCGAATTCGCCAAGTTCGACGCCTTTCGCGACGAAGCGGCCCGCGCCCGCATTCCGGACCCCAATGCGGGGGACACATTCGCCGCATCCCGCGCGCAGCCCGGACCGGATGCGGAGGAGTGGGAAGCCTTCTACCGCCATCTCATCGGCCTGCGCACCCGCCTGATCGTGCCCCGCCTGCGGGGCGCGGTGGCGCTCGGCGCGGCGGTGCTGGGCGCGAAGGCGGTGAGCGCGGCATGGACGCTGGGCGACGGCGCGGTGCTGACGGTCGCGATCAATCTCGGCCGGGACGCGGTGTCGTTTCCGGCGGACACGGGAGAGCCGATATTCGCGCGGGGCGAGGCGGGCGCGCCCGCCAGCTTCGCGGCATGGCTGACCTCCGCATGACCGGCATGACCGAACTGGCCGAAGCGGCCGGCCTTGCCCCGGCATGGCATGATGCGACGGGCCGGGAGCAGCGGGTGCCGGAGGATAGACTGGCCGCCATTCTCGGCGCGCTCGGCCATGCCGCGGAAACGGAGGCGGACCGGCGCCGCAGCCGGGACCGTCTGGCGGAGGAGGCGGAGGCGCCGCCCCTCTTCCTGTCCGGCGATGCGGGCAGGCCGGTCGCCCTGCCGCCCTCGCTCGCCTCCGCCGCACGGGCCGAGCTGGCGGGCGAGGACGATGTGCCCCGCGCGCTCGACGTCGCGGGCGGGATGCTGGGACCGGTGGAGCGGCCGGGCTATTATCGCCTGCGCCTGGGCGGCCATGAACTGACGCTGGCCATCGCGCCGCCGCGCGTCCTGCCGCTGCCCGATGCGCGGCTCTGGGGCCCGGCGGTGCAGATACCCGCGCTGCGCGACCGCGAGGACCAGCCCTATGGTCATTTCGGCACGCTCGCCCACGCTGTGCCCCTGTTCGCGGAGCGCGGCGCCGATGCCGTCGCGATCAGCCCCGTCCATGCCCTCTATCCGGGTGACGGACGCCGTTTCAGCCCCTATGCGCCGTCGAGCCGCCTGTTCCTCAATGCCGCGCTGGCCGACCCGGCGCTGGCGGGCCTGCCCGGCTTCGCGCGGGAAGAGGGCGGGGCGCTGATCGACTGGGAAGGCGCCGTGCCGCCCCGCCTCGCCGCCCTGCGCACCGCCTTCGCCGCCATCGACGCCCCCACACGCGCGCGCATCCACCTCTGGGTCGAGGAGCAGGGGGAGGCGCTGGGCCGCCATGCGCTGCACGATACGCTCCATCTCCATTTCGCGCGGGAGGCGGGCCGCTGGCAGGACTGGCCCGCCGATTATCATGATCCGGGCGGATTGGCGGTGCACCGCTTCGCCGCGCTGCACCGGGGCGAGCAGTCCTTCCACCTCTTCGTCCAGTGGCTCGCCGCGCAGAATCTGGAGGCGGCGCAGGCCGCGGCGAAAAGCGCGGGCATGGCCATCGGCCTCATCGCGGACCTCGCCGTGGGGATCGATCCGGGCGGCAGCGATGCCTGGGCGATGCGCGGCCTGATGCTGGAGGGTTTGACCATCGGCGCGCCGCCCGATCCGCTCGGCCCCGACGGGCAGAATTGGGGCCTCACCGCCTTTTCGCCGCGGGGCCTGCATGCCAGCGGTTTCGCGCCCTGGATCGCCATGGTCCGCGCGGCGCTTTCCCATGCGGGCGGGCTGCGCATCGACCATGGCTTCGGCCTCCAGCGCCTCTGGGTCGTACCGGAGGGGGGCCGGGCGCAGGACGGCGCCTATCTCGCCTATCCGCGCGACGACATGCTTCGCCTGCTCGCGCTGGAATCGCACCGCGCCCAGGCTGTCGTGATCGCCGAGGATCTCGGCACATGGCCGCCCGGCTTCATGGAGGCGGCCGCCGCGCGGGGCCTGTCCGGCATGCGCGTGCTCTGGTTCGAGCGGGAGGAAGGCGGCGCCTTCCGCCGTCCGGAGCATTTCCATCCCGCCAGCGTCGCGATGACGGGCACGCATGACACGCCCACCGTCGCGGGCTGGTGGCGCGGCCGCGACCTCGACTGGAATGCGCGGCTCGGGCGCGGCGGTCCCGGCCCGGCGGAGCGGGAGAGGGACCGGGCGCAGCTCTGGTCCGCCATCGGCCAGGGCGCGCAGCCCGCGAACGACGATCCGCTGCCCGTGGTGGACGCGGCCCTTCGCCATGTCGGGCGCGCCGCCTCGCGCCTCGCCATAGTGCCGCTGGAGGACCTGCTGGCGCAAGAGGAGCAGCCCAATCTCCCCGGCACCGTCGACGGTCATCCCAACTGGCGCCGCCGCCTGCCCGCGCCGCTCGAAACCCTGATCGCGGCGCCTGAGGCGGAGGCCCGCATCGCTGCCCTGGACGAGGCCCGCAAGGCATGATTCCCCGCGCCACCTACCGCTTTCAGTTTCATTCCGGCTTCACCTTCGCCGACGCGGAGGGGATCGTGCCCTATCTCGCGGATCTCGGCATCAGCCATGTCTATGCCTCGCCCGTCACCGTGGCGGCGAAGGGGTCGATGCACGGCTATGACGTGACCGATCCCACGCGCATCAATCCGGAGCTGGGCGGCGAGGAGGGCTTTCGCGGCCTCGTCGCGGCGCTCCGGGCACGGGGCATGGGGATGGTGATCGACATCGTGCCCAATCATATGGGCGTGGCGGGCGACGGGAACCGCTGGTGGCTGGACGTGCTGGAAAAGGGGGAGGGGAGCGATTTCGCCGCCGTCTTCGACATCGACTGGACCGGGCCCATAGCGCTGCCGGTGCTCGGCGCGCCGCTGGAGGAGGCGCTACTCGCCGGGGATATCCGCCTTGTCGAGCAGGAGGGACGGCTCGGCATCCGGCTCTATGACGGCCCGGCCTGGCCGGTCAGGCCCGACGACCCCCTGCTGGAGGATGCGAAGGAGGCGCGCGATGCCGTCCTCGCCCGCCACGATCCGGCCCATGCGGCGGGCCGGGCCGCGCTGGCCGCGCTGATCGGGCGGCAGCATTATCGCCTGCTCTACTGGCGCGCCGCCAATGACAGCCTCAACTGGCGCCGCTTCTTCTCGATCAACGATCTGGCGGGCGTCCGGATGGAGGACCCCGTGATCCTGGCCCTTACCCACCAGCTCTATTTCGACCTGTACCGGGACGGGCTGATCGACGGGGTGCGCGTCGATCATGTGGACGGGCTGGCCGATCCCGCCGCCTATTGCCGCGCCCTGCGCGCGGCCTTCCGCGCCATCGATCCGGACCGGCACGCCTATATCGTCGTCGAGAAGATTTTGGCCCCCCGCGAGGCCCTGCCCGTGGAGTGGGAGACGGACGGGACCAGCGGCTATGACTTCATGCGGGAAGTGTCCGAACTGCTGCACGACCCCTCCGGCCAGGCGCCGCTCGGCGCGCTGTGGGAGGAGATCAGCGGCCGATCCGCCGATTTCGGGGTGGAGGCGCTGGCCGCGCGCCGCGACATATTGGACTGGCAGTTCGAGGGGCAACTTGCCGCCTGCATCGACAGTTTCCACCATCTGGCCGGCGCGCAGGGCGCGCCCTGGGTGACGCGGGGCATGATCCGGCGCGCCCTGCGCAGCCTGCTCCACATCTTCCCGGTCTATCGCACCTATGGCACCGGCACCGCCGCGCCGCCGCAGGATGGCCCGGTCCGCGCCGCCGCGCGGCAGGCGGCGCTGCGCATCGCCGCGCCCGGCGAGGCGCCCGTCATCGACCTGATCCTCGGCTGGCTCGCCGGCGAGGGAAAGGGGGAGCCGGAACTGGCGCGGGAGGCGGTGCGCCGCTTCCAGCAACTGTCCGCGCCGATAGCGGCCAAGGGCGTGGAGGATACCGCCTTCTACCGCCACGGCCTGCTCCTCTCGGCCAATGATGTGGGCTTCGATCCCGGCCGCCTCGCCGCGCCGGTGGAGGCGTTCCACGCCGCCATGGCGGCGCGCGCGGCGACCCATCCCCATGCGCTCCTCGCCACGGCCACCCATGACCATAAGCGCGGGGAGGATGCCCGCGCCCGCCTCGCCGTGCTGAGCGCCATTCCGGACATATGGCGCGGCCATGCCCGCCGCTTCATGGACCTCGCCGCGCCCTATGCGGACGGGCTGGACCCGGCGGATATCTACCTGCTCCTGCAGGCGCTCGTCGGCGCATGGAAGGTGCCGTCTGACGCCTTTGCCGGACGCGTCCACGACTGGCAGCGCAAGACGCTGCGCGAGGCCAAGCTGCGCTCCTCCTGGGAAGCCCCGGACGAGGGCTATGAGGCGCGCTATCAGGCGCTTGCTACGGCGCTGCTCACGCCCGGCGCCGCCTTCGCGGCCGCCTTCGACGATTTCATGGCCGCCCTTGCCCCGGCGGCGGAGGCCAACAGCCTCGTCCAGACGCTGCTGCGCTGCACGGTGCCGGGCGTGCCGGACCTCTATCAGGGATGCGAGCGGGCGGATTACAGCATGGTCGACCCCGATAATCGCCGCCCGGTCGATTATGCCGCCCGCCGGGAAGCGCTGGCCGACGGGACGGATGCGAAGACGGCGCTGATCGCCCACCTCCTTTCCCTGCGCGCCGAAAGGCCCCGACTGTTTGCGACCGGACGCTATCGGCCGCTGCCCGTCACGGGCGAGCGCGCCGCGCATGTCGTGGCCTTCGAGCGGGAAGGGGGGGATGGCCGGCGGCTATTCTGTGCCGCCGCGATCCGGCTCGGCCCGGTCCTCTTCGGCGCCGCGAAACCGGTTCCGCTCCCGGACTGGTGGGGCGGCACGGCGGTCGGCGGCCAGGCCGCCCGCGACCTTTTCCGCGATGCTTGCGTCCACGTCACGACTATTTGACTGATCCAGGTTGGTTTTGCGAAAAATCATGAAACCCGAATGTCTTGGCAAGGTTTTACCCGCATCCGCCCGATAAGCCGCAGACCGACAGCGGAACGGGACAAGGAGTGGGAACAAGACATGTTCGATTGGCTGGCCGACAATTTCTCCGTGTTCAAGATGCAGCATAACGCCCATCGCGAGTTCAACATGAGCGTTGAGCAGCATCTCCTGCACCGCGCCCGCATCGGCGATGCGCCGGTCTTCCTGACCAGGAAGGACAGGGACGCCTGCATCGCCCATGACCAGATATGGGAATTGCGGGTCATCCTGCCCGATGGCGCGGCCCTGGATATTGCGGGGTCGAGCTTCGACAATTGCATCCACGTCGTCCGCAACCTCGTGACGGGCGGCCACCGGCCGCATCTCGCCGCCTGATCGGGCCGGACCGGGCGGTCGGGGGATGCGGACCGCGCCCGTCCGTCCCATATAGCGGGCATGCGCATCTTCACCATCGGCTATGAGGGCACGACGCAGGCCGCCCTGATCGAGGCATTGCAGGGGGCGGGCGTCACCTTGCTGGCGGATGTGCGGGCGGTTCCCCTGTCGCGCCGCCCCGGCTTCTCCAAGAATATCCTCGCCGCGGGCCTGCGGGAGGCGGGCATAGGCTATGCGGGCTTCAAGGCGCTCGGCACCCCCGCCGCGGGACGAGAGGCCGCGCGAAAGGGCAATCATGCCTTGCTCTCCGACATCTATTCCGGCCAGCTTGCCCTGCCGGAGGCCATGGCGCAGGCGGCGCAACTGCTCGACCGCGCCGGTGAGGAACCCACGGCGCTGCTCTGTTTCGAACGCAGTCCGGATTGCTGCCACCGCTCGCTCCTGATCGAGGCGGTCATGCCGGATGCGGAGATCATCCACCTCTTCCCGGCGTGACGCTGCGCGGCCGGGAGGCTATGCAAGGGGATGAAATCGAAAGAGGAAGCGGACATGGCCTATGAAGGAAGCTGCCATTGCGGCACCGTCGCGTTCACGGTGGATGCCGATCTGCCGACGGAGGCGATCAGCTGCAACTGTTCCCATTGCCGCCGCAAGGGCTTCCTGCTCGCCTTCGTCCCCGCCAGCCAGTTCAGCCTCACCGGCGGCGCCGATGCGCTAGCCACCTATCGCTTCAACACCCACCGGCTGGCGCATATCTTCTGCCCGACCTGCGGCGTCCAGCCCTATGGCGAGGGCGCGGGTCCGGACGGGACGGAGATGCGCGCGATCAACCTGCGCGCGGTGCCCGCATGCGATCTCGATGCGCTGACCGTGCAAAAGGTCGACGGCGCATCCTATTGAGCCTGCACGGCCGAGGGCGGGCGGATTGACCATCTGTTAACCATGAATGGCCTATCCGGACGCATCGTCATCCGGGGACCGATGCCGTCATGTCGCTCATGGATTATCTCAACACGTCGTTCACAAGCGCGAGCAGCTCCACCGCCAGCGGTTCGCTGATCGACCAGCTCGGCGGGACCAGCGGGACCAGCAGCGCCGACGATGTGCTCAACGCGCTCATCAACGGCACCAGCACCGCTTCGGCGTCCGGCGTCACCATTTCCACCACCGCCGCCATCGCCGCGGCGGCCAAGGAGGATAAGGACAAGGATGCCGCGACGCTGGCCAGCGAAATCCGCGCCTCGCTCGACGCGCAATATGCCGCGAAGGGCACCACGGATGCCGACCTGTCGGAAGCCAGTCCGCGCGCCCTGTCGACCATCATCCTCAACGAGTCGGGCGCGTTCAGCAAGGCGGAGGTCCATGCCGCCAGGCAGGAGATGCGCGAGCGGGACCGCAAGGCATTCCTGCAGGTGACGCTGAACGGCTTCACCCTGTCCTCCATCCAGTCCTACCAGAACCAGATGGCCAGCGCGAAGGCGAGCATGAGCGATGAGGAGAAGGCGGTCCGCTCCGCCGGACTCTGATCCCTCCCGCGCCCGTCTTGTCGCGGGGCGTGGCGTGCCCCATATAAGTTGCATGACGAGACTGTCTTTCCTCGATCTGGTTCCCGTCGTTGAAGGCGGCTCGATCTGCTCAGCCCTCGCAAACGCCGCGGACATCGCTGCGCATTGCGAGGCGCTGGGCTTCAATCGCTACTGGGTGGCGGAACATCATGGCATGCCCGGCATAGGCGGCGCGGCGACGGCCGTCGTGCTGGCCCATATCGGCCATGCGACCAGCACCATCCGCATCGGGTCCGGCGGCATCATGCTGCCCAATCACAGCCCGCTCCAGATCGCCGAGCAGTTCGGCACGCTGGACGCGCTCTTCCCCGGCCGCATCGACCTGGGGCTGGGCCGGGCGCCCGGCTCCGACCAGCGCGTCGCGCGCGCCATGCGGCGCACGCTGCACAGCGATCCCAATGCCTTTCCCCGCGACGTCATGGAATTGCAGGCCTATTTCGCGGGCGATCCGGACCTTGGCTTCGTCGCGACGCCGGGTGCGGGCGCCGCCGTCGATCTGTGGATATTGGGGTCCAGCACCTTCGGCGCGCAACTCGCTGCGGCGCTGGGCCTGCCCTATGGCTTCGCCTCCCATTTCGCGCCGGGCCTGATGGATCAGGCGATCGACATATACCGCTCCCATTTCCGGCCGTCCGCGCGCCTGTCCAGGCCCCATGTCATGGTGGGCTTCAACGTCTTCGCGGCCGACACGGAGGAGGAGGCGCATTTCGTCGCCAGTTCCATGCAGCAGGGCTTCGTGGCGCTGCGCACCGGCCAGCCGGGCAAGGTCCGGCCGCCGGTCAGGGGCTATTATGAAAGCCTGCCGCCCGGCACCAGGGCGATGCTGGACGATGTGCTGTCGGTCAGCGCCATCGGCACGGCGGAGACGGTGGCGCGCGACCTGCGCGCCCTCATCCGCCGCACCGGCGCGGACGAGATCATCGTGACCAGCCAGATCTTCGACCATGAGGCGAGGAAGCGGAGCATCGCCATCGCCGCCGAAGCCTTCGCCACATTGGCCGAGCCCGCCTGACGGCATCCCGTCCCGCTCCGGCCCCGCCCGGCGTCATCGCCATTGCATTCAGGGACTTGTCCGCCATGCTCGCGGGCATGAAGCATATTGACGGCTCCAGGATCGCCATGGGCGTAGCGGTCGGCATCGCCGTCGGCATGGCGCTCGACAATCTGGTCGCGGGCATCGGGATCGGCATCGCCCTTGCCGTGGCGATGAGCGTGAAACCGCGCCGGACCCGTCCGCCGCAGGGCGAGAGGGAAGGCTGAACGCCCGCCCCCTATTCATAATCGTCCGCATAGCTGTCGTCGGCCAGGTCGCTGAACTTGGTGATGGACGCCTCGAACTTCATGCGGACCTTGCCGGTGGCGCCGTGGCGCTGCTTGGCGACGATCAGTTCGGCCACGCCGAAGATGCGGTCCATCTTGTCCTTCCACGCCTGATAGGCGGCCTCGTCCTCGATGCGCGGCTGCTTGGCCATCTCGTAATAATCCTCGCGGAACACGAACCACACCATATCCGCGTCCTGCTCGATCGAGCCGGATTCGCGAAGGTCGGACAGGACGGGCCGCTTGTCCTCGCGGCTTTCCACCGCGCGGCTCAGCTGGGAGAGGGCGATCACGGGCACGTGAAGCTCCTTGGCCAGCGTCTTGAGGCCGCGCGAGATTTCCGAAATCTCGTTCACGCGGTTGTCGCCGGCCTTGCCGGTGCCGGACAGGAGCTGGAGATAGTCGACGATGACGAGGCCGATATTGTGGCGCCGCTTCAGCCGCCGCGCGCGCGTGCGCAGCGCCGCGATGCTGAGGCCCGGCGTATCGTCGATCATCAGCGGCAGGTCCTGCAGGTCGCGCGCCGCCCGGCTGAGATTCTGGAACTCCGCCCGGCTGATCTTGCCCATGCGCAGATTCTCGCCGCTGATCCCCGACTGCTCGGCGAGGATGCGCGTGGCAAGCTGGTCCGCCGACATTTCGAGCGAGAAGAAGGCCACGCCCGCGCCCATGTTGCGTTCGTCCGCTATGCCGTCCGCCTTGTCCCGCATCCATCGGGACGCGGCATTATAGGCGATGTTGGTCACGAGCGACGTCTTGCCCATGCCCGGACGGCCCGCCAGGATGATGAGGTCGGAATTGTGCAGGCCGCCGATCTTGTCGTTCAGGCCGGTGAGGCCGGTGGTGATGCCGGAAAGATGGCCGCCCGAATTCAGCGCGCGTTCCGCCACCTGCACGGCGGCGGTGGATGCCGCGAGGAAGGTCTTGACCGAACCGTTTTCGCCCTGGCCTTCCGACACCTTGTACAGCGCGACCTCGGCCGCCTCGATCTGGGCCATGGGGTCGATGCTCTCGCTGGTGTCCAGCGCATCCTCCACCAGGTTGCGGCCCACGCCGATCAGCTCGCGCAGGAGGGCGAGGTCATATATCTGCTGCGCGAAGTCGCGCGCACCGATCACCGCCACGCTGTTGCCGGAAAGCTGCGCCAGATAGGCGCCCGCGCCGCCCTGATGATCCTTCAGCCCCTCCTCATGCTCCAGCATCGGGCGCAGGGTGACGGCATTGGCGACCATGTTCTTGTCCAGCAATTGCAGGACGAGCTGGTAGATGCGGCCATGCAGCGGGTCGTAGAAATGCTCCGCTTTCAGCTTCTGCTGCACATCCTCCGCAATGCGGTTGTCGAGCATCAGCGCGCCGAGCAGCGCCGCCTCCGCCTCGATATTGCGGGGGAGGCGGACATTCTCATTATCCTGTCCGGCCTGAATCATTGGAACCATTTCACCCATAGCCGTCCCTAATCCGCCTTGCGGTCCCATTGCACAAGGGGGCGTTCGCCGTAATATATGTGGATAACGGGGATGAACGGCGCGCGGGGACGCGGGGGCGATGCCGTCCCCATCCGACGCCCCGGCGATGGTCCGAAAGGATCAAGCCCAAAGGTCTCCGTCCGGCCAGAATGGCGCGGTCGAGCCGGACCGGCGCCCTTGACCCCGGCGCCGCCATGGCAGGACATGCATCGGCAAAGACAGGCAGGAACGGGTGAAGAGGATGACGATAAGGGCCGGCTTCATTGGGCTGGGCAGCATGGGCGCGCCGATCGCGCGGCGGCTGGCGCGCCGGGGCTTCGACGTGACGGGCTGCGACATCGCGCCGGAAATGCTGGAGGCGTTCGACGAGCCGGGCACGAAGCGTTCCGCCGATGCCGTGGAAACGGCGCGGGACAGCGACATGCTGGGCATTTGCGTGCGGACCGACGCCCAGCTTGAGGCGGTCTTGGGCGACGGCCGGGTCTTCGCCGCCCTGGGCGGCGGCGGCATCCTCTTTCTCCACTCGACCGTCGCGCCGGAACTGGCCGTCAGCCTGGCGGAGCGGGCCGCCGTCCATGGCGTCGACTTCATCGACGTCGGCGTGTCCGGCGGCGCGCCCCGCGCGCTGGAGGGCACATTGTCCCTGTTCGTCGGCGCGGAGGACGCGGCGCTCGAACGGGCGCGGCCGTGGCTGGACGCGATCGGCGCCACCGCCCATCTGGGACCGGTGGGTCGCGGGCAGGTCGGCAAGCTGCTCAACAATCTGGTCTCGGTCGCCAATTACGGCATGGCCGCCTCCATCCTCGATGTCGGCGACAAGCTGGGCTTCGACCGGGAGCAGTTGCGGCAGGCGCTGATGGCGGGATCGGCGCAGGGATTCGCCTTGCAGGCCGTGGTCGGCCTGCTGCGTCCGCGCGGCGGGCTGGGCGCGCCGGGCACGTCGGAAAGCCTGCACGACCTCCTCAAGAAGGATGTCGACCATGCCGCGACGCTGCTGCCCGCGACCGACCCGGCCATGGCGGGCCTGCTCGCCTCCTGCGACGTGATGCTGAAGCGGATATTGCAGTCGGCCGAAGAGGGGAAGGGGTAAAGCCCCGCCTCAGCCGCCGCGCATATAGACGCTGAGCCGGGCGATCCTGCCGTCCGTGTCCAGATGATAGAAATTGGCGGTGTGCCGGGCAGTGCCGTCCGGCAGCCTGGCCTCGATCTCCACGGCGACGGATGACGGGCCGACCACCATCGCGAGCGGGGTGGGCGTGGGGGAGCCTGCGGCAAAGACGCCGAGATGCATCTCCCGTATCGCCGCCACGCCCTCGAAGCGCTTGCCATTGGGCAGGGTGAAGCTGGCATCGGGGGCATAGAGGGCGATCAGGCCGTCTATATCCTTGGCGCGGATGGCGGCGAAATAGTTCTGGGCGACGTGTTCGGGCTGCATGGCTTTCCTCTCCTGTGGCGCGGCGCTCATCTGGCATCGGGCAGGCGATGCTGGCAAGCCGGTGCGCCGTCGTCAAAAGGCCGCGTGGGCGAGGCCGGGCCGCTATCGCCCCGGCACGGGGCCGTGGACGGTGCGAAGCTGTTCCGACAGGAAGCGCAGGCAGCTTCGCAGCTTCGCCGTCTCCCCCTGCGCGGGGGTGTAGAGGGCGACGATGGGCGATGCGGGAAGGGCGATGTCGGGCAGCACCACCTGCAGCCGTCCTGCCTCTATGTCCTCCGCCACGTCCCACAGCGACTTGATGACGATGCCCGCGCCGTCCAGCGCCCAGATGCGCGCCAGCTCGCCGTCATTGGTGTTGAGCGACCGGCGCGGCTCCAGGTCCGCCGGGCCGATGTCCCGCCACAGGTCGCGCTGGTTGCCGCGCACGATGATATGGTCATGCTCGGCCAGCTCGCTCACGCTTGATGGCCGTCCCCGGCGGAAGAGATAGTCGGGCGAGGCGCACAGGACGCGCGGATTGTCGGCCAGCCGCTTCATGGTCAGGCCGGAATCCGGGGGCGGCTCGAAGCAGATGGCGAGATCGTGTCCGGATTCGACGATGCTCAGCATCTGGTCGGTCGTCTCCAGATGCACCGTCACCTCCGGATGGAGGGCGGAATAGCGCTGGAGAAGCGGGGCGAGGCGCCTGCGGCCGAAGCTGATCGTCGTCACCACCTTGAGCGAACCGGCCGGATCGACGGCGTTGCGCATCACCGCCTGTTCCGCATTGTGCATCTCCACGAGGGCCAGTCCCGCCTTCTCGTAGAAGATCATGCCTTCCTCGGTGAGGGTGAGATGGCGGCTGTTGCGCCGGACCAGCGGCACGCCCAGCCGCGCCTCCAGCTGCGACAGGCGGCGGCTGGTCGCGGGCAGCGAGAGGCCGAGCCGCCGGGCGGCGATGGACAGGCTGCCTGCCTCCGCGATCTTCAGGAAGGACAGGATTTCGGAAAATCGATCTCTCATGAAAGGCAAGCTAGGGTTTCGATTGTGCGATGCAATATAATCCATGTTTCGATACTGTATGAAAGACTTTCTATTTGGCTGAATTGTAAATGGACACTGAGGAATTATGCCTTGTTTCGGTAATCTGAAAAGCTGACTTGCAAATCGCGTCGGCGGTTGACCGCGATTGTGCATCGCACCACGCTTGAGGGATTGGCTGACCTTCAATCCTCGATCATGGAGCCTGATGATGCTGAATACCGCGTCCGGCCGCGTGCGGGCGGACCCGCCCATTGCGTGGAACGATATAGAGGCGCTGCCGGTTTACGCGGCGCTTGCCATGGCGGTCATGCTGCTATGGCTGGCCGTCATCGACCTCAGCCCGACACTTCAGGCGGCAACGATCAAGCTGGTGGGACTGTGCGCCTGTATCGCGCTGCGCCATGCATGGTTGAGGCTGGACGAGGAGCCGGGCGGACAGACTTGAAAGCATCGCATGATCGTCGGACGCACGCCGCGCATTCGGCAGGCCTTCAGAACCGCCTGGCAGGCGTTGATCGCCTTGTTCATCTGGGACGTCGCGGTCACCATCTTCTATTTCCTGTCGCCCTTTCGCGCGCCCGCCCTGCCGCTGACCATATTCGGCACCGGGCTGGCGCTTCTCCTCGGCTTCCGCGTGAACTCCGCCTATCAGCGATGGTGGGAGGGGCGGGTGCTGTGGGGGCAGATGATCAATGCCTCGCGCAGCCTGACGCGCGCCCTGTTGTCCTTCATCGCCGACGGGGCCGGTGAAGGGAGGGCGCTGAAGGACGAGCTGGTGCTGCGCCACATCGCCTATGTCCATGCGCTGCGGCACCAGCTTCGCCAGCAGGACCCGGCCGATTCCGTGCGCCGCGTCCTGGGCGGGGAAGGCGATGTGCCGGAGCTGGCGCGCCGCAATCCGGCCAACGGCCTGCTGGAAGGCTCTGCCCTGCGCATCGCCGAAGCGCAGCGCAGGGGCTGGCTCGACAGCATGCAGCAGAACCGGATCGAGGCGGTGCTGGTGGACATCTCCAACGCGCAGGGCGGCATGGAGCGGCTGCGCAACACGCCGCTTCCGGCCCAGTATCGGAGCTTTCCGACCTTCTTCACCCGGCTGTTCTGCATCCTCCTGCCCGTCGGGCTGGTGGAGACGCTGGGGGTCGCGACGCCCGTCGGCTCGGCGCTGGCGGGCTTCATGTTCCTCGCCGCGCTCCAGATCGGCGACGATCTCGTCAATCCCTTCGCCAATTCGATCCATGACGCGCCGCTCAACGCGATGTGCGCCACCATCGAGTCCGACCTCCTGCAGAGCATCGGGCGGCCGCCCGTGCCGGTGGTGGAGCCGGTGGACGGCATATTGTGGTGACATGTGGTGAGGCGGCTATTCCCGGCCCCCGTGTCATGACGCCGTGGCCCCGCCGGTCCCCTGTCGCATCGCGGTGACAGGTGTTTGCCGTCCCGTACCCGCGGGGCGACGCCATGCTTGTTCTTCGCGGCCGTCGGATATACGGAACGAAGCGACCATGGCCGACCCCCGCATCATCGACATCGCGCTGGACGACAAGACGATCCTGTGGCGCAGCGCGGACGTCGAGCAGGAGCGGCGGATCGCGATCTTCGACATTCTCGAGGAGAATTATTTCGCGCCGCAGCGCCTGCACGCGGACGGCTATGCGGGGCCGTACCGCGTCTTCCTGCGCGTCGAGGAAGGGCGGCTGGTCATCGAGATAAGGCGGGAAAACGGGGAGCCGCTGGAGGCGATCATCCTGGGGCTGGGGCGGTTCCGCCGCCCGATCAAGGATTATTTCGCCATCTGCGATTCCTATTTCCAGGCCATCCGCCAGGCGACGCCGCAGCAGATCGAGACGGTCGACATGGCGCGGCGCGGCATTCACAATGAAGCGGCGGAGCTTTTGAAGGAGCGGCTGGAGGGCAAGATCGATGTCGATTTCGACACGGCGCGCCGCCTCTTCACGCTCATCTGCGTACTGCATATCAAGGGGTAATCGGGGCAATGGCATCGTTGTGGATGGAAGGCAGGCGCGAGCCGCGCCGGCCGCTATGGACTCCGGGTCGGATCGTCCTGACCGTCCTGGCCGCGTCGCTGGCGCTCGCGCTGTTCCTCTGGTGGTATTCGGGCCGCTGGGCGCCGGGGCGCGACCGCTATCCGGTGCAGGGCGTCGCCATCTCCGCGATCAACGGGGAGGTGGAATGGCCCACGCTGCGCGCGCAGGGCGTGGACTTCGCCTATCTCGCCGCGACGGCGGGCAATCAGGGGCGCGACCCGGATTTCGGCGTCAACTGGGCGGGCGCCCGCTCGGCGGGGCTGCGCTACGGCGCGATCCACGCCTACAGCCTCTGCGCCCTCGCCAGCGACCAGGCCCGCCTGTTCATCTCCAGCGTGCCGCGCGACAATGGCGCTCTGCCGCCGGTGGTCGGCCTCTCCTTCGACGAAAGCTGCCCGGCCCGGCCGAGCCGCGACGTGGTGCTCTCCGAGCTCAACACCTTCCTCAACGAGATAGAGGCGCATAGCGGCAAGCCCGCCATATTGCGCCTGTCCGAACCGTTCGAGCGGCACTATCGGGTCAGCGGCGGCATCAACCGCACCATCTGGCTGGACCGCGCCTATCTGGTGCCGGATTATGCCGCCCATCCCTGGGTGCTGTGGACGGCCAATTCCGGCCGCCACCTGCGCGGGGCGGAGGGCACGGTGGAATGGACGGTGGTGAAGCCGTGAGCGTGGACGCGGCCGCGCTGCTCGACGCGGCCCGCGCGGCCCGGCGCAACGCCTATGCGCCCTATAGCGGCTTTGCGGTCGGCGCCGCCATCGCGCTGGACGACGGCTCGGTCGTGACCGGCGCCAATGTCGAGAATGCGAGCTACGGCCTCTCCCTCTGCGCGGAGGCGGTGGCGCTGGCCGGCGCCCATGCCGCCGGGGCCATGGGCCGCGCCCTCGCCATCGCGATCGTGGGCGATGCCGTCGCCGCTCCCTCGGGCGCCGTGGTCACGCCCTGCGGCCGCTGCCGCCAGATGCTGGTGGAGGCGGAGCATGTGGCGGGACGCCCGCTCCCCATATACAGCGCGCCCGCCGGGGTGTCGGGGACGCGGGGCCTCGTC
This sequence comes from Sphingobium sp., assembly GCA_047602685.1. Classification (GTDB taxonomy): domain Bacteria; phylum Pseudomonadota; class Alphaproteobacteria; order Sphingomonadales; family Sphingomonadaceae; genus Sphingobium. The sequence goes on from JASGGS010000029.1 coordinate 23,398, forward strand.
CGCCACAGCCTCGCGGACCTGCTCCCCCATGCCTTCGGCCCTGCCAGTCTCTGATCTGGCATTCTCCCCATTTGCGAATTAAGGCCGACGCCATGTCGATAATGTCAGATAAATGGATTCGCACCCAGGCCCGGGAACACGGCATGATCGAGCCGTTCGTGGAGGCGCAGCGGCGCGACGGATGCATCAGCTACGGCCTCTCCTCCTACGGCTATGACGCGCGCGTCGCCGACGAGTTCAAGGTCTTCACCAATATCGACAGCGCCATCGTCGATCCGAAGAATTTCTCGCAGAACAGCCTCGTCGACCGCAAGACGGACGTCTGCATCATCCCGCCCAACAGCTTCGCCCTGGCGCGGACGGTGGAATATTTCCGCATCCCGCGCGACGTGCTCGTCATCTGCCTCGGCAAATCCACCTATGCGCGCTGCGGCATCATCGTGAACGTCACGCCGCTGGAGCCGGGCTGGGAGGGGCATGTGACGCTGGAATTCTCCAACACCACGCCGCTTCCCGCGAAGATCTACGCCAATGAGGGCGCCTGCCAGTTCCTCTTCCTCCAGGGCAATGAGCCGTGCGAGGTCAGCTATGCCGACCGCGCGGGCAAATACATGGGCCAGCGCGGCGTCACCCTGCCGCGCCTCTGAGTCGCGCGCGCGGCACTTGCCAAAGCCGTGCGGCCGGAGGACAAGGAAGGACGATGTTCAACCTGTTTCGCCGGGCCGCCGCAAGGCGGGAGGAGATGGAGGCAGCCGGGCCGCGCCTGTTCTCGACGGGTGAGGGGCGCCGCATCTACGCCATAGGCGACGTGCATGGGCGGCGCGACCTGCTGGCCGGACTGCTGGACGCCATCGTCGCCGACAATGACGCGCGCGGCCCCGCCGGGGAACTGCGCCTCGTCATGCTGGGCGACCTGATCGACCGGGGACCGGAGTCCGCCGGCGTGGTCGATCTCGTCATGGCCATGGCGGAGCGCTGGCCCGGCATGGAATGCCTGATGGGCAATCATGAGGAGATGTTCCTCCTCGCCCTGCGCGGCGACCCGCAGGGGATGAGCCTGTTCCGGCGCCTGGGCCGCGAGACGCTGCTCAGCTACGGCATCGCGGCCGACATCGTGGACGAGGGCGACGACGAGGCGTTTTTCGGCGCGATGATGGCCCATGTGCCGGAGGGGCATCGCGACTATCTGGCCGCGCGGCCCAACTTCCTCGTCATCGGCGACTATCTGTTCGTCCATGCGGGCATCAAGCCGGGCGTGCCCCTGGAAAAACAGGCCGGGCGCGACCTGCGCTGGATCAGGGCGGCCTTTCTCGACAGTCCCGTGGACCATCCCCATATGGTCGTCCACGGCCACAGCATCACGGACGAGGCGGACATCCGGTCCAACCGCATCGGCATCGACACGGGCGCCTATGCCACCGACCGCCTGACCGCGATCGGGCTGGAGGGGACGGAGCGCTGGTTCCTGTCGACCTGAGGGGGAAGGGCCGCCGCCGTTCCGCCCCCGCCACGCCACGGCGATCAGGACGCCGCCGCGAACGCCTCCCGGTAAGGTGCCTTGACCGCCTTCAGCAGCCCCGCATCCAGCGGCAGGTCGATCTCATAGGTGCCCTCGGCATAGGGACCCGCCTCATAGGGAGCGATCACGATCTTCACCATGTCGAGCGCCTTTCCGCCCTTCGACACCGGCAGGATCAATTGCTTGGTCATGTCGACGCAGCGCACGAAATCGTCCAGTTCGTTCGGGTCGTCATGCTTCACCGGCTCCCCCCGCTTTTCCGCGCGCTGCTTGTCCAGTTCGTCGCAGAAGCGCTTTTTGGCGAGATCGGCGAAGCGGGGAAGGTCGATCAGGGCGGCCGTCGCCAGCCGCTTCTTCGTCCCCTTGTCCCAGATGATCGCCGTATTGATCGGCATGCCGTGCGCGCCGCCGGTGAAGACATAGCCGTTGCTCAGCAGCACCAGCATGCGCGGCGTGTTGGCGTTGACGCCGAAATCCTCCTCATAGCTGTGGCCGTGGAAGGGATAGCCCTCCTTCTTCGCCTCAACCTTCTCGGACAGGGCGGCCGCCTTCGTCTGGGCCAGCAGCCGCTCGCCATTGCCGTTCAGCCAGGCGTTCAGTTCCGGGATGGCGGATGCGGCGGCGGGCCATTTATAGCTGAACTCATATCCCTCGCTATCCTCCGACAGGGACTGCGGACCGGGGCCGGGCGCCGTTTCATTCGCCGCCGCAGCATTGCCGGGCGGGGCCGCGGCATTTCCGGCCTTGCCGGTCGCCTCATCCTTGCCCGGTTTTCCGCCCGAGCAGGCCGGCAGGGCCAAAAGGCCACAAAGGGCGAGGAAAAGGGGCAGATTTCGGCTTCGACGCATAAACTACCTTTCTTTCTTGGCGCGGGGCCTTACCTTGTGACGGGTCCGGCCCGACCCGTCTGTCCAGCGGTGTCTGATGGTCCGGACAGGCCGGAATCTCGCCACTGCAAAAACGGGGATATCCCTTGCCAGAGAAATCAACGACGCTCGTCCTCTTCGGTGCCACCGGTGATCTGGCGCACCGCATGCTGTTCCCGTCGCTCTATAATCTTTATTCCGACGGGTTGTTGCCCGAAAATTTCTCCATCCTCGCCTCCGGCCGCACGGTTCTCGACGACGCGGCGTTTCGGGAGAGCATCGCCAAGAGCCTCGACGCCTATCTGCCGGACGACCGCCGCGATTCGGGCCGCATCGCCGCCTTCCTGCAACTGGTGAGCTATTGCCCCGTCGATGTGAGCGACACGGCGAGCGTCGAATGCCTGTCCGCGCGGATGAAGGACGGCAATGGCGGCCCCGTCGCCATCTATCTCTCCACGCCGCCCTCCCTGTTCGCGCCGACCGCCCAGGCGCTCCACGATGCCGGCCTCGTCACGGACACGACGCGCATCGCGATGGAAAAGCCGATCGGCAAGGATCTGGCGTCCTCCCGCGTGGTGAACGATGCGATAGGGGGCCTGTTCGCGGAGGAGAATATCTTCCGCGTCGATCATTATCTGGGCAAGGAGACGGTGCAGAACCTCCTCGCCCTGCGCTTCGGCAACATGATGTTCGAACCGCTGTGGAACGCCAACGCCATCGACCATGTGCAGATCACCGTGGCGGAGACGGTCGGGCTGGAAGGGCGCGTCTCCTATTATGACGGCGTGGGCGCGCTGCGCGACATGGTGCAGAACCACATGCTCCAGATCCTCTCGATCATCGCGATGGAGCCGCCCGCGCGCCTCGATTCCACGGCGGTCCGCGACGAGAAGGTGAAGGTGCTGCGCTCCCTGCGCAGGATGGATGCGGAGACCGTCGGCACTCTTTCCGTGCGCGGGCAATATACGCCCGGCGCCGTGAAGGGGGAGATCGTCACCGGCTATGCCGACGAGCTGGGCCAGCCGTCCAATACGGAGACGTTCGTCGCGCTCAAGGCGCATATCGACAATTGGCGCTGGGCGGGCGTGCCCTTCTACCTCCGCACCGGCAAGCGGCTGCCCAATCGCCAGTCGGAAATCCTGATCCAGTTCAAGCATGTCTCCCACAGCATCTTCGGCGGGCGGAAGAACGGCGCGGGCCTCGACCCCAACACGCTCATCATCCGCCTCCAGCCGGAGGAGAATATCCGGCTGCTCATCATGGCGAAGGAGCCGGGCCTGGACCGCGACGGGGTGAAGCTGCGCGAGGTCGGCCTCGACGTGTCGCTGGTCCAGGCGTTCGAGGGCGCGCGCCGCCGCATCGCCTATGAACGGCTGCTGCTCGACCTGCTGGAGGGCGATACCACCCTGTTCGTGCGCCGCGACGAGGTGGAGGCGCAATGGCAATGGATCGATTCCATCGTGGACGGCTGGAAGGACAGCGGCCAGAAGGCGCAGCCCTATGCCGCCGGGAACTGGGGGCCGTCATCGGCGATTGCCCTCATCGAACGGGATGGAGCGAGCTGGCATGACTGACCTGAACGGCACCGTCGCGCGCGTGACGCGGCGCATCGTGGAGCGCAGCGCGCCGCGCCGGTCCCGATATCTCGACCTCATCCGCCGGGGCCGCGACGCGGGCACCAACCGCACCGCGCTCGCCTGCGGCAATCTCGCCCACGGCTTCGCGGCGAGCGGGGAGGACAAGCCGGTCATCATGGCGGGCCAGGCCATGAATATCGGCATCGTCACCGCCTATAACGACATGCTCTCCGCCCATCAGCCCTATGGCCGCTATCCGGAGCAGATCAAGATCGCGGCGCGCGAACGCGGCGCCACGGCGCAGGTGGCGGGCGGGGTGCCCGCCATGTGCGACGGCGTGACGCAGGGGCAGGCGGGCATGGACCTGTCCCTCTTCTCCCGCGACGTGATCGCCATGGGGACGGCCGTGGCGCTGTCCCATGCGATGTTCGAGGGCGCGATGCTGCTCGGCATATGCGACAAGATCGTGCCGGGCCTCCTCATCGGCGCGCTCCGCTTCGGCCATCTGCCCATGATCCTCGTGCCCGCCGGTCCCATGCCGTCGGGACTCGCCAACAAGGAGAAGGTGCGCATCCGCCAGCTTTATGCGGAGGGGAAGGTCGGCCAGAAGGAATTGCTGGAATCCGAAAGCGCCTCCTATCATTCGGCGGGCACCTGCACCTTCTACGGCACGGCCAACTCCAACCAGATGATGATGGAGATGATGGGCCTGCACATGCCCGGCGCCGCCTTCGTCAATCCGGGCACGAAGCTGCGGCAGGAGCTGACCCGCGCCGCGACCCACCGCCTGACCGAGCTGGGCTGGGACGGGAACGACTATCGCCCGCTCGGCCTGTGCGTGGACGAGAAGGCGATCGTGAACGCGGCCATCGGCCTGCTCGCGACCGGCGGCTCCACCAACCATGCCATCCACCTGCCCGCCATCGCGCGCGCGGCGGGCATCCATATCGACTGGACGGACCTGGCCGAACTGTCGGACGTCATCCCCCTGATCGCGCGCGTCTATCCCAACGGGCCGCGCGACGTGAACGATTTCCACCATGCGGGGGGCATCGGCTGGGTGATCGGCGAGCTGCTCGACAACGGCCTGCTCCACCGCGACATCCTGACCGTGGGCGGGGACGACCTCGCCGCCTATGCGCGGGAGCCGGTGCTGGAGGACGACGCCCTCGCCTGGAGGCCGCTTCCCCGCGAACCGCGCGACGACGGCATATTGAAGCCCGTCGGCGACCCCTTCAGCCCCGATGGCGGCATGCGCCTCCTCGCGGGCAATCTCGGCCGCGCGGTGATGAAGACCAGCGCCGTCGATCCGGAGCGCTGGACCATCGAGGCGCCCGCCCGCGTCTTCTCCGAGCAGAATGCCGTGCTGGACGCCTTCAAGGCGGGCGAGCTTGACCGCGATGTCGTGGTCGTCGTCCGCTTCCAGGGGCCGCGCGCCAAC
>JASGGS010000281.1:0-4998 GCA_047602685.1 Sphingobium sp.
GACGTGATCCGGGGTCCCGCTTCTCCTTCAATCTTGCGCGCCCAAAAGCGGAGACCCCGGATCACGTCCGGGGCGACCGTTCCACGCGCCCGCCCCCGAATATCAGCCTAGGAAACCACGCGCCCGCCATTCACGCCGATGGTCTGCCCGCTGACATAGCTGCTCTCCTCCAGGCACAGCCAGGCGCAGGCATTGGCGATATCCTCCGGCACGCCGGTGCGGCCGACCGGGATGATCTTCTTCAACTGCTCGATGGGCATCTGGAAGCGATGCTTGTTCGCCTCCGACATGATCGTCTGCATGACCGCGCCCGGCGGGATATTGTTGACCGTGATGCCCAGCGGGCCGAGCGCCTGCGCCAGGCTGCGCGTCATGGACACGACCGCGCCCTTGGACGCGGAATAATGGACCTGCTCCACGCTGCCCGTCTGCGCGCTGGAGGAGGAGATGTTGACCATCCGGCCCCATCCCGCCGCCTTCATGTCCGGCAGCACGGTCTGGGTGACGATGAACGTCCCCTTGGTGTTGATCTCGAACTGGCGGTCCCAATCCTCGTCGGTCAGTTCCTCGAACGGGATGAAGTTGGATATGCCCGCATTGTTGACGACGATCGTCACCGGGCCGAGCGCGACGCGCAGCCTGTCCACCGCCTCCTTCACCTGCGCGCGGTCGGCGATGCTGGCCTTCAGCGCGATGGCGCGGCCGCCCGCCGCCTCTATCTCCGCCACGACCTTTTCACACCCTTCCAGGTCGAGGTCGAGCACGCCGATCGCATGGCCGTCCTTCGCCAGCCGGAGCGCGCAGGCCCGGCCGATCCCCGCCGCCGCGCCCGTTACCAATGCCGTCTTGCCCATCACTGCTCCTGTCTTCCATTGCATCGGCCTGTTCGTCGGGACAGACTCGTGGGCGAGAAACTGGCCCGTCCCTGCATAGCAATGCAAGGGGGCAGAGCGATTACCGCCGGGGCGTTTGGCAGGGTTCCTTCGCGGACATCCGCCCCGGCAAGCCTCATCCCCGTCCGGACGGATTTCCGCGCAGAAGCGCGGAGGAGGGAATATGCGCCGCAGGCCCTGTCCTCACGCCGCCGCCCGCGCGCATTTGCGGGGTCAGGCAGTCTCGCGGCGGGCGGTGCATCTCCGCGCCTCCGCGCGAACATTCCGAACGTCCCCGCCCGAACCCCGCAACCGCCCTGTCGCCAAAGGGAAACCGCCCGCCGGGCACGAGGCTCGACGGGCGGTCCCGCAGTCAGTCCGGGGACTGGAAAGGCTTATTGCGTGCCCTCGGCATACCAGGTGCGGAACTCGCTATATTGCGGCTTGTCCTCGGCATTGGCCTTGGGGTCGATGACCACATGGATCACCGCCGGACCGCCGGTGGCATAGGCGCGCTCGATGGCGGGCCGGATATCCTCCGCCTTGGTCACATATTCGCCATAGGCGCCAAAGCCCTCCGCGATCTTGTCGAAGCGGACCTTGTTCGACCAGTGGACGCCCGGCTCCGTCGTGCCTTCGCCGAAGGCGCCGCGATAGATGCCGACCTCCAGGCCCCATTGATTGTCGACGGCGACGACGCAGACCAGCGGCAGGTTCAGGCGCACGGCCACTTCCAGTTCGCCGATATGGAACAGGAAGCTGGAATCGGACGTCATCAGCATGCCGGGGCGCTCCCGGCCGTTGACCGCGCGGTCCGCGATCATGGCGCCGGTGGCATAGGGCAGGCCCGTGCCGATATGGCCGTAATTCTGGTTCCACAACACGTCGTGCGGCTTCGCCTGATTATAGGTCCAGGTGTAGATCACCGATGCGCCGCCGTCGCGGATCATGATGCCGTCCTTGGGGAAGGCAAGGCTGGCCTCGGTCACGAAGCGCGAGGTGTTGATCGCGATATTGCCGGTGCCGTCGCTGCGCTCCTTCGACTCCTCGTACAGTTCGTCGATCGCCTCCTGCTCGCGCCTGATGAACTCGGCGAGGCGCGGATGCGGCGCGCGCGGGCTGTCCTTCAGCGCGCGGACGAGTTGCGGCACGACACCGCGCAGGTCGCCGACCAGCGGCACGTCATAGATGCGGTTGACGCCGATGGCGGTGGGGTCCTGCTGGACATAGATCCACTTGCGATTGGCTTCATTCTCGGACCAGTGGCGCCAGCGGCCATAATGGCTCGGTTCACCCAGTTCGGTGCCCAGGGCAATGCAGAGGTCGCTCTCGACCACCGCGTCGATGGACGCATCGGAGAAGCCATAGGGGAAGGTGCGATCCTCCAGCCCCTCGATGAAGCTGGTGCCGCCCGACGTTTGGATGACCGGGCAGTTGATCAGGTCGGCCAGTTCCTTCACCGCCTTGCCGCTTTGCGACGTGTGGACGGCATGGCCCACCAGCAGGATCGGGTTCCTGGCGTTCTTGATCAGCTCGACCGCCTCGGCAACCTTGTCGCCGTCCGCGCCCTGCTCGAACAGGCGATATTGGGCCGGGGCGAGGACCGGCGTGTCGGCAATCTCCTCCAGCGTGACGTTATGCGGGAACTCGACATAGCTCGGCCCCGGCGTGCCCGTCATCGACTTGCGGATCGCCTCGCGGATCACCTCGTCGGTCTGGTCGGGATATTCGATCACGCCCGCATATTTGACCGAATCCTCGATCAGCGGCTGCTGGCGGACGAACTGGATGCGGCCCCGGCGCACGCGCTGCTCCGTGATGCGGGCGCGCTGGCCGCCGAGGAAGATGACAGGGCTGTTCTCGACCAGGCAGCACTGGATGGCGGGCATCAGGTTGGCGAGGCCCGGCCCCAGCGTGCCGATGGCGACGGCGGGCTTGCCGGTGATGCGCGATGCCGCCTCGGCCATGAAGCCGCCGGCCGCCTCATGATGCGGGGAGACGACGGTCCAGCCGCGACGCTCCGCTTCCAGGAACAGGTGCACGAAGTTCGGGTCGGGAATGCCGAACAGCGTCTTGATACCCTCCGCTTCGAAAAGCTGAAGGATGCGCTCGTAAACAGGTACTCCCATGACTGATACTCTCCCTTTCTACGGGCCTGTCCAGGCGCGTATACGAAATAGCGGCCCGATAATCGACATCGTTGGCGACTCCGTTGCGGTGCGGGCTAGACCTCGGGGGCAGGAAGCGGAAGCCGAAACCATGCCTCGCCGTTCAACATCGCGCGGGCGGCTGCCCGCCCGGTTCGCTTGCGACGACGCAGCTTGGTTCGGGACATCGCGCCCGTCAGGTCTCTCCCATCGCCATCCGACGCATATCGGAACATTGTACGCATTTGCGCACGATAGGCTGCTTACAATCCCCGTCCCTCCCGATCAATCCCCAAACGATTTCGGCCGCCTCCTTCCCCCCAGGCCGATTGGGTCGGGAAGCCAGTGATCTTTGTCGCATCGCCCAACCCTTTTCCTTGCCCGCCGGACCAGCATCATTATGACAGGCACCGTGAGTGCCTCGATCGTGATCGGAACGGACGCCAATGGCGGCCCGGTTTCCATGGACATGGAAGAACTGCTGGCCACCCGCCTGCTCGTGCAGGGCAATAGCGGGTCGGGAAAGTCGCATCTTCTGCGCCGGATGCTGGAAGAGAGCGCCCGCATGGTGCAGCAGGTCGTCATCGATCCGGAAGGGGACTTCGTGACCCTCTCCGATGCCTTCGGCCATGTGGTCATCGACGGCGCGGCGCATGACGGCAAGGGAATCGAGAATCTCGCGGTCAAGGTCCGGCAACGCCGCGCCTCCGTGGTGCTGGCGCTGGACGGGCTGGAGCTGGAGGCGCAGATGCGCTGCGCCGCGCAGTTCATCGCGACCCTCTTCGACTCGCCCCGCGAACACTGGTTCCCCGCCCTCGTCGTCGTGGACGAGGCGCAGATGTTCGCCCCCGCCGCCGCGGGCGACGTGTCGGACGAGATCAGGCGCCTGTCGCTCGCCGCGATGACCAACCTCATGTGCCGTGGCCGCAAGCGCGGCCTCGCAGGCGTCATCGCGACGCAGCGCCTCGCCAAGCTGGCCAAGAATGTCGCGGCGGAAGCGTCCAATTTCCTGATGGGCCGCACCTTCCTCGACATCGACATGCAGCGCGCGGCGGACCTGCTCGGCATGGAGCGGCGGCAGGCGGAGCAGATACGCGACCTGGCGCGCGGGCAGTTCCTCGCCCTCGGCCCGGCCATCACCCGGCGCCCCGTCGCCGTGCGCATCGGCACGGTCAAGACCAGCGCGCGCACTTCCTCCCATTCGCTCATCCCCCTGCCCGACGCGCAGGGCGAAGACCTCAAGGACTTCCTCTTCGCGGAACCGGAGGAGCAGGCCGAACCGATGCTGCCGCTGGCGGCGGGCACGCCGCCGTCGATGGACAGCACCGCCCTGCTCGACAAGGTGGAGGATTTCAGCGCCATCCTGCCCGAACCCGCCTATGAGGACCGGGCCGAGGCCGCCGCTGCCGAAAATGCCGTCGATGTGGAGCAGAGCGTCGCGGCGATCCTCGCCGACATGGCGTCGGAGCCTGACTGCACCTATCAGCAGGCGACGGTGCTGTTCCAGGATTTCTCCGTGCGCTGCCGCATGCACCGCATCGCCCGGCCCGGCCTCGACCTGCCCGCCTTCCGCCGCCGCTTCGCGATTGCCGTGGCGGGGCCGGTGGATGAGGCGAACGAGCAATGGCGGCAGGCCCTGCACCTGTCCGCGCGGGTGCCCGACGATCTGCTCGCCCCCTTCCTCCTCCTCGCCCGCAGCGCGATACTGGGCGAGACTTGCCCCGATGACGCGCGGATGGCGCGCGCCTATGGCACGCGCTCGGTCGGCCGTATCCGGCGGCTGCTCGAATATCTGGAGAAACAGGGGCTGATCGTGGTCCGCACCGATTTCGGCGGCCGCCGGTCCGTGGGCATTCCCGAACTGGGCGTCACCACCGCACCCACCGAAGCCTGAACCAACGTCTGATGGGCATGCGGGACGATGCGGAGGCACCGTCCCGCTTCGATGGTCAGAAGGGCGCGACTTCGTAGGTCGCGGT
>JASGGS010000282.1:0-4922 GCA_047602685.1 Sphingobium sp.
ATGGGATATGGCGACCACAATACCATCCACCGCATCCAGCCACGAGCGGACGCGCGCTATAGCCGCGTCTTGATTTTCTCCGTCGGGAGACCGGAAATACCAGTCGAACGGGTTCGCGCCATCCAGCAGGCCGGGCCAGCAGGCGTCTATATCGATCTGCGTCAGCCCATCCCATGAACCGGTCGATACTTCCGCCAGCCTGCGGTCCTCCCGGATTTCCGGATAGGAGCCATGGGCGTGGATGATCGACGCTGTCTGCTTCGCCCGGCCTAGCGGGCTGGAGAAGAACGCATCGACCGTGGCCGGGATTGCGGCGAGCCGTCGGCCGCAAGCCTCTGCCTGGGCAATGCCCCTGGCGGTCAACGGCGAATCGAGCTTCCCCTGATAGCGGCCAAGGGCATTCCATTCCGTCTCGCCGTGACGCAGCAGATAGATTTCAGCACCCAATGACAGCATCTCCGGAATCTGGCCAGCCGGGATTGCGGTCAAATCCAGATATTTGCCATCGAGTTTCGCTTATGAAACGCCGGTTGTCTCTTATTTCGTAAGCGACAGGTCAGTTTCGTGCCTCGCCTCTTTGGTCGATACGATAATTACGGTTCATGGCCTGGGCAAATTGCTTGAGACGGCGTTCCGCAGCTTCGCCCAGCAGGCAGACATCCTCGGCAGGCGCATGAAGGACGATGACATCCTGCTCGATGCTTATCGACAGGCTTTCCAGTGCGGAAGCCACTCCACCCGAAAGGCGTTGGGCGAGGCGAATGGCAAGACCCCATTGGGCCGCGCGTGCCAGTTCCGCCGGGAAGGCGAGTTTGCGTAACGTATCGCCCGGTGTCTCGCCGCCGCCCAGGCTCGTGTAGAGCGCTTGAGCCAGCATCGCGCGTTCGCTTGCCGCAATGCCCACCCATGTACCGTGCAACGCCGTTTCCAAGCCCCGTTCCGCCCGGAAATCGGGATTGGCGCGCCAGCCCACATCCGCAAGAAGGCAGGCGGCGTGGCGAATGCGCCGAAAGGCGGGGCTATCATCGCCGAACAAAGGTGCAATCCAATGTTCGATCAAATCCCCATGACCAAGGAAGCGGCCCTGCGCGTCACCTTCGGCGCGAGTGGCCACCAACAGGGGGTCTTCGGCGGCGACCGAAGGGGGCAGGTCCTGGTAGAGCAGTCCTTCGCGCAGGCCGTAGGCGGAGACGATCATCCGGTTCGACCCGAGCCTGGCCACCACCTCGCCCAGGAGCGCGGCGGCATCGGGCAGGGTCGGGATTCTTCCGCCGGAGAGGAAAGGCAGGGTTTTCAATATGGCCTTGTCCGTCGACCCCAGCGTCCGCATCAAGGCCGGGATGCGGTCGGGCATCATCTCATAATGATGGAATATAGGCAGGGGATAAGCACGCAGATGCATGTCGAGCCGCGCCAGCGCCCGCCAACTGCCGCCCACCATGTAGAAGGGCAGGCCCTTCACTTCCTCCCGCCAGCCTGACTCTTCCAGCATCGCGGGAAGGGCCTTGGCCAATTGCCCCTTGCCTCGCGCGCGGATTTCCCGGACGCGGAGCACGCCCAGTGGCATGGAAACGGATTGCAGCACCTGGCCATGCTTCACGCGCACCAGTTCCAGGCTGCCTCCGCCAAGGTCGCCCATAACGCCGTCGGCATCGGGCATGCCGGAGAACAGCCCGGATGCCGAGGCATGCCCCTCTTCCTCGCCCGAGAGGATGCGGACAGAAAGGCCGATCTCACGGCAGCGGGCGAGGAAATCCTGGCCATTGCTTGCCTCGCGCACGGCGGCGGTGGCAACACAGCGAATGTCCTCCACCTCCATGTCGAGGCACAGCCGGCGAAAGCGGGCGAGCGCCTTGAGGCCCCGCTCCATCGCGGCTTCGCCGATGAGGCCCGTCGTCCCGATTTCCGCGCCCAGACCGGCCAGAACCTTCTCGTTGAACAGGGTGAAGGGGATGCGGCGCGGGCCATCATAGACGACGAGGCGGACGCTGTTGGACCCGATGTCAATGATAGCGACGCGGTGGAAGCCGGTATCGGAAGACGGAGGGCCATCGGCGCGCATGGCGTGGCGCGCGATACGGTCGAGCAATGTCATGCGATCAATCCGTCCTTTGCCGACGGCGCAAGGTCAGCTTGGGCACGGCCTCGCTGTTGCGAAGTGCCGCGCCGCGTCCGGAAAGCGAGGGATTGGTCATGAAATAGGTGTGCAGATTGAATGGGCGATCCTCCGGCGTCAGGCGACGATATTCGCCGTCAGCGTCCAACTCCCAGCTTTGTTCATTGTCGAGCAGGTTGGCGACCATGACCTGATCCAGTATCTGGTCGTGAACCGTGGGATTCTCGATGGGCAGCAGATATTCCACGCGCCTGTCGAAATTGCGCGGCATCCAGTCCGCCGAGCTGATGAAGATCTTGGCCTTGTCATTGGGCAGGGCACGGCCATTGCCGAAGACGACGATGCGGCTATGCTCCAGGAAACGACCGATTACCGACCGTACCCGGATATTCTCCGACAGGCCCGGCACGCCGGGACGAAGGCAACATATGCCACGGACCACCAGATCGATCTCCACACCGGCCGCGCTCGCTGAATAGAGTTTCTCTATGATCGCGGGGTCCACGAGGCTGTTCATCTTGGCCCATATGCTTGCAGGCTTGCCCGCGCGGGCAAAGGCGATCTCGGCATCTATATGGTCGGTCAGCCGGTCGCGAAGATTGAGCGGCGACATGCTGAGAAGCTGGAGATTTTGCGGCTCCACATAGCCGGTGATATAATTGAAGATCGCCGCGGCATCCTGCCCGGCGCGCGGATCGGCGGTGAAGAAGCTGAGATCGGTATAGATGCGGGCGGTGACGGGATGATAATTGCCCGTGCCGAAATGGCAATATGTGCGGAAGGCGTCTCCCTCCCGCCGGACGACCATGCTGATCTTCGCATGGGTCTTCCAGTCGATGAAGCCATAGACGACCTGAACGCCCGCCCGTTCGAGCTGGCTGGCCCAGAGCAGGTTCTGCTCCTCGTCGAAGCGCGCTTTCAATTCCACCACGGCGGTGACGGACTTGCCGGCTTCCGCCGCTTCGATCAGGGCGCGGATGATCGCCGATTGTTTGCCGGCGCGGTACAGTGTCTGCTTGATCGCAACCACGTCCGGGTCGGCCGCCGCCTGGCTGAGGAAGGCGATGACGACGTCGAAACTCTCATAGGGGTGGTGGACGACGATATCCTTTGCCTTGATAGCGGCAAAGCAGTCCCCGCCATATTCGCGGATGCGTTCCGGAAAACGGGGCGAGAAGGCAACGAATTTGAGGTCCGGCCGGTCCTCATCCACCAGTTGGGACAGGTCGCCTATTCCGACAAAGCCCTCAATCTCGACCGTCATGGCATCGTCGCCCTGCAACATGGTCTGGAGCAGGTCTTCGACAGCGGCCGATACGCCCTTTTCTATCTCCAGCCTGATCACACGGCCACGGCGGCGGCGTTTGATCGCGCTGCGATAATAGCGGACAAGATCCTCGGCTTCCTCCTCTATTTCGATGTCGCTGTCGCGCAGGACGCGGAAAAGGACGCTGTCGTTCACCTTGAAACCCGGGAAGAGCAGGCCGGAAAAGCGCCGCATCAGCGCTTCGAGCGCGATATAGCAGGCGGCGTCGCAGGGGAGGCGGACAAAGCGGGGCAGGGTATTGGGCAGGATTACCAGTTCCTGCACCGGCTCGCCGTCCGACAGCCGGGTGAGGTCGAAGAACAGGCACAACCCGCGATTGGGGATGAAGGGGAAGGGATGGGCCGGGTCCAGTGCTTGCGGCGTCAGCACAGGAAATATCTGGCTCTCGAAATGGGCCCGGAGCCACACTTCGGAATCCAGGTCGATCGCATCTTCACCGATAACGCGGATGCCGGCGGCCGCCAGTTCGGAGCGGACGGCATGCCAGACCTTCTGCTGATCCGCCATCAGGCCATCAGCCTCTGTCCCGATCGCGCTCAATTGTTGAGCGACGGTCAAGCCATCGGCGGAACGCAGGTCGACATCTTCCTTTTGCTGCCCTTTCAGGCCCGCTATGCGGACCATGAAGAACTCGTCCAGATTGGCGCCGGAGATGGAAAGGAAGCGCAGGCGTTCAAGCAGGGGGTGAGCGGGATTGCTCGCTTCCTCCAACACGCGTTCGTTGAATTTCAGCCATGAGAGTTCGCGGTTGAAATAGCGTTCTCCCGCGATGGCGAGGGGTAATTTCGGATCGGCCTCAGCCACTTTTCATCCCTTCCATGCCAGTCGGCGCGAAATTACGATTGGTCCTCGGAGGGCAGCAGCCCGATTCCCTCCAGTACCGTTCTCGCCCTTGGCAACGAAATCTTGCGGCTTGAAGACAGGGATTCGTTGTTGAGCGCAGCTACGGCAGTCTCGATATCCTGATAGCATCGTGACAGGCGCGGAGCCAGATAGCGAGGCACATCCGCACCGAAGCTGGCACCCGCTTCAGCCAATCCCTGCGCGATCATCGCCTCGATCATCGTTTCATCCGGCGTGTCGATCCGGGCAATAGCGGCCGCGGAAAGGCGCGAGCGGAGGTCCGGAAGGGTGACGGTCCAGCGCGGCGGGGCGTCGGCGGCAACGAGAAGAAGATGCCTGTTCGCCTCGCGCGCGGCATTCCAGCGGTGAAACAGTTCCGCCTCGTCTGCGGTGTCGGCATCGTCCACCACTTCCACAACGCCTTCTTGCGCAAGGGCGGCGGCGATCGTCGAACGGCCGGAGCGTGGAGGCCCGATCAGCAGCGCACAATGGGATGGCCAGCATTCCGGGCGCGCCAGCATGTCCAGCGCATCGCGATTGCCTTCCCCGATCACGATGCCGCCGCTCCGGCTCCTGCTTCGCCAGTCGATGGGAAGCGGTATCTGCATTACTCGGCCGTTCCTCCCGCAGGGGAAG
>JASGGS010000283.1:0-4876 GCA_047602685.1 Sphingobium sp.
CCTATGCCGCCTATCGCCATTATGAGCTGGAGGAGGATGGCGAGATCGGCACCACGTTCAAGAGCAAGGGCATAGAAGGCCGCTTCGAGCTGGTGCAGGCCAATCGCGGCGGCTGGTCCGGCGCGTCGGGCGTGCAATATCTGCACCGGGATTTCGACGTGGACGGGGAGGAGGCGTTCCTGCCGAACAACCTGACCACCCGCGTCGGCCTCTTCACGCTCCAGCAGTTCGACCTTGGCGCGCTCCGCATCGAGGGCGGCGCCCGCTATGAGCGCAGCACGTTGCAGGCGGCCGCCGATCCGGAAGGGCGCTTCTTCGAGGGACGGCGCAGCTTCGACGCCTTTTCGGGGTCGGCGGGCCTCTCCTATGCCCTCGCCCCGGATATCCGTGCGGGCGTGAACGTCTCCCGCACGGAGCGCGCGCCCTCCGCCGAGGAACTGTTCGCCAACGGTCCCCATGGCGGCACGCAGAGCTGGGAATATGGCAATCCCGACTTCCGGCTGGAAAAGGCCTGGACGGTCGAGGCCACGCTGCACGTCCACAAGCCGGGCTTCGCCATCGACGCCTCCGCCTATTATAGCTGGTTCTCCAACTATATCTCTGAGAACCAGGTCGACCAGTCCATCTGCGAGGCGGGCGCGGCGCCGAGCGGGCGGGAGGTGGACCTGCCCTGCTTCCAGTTCTCGCAGGGCAAGGCCCGCTATTATGGCGTGGAGGCGGACATGACCGTGCTGCTCGGCCGGGCCGGTCCCTATGCCATCAACCTCGATCTGGTGGGCGACTATGTTCATGCCACCGGCGTGGACGACAATCCCCTGCCCCGCATCCCGCCCGCGCGCATACTGGGCGGGCTGGAGGCGCAGTCCGACCGGCTGACCGGCCGCGTCGAGGTGGAGCATGCCTTCCCGCAGAACCGCTTCACGGCGTTCGAGACGCGCACGGACGACTATACGCTGGTCAATGCCTCGATCAGTTGGCGGCCGATCAGCGGCAACGACAAATTCTCGCTGCTGCTGACGGGCAACAACCTGTTCGACGTGGAGGCCCGCCGCGCATCGAGTGTCCTGAAGGACTTCGCCCCGCTGGCCGGGCGCGACATACGGGTGACCGCCCGCTTCGGCATATGATCCGGCCCTGCTGATCCGACACTGCTGACGGGGGCGCGCCGCCGCGCTACAGGGGTGTCCATGGCAAAGCGACGCGCCGCCACGCCGGAGGCGGAACCCCGGAACCGCCATGACGCGGCCGAAGTCCAGATGCTCCACCTCTTCCCCGAACTGGTGGAGGAACTGGGCGGCGACCCGCGCGCCCTGCTGGCCGAGGCCGGCGTCGATCCCGACGCCTTCCTGAAAGGGGAGGTCCGCGCCAGCTACCGCCAGATCGTCGAACTGATGGAGCTGGCCGCGCTGCGCCTGGGCTGCCAGGATTTCGGCATGCGCCTGGGCGCGCGGCAGGTGGGCAAGTTCGACACGCCGCTGGTCATCGCGATGAAGCATTCGCGCAATTTCGGCGAGGCGCTGCGCTATGTCAGCAGCCACAGCTATGCCCACAGCCTCGCCGCGACCATCTGGTTGCGGCCATCGAGCTGGGAGGGCTTCGTCTCGCTCGGCCACGACATATTGCTCGACGGCCTGCCCCACCGGACGCAGGCGGTCGAGCAGATACTGCTCACCGCCCATCATGCCGCCATGGAGGCGACGGGCGGACGCGTGCGGGCGCGCTGCATCGTCTTCCGGCATCAGCCCGCATCGCCCATGCGCGTCTATCGCCGCTATTTCGGATGCGAGGTGCGCTTCGGCCTGCAAGCGAACAGCATCCTCTTCCACAAGGAGGACATGGCCTGCCCGATCCTGAACCCGGACGAGGAGACCCATGCCCGCATCACCGCCTTCATCGACACCGAATATCCGCAGCGCCGCCCGCCCGTCCATGCGCAGGTGCGCGGCATCGTCCTGCGCGCCATAGACAGCCCCTTCTGCTCCAACGACCGCCTCGCGGCGGCGCTCAACATGCACCCCCGCACGCTGCACCGGCGGCTGGCGGCGGGGGGCACGTCATTCCAGCAGATCAAGAACGAGGTGCGGCGGGACATGATGCTCTATTATCTGCGCCAGACCGACATGGACCTGTCGCAAGTGTCGGAGCGCCTGGGCTTTGCCGAGCAGTCCGCCATGACCCATTATTGCCGCAAGATATTCGGCCTGTCGCCCACCCTGCTGCGGGCGAGGAGCCGGGAGGAAGCCTGACGGACAGGCCCCATATTTGTCCGAAACGAACAAGCGCGCGCGCCCGTGCGGCCGCAAGATGGCGGCACAGATAACAGGACAGGAGAGCCGCCATGGCATTCGCCGCCCACGATATTTCCCCGCGCATCGCCACGCGCATCGAATCCGACAAGCCCACATTGCTGAGCGGCGCGCATGCCGCGGAGATACGCGAGCTGCTGGAACAGCGCGGCGTCCTCGTCTTCCCCCGCATAAACATGACGGACAAGGAGCAACTGGCCTTCGCCGCCACCATAGGCGACGTCATCGACCAGGGCGAGAAGGGCATATACAAGGTCACGCTGGACAAGAAGATCACCCCGTCCGCCGAATATCTGCGCGGCACGGTCCTCTGGCATATCGACGGCTGGGCGGACGATGTGCCCGCGCGCGGATCGATCCTGAGCGGACGCACACTCTCGGCCACGGGCGGCCAGACGGAATTCGCCAACACCTATGCGGGCTATGACGACCTGCCGGAGGAGAAGAAGCGCGCCATCGAGGGCGTGCGGGCGGCGCATACCATGGCCGCCACCCAGCGCGGGGTCGTGACCGACGCCTCGCCGGAGACGCTGGCCGACTGGGACCGCTACCCGCCCAAGATGCACCCGCTGGTCTGGACCCACCGTTCCGGCCGAAAGTCCCTCCTGCTCGGCTCCAGCGCCGACTGGGTGGAGGGCATGAGCAAGGAGGAGGGCCGCGCGCTGATCGACGAGTTGCAGGCGGCGACCACGCGCCCCGAACTGGTCTATACCCATGAATGGGAAGTGGGCGACATGGTGATCTGGGACAATTGCGGCGTCCTGCACCGCGTCCAGCCCTATCCGGCCGACAGCGGGCGCGTGATGCACCGCGTCACGCTGGAGGGGGAGGAACCCATCGCATGAGCAGCCTGGCGGAGAATCGCCGCCTCGCCCGCGCCTATTTCGATGTGGTGGCGGCCGGGGAATTGCCGGACGAGCTGCTCACGCCCGACATGACCGGCTGGATCACCACGGGCGGCACGATGGAGAAGGCGCGATACCAGCATCTGGTCCGCCTGCTGGGCGCGATGCTGGACGGGCCGCTGCGCTTCACCATCCGATCCCTGACGGCCGAGGAGGACCGGGTGGTGGCGGAGGCGGATTCGGAAGGGACGCTGATCGACGGGCAATCCTATGCGCAGACCTATGTCTTCGTGCTGCGCATCCGCGACGGACGCATCGCCTCCGTCGCCGAGCATTATAATGCGCTGATCGCCCAGGAGAAACTGGTGCCCCTGATGGCAGAGGCGCAGGCCCGCCTGGCTCAATAGCCGACGGCCAGGCCCAGCGTGTAATATTTGGACCAGACATTCCCCTTCACCGCCACCTTGGGCAGCAGGGGAAGGGCGACGGTGGCATAGGGGCGGGTCCGCTCCTCGCTGATGCGCACGCCCGCGCCGATGGTGGCGGAGGCGGGCAAGGTGTAGGTCGCCTCGACACGGCCATAGGCGCGCGTGCCGCCGTCGCGGATGAACACGCCCGCGCCCGGCGTGAGCTTGAAGCCGCCCGCGCCGAAGGCATAGCCCGCGCCCAGTTCCGCCCCCCAGCGCCCGTCCGCCCGGCCATAATCGCCCTCCACGCCGATACCCTCCGCATGGGCAGGCGACAGGCTGCCAGCCGTGGCGAAGAGGATGGCGGACAGGAGGATGGAGCGCATTTTCATTACAGACCCGTTTTCAGTTGCCATTGGGACCGGGCTAGAATCGCGGAATCCCGCCATCAACCCCGCGGGCGGCGAACCGAATCGGAAACGCGCCGGACCGAGTCGGGCGACGCGTGGATCGATATCGCGATGTCGGGAAACTGGAGCGGGCGAAGGGATTCGAACCCTCGACCCCAACCTTGGCAAAGTTGCGGGTGAAAGTCGCCCTCTGAACTTTGTCGAAGATATCAGCAAAAGCAAGATTTTATAAAGGCTTATTTCGTCGCTCTTATGGGCAGGCGTGGTAGACGACGAACTGCCCTGACTAAGATATTTTTTTGGGGTCCGGAAACCCAGCGACATACGCCCAGTCCAGCTTGAACTCCAAAAAATAGGTGAGCGTATTCCGCTCTATCTTGGAGATAGAACGGATACTGCTTGCATCGCGGTGTCACCGCCTCCTGCATCGCGACGCTACAACTCATCCGCGAAGGCCAAGGATGAGCATGCTCACGCCGCTTCCCAAACCTGATTGAGCACCTGTGCGGCCAGAGCAGCCTTATCCTGCGGGAGGAAACGGGCGTAATACTTGGCCACCACCTCCGGAGTATCCTGGATCGCATAGCTGGCCTGTTCATAGGAACCGGTCTGCTTCAGGATATGCGTGGCCAGCACGTCGCGCACGCTGTGCGGACCATGGGGCAAAAGCCCGTTGATGGCGCCGCGGCCGGTGTAGGGATTGTAAATACCGTAGCGCTGAATGGTCAGCCGCCAGGCCTCGTAAAAGGTGTTCTGATCATAGGCAGCCTCCCGGCTCGTCCTTTTCATGGACTTGACGAAGAAGGTGCCGGGATCCGGGAAGTCGTTCAGCAGCACAACGCGGTGCATGCGAATATAGACGTCGATATGATAGTGGAGGTTGTCCAGATCGGGAAGGCGGAGCCGAA
>JASGGS010000284.1:0-4830 GCA_047602685.1 Sphingobium sp.
GTTGCGCCGGACCTGGGAGAGATAATGGTTGCGCAGGATGATGAAGGTCCAGGCGCGCATGTTCGTACCCGCCTGGAAGCGAGACCGCGCCGCCCATGCCTTGAGCAGCGTTTCCTGCACCAGATCGTCCGCTAGGTCGCGATTGCCGGACAGCGACCGGGCGAAGGCCCGCAGATGCGGCACGATCGCGGTCAGTTGCTGCTTGAATTCGCTGTCGCTGAGCTGAACACGGTCCTCTGGCAGGTCCGGTACGTGGGCCGGCGGCTCGGCAGCATTCCCGCCCTGCGCCGTAGCGGCTGTCATTCTCGTCACCTCGCCTTGCTCGATCGAGCCTTGTCCGGACCGCAACCCGGTCCCCATGCGCCCTGCGGGCGCGCCATCGGATATGTCGTGCCGCGTCGTACGGCTCGCAATCCCCACCTGTCCGAATGCCATGGGTTACAGCCCCGCGCCCTTCCTATCTCGCGCCCAATATGATGATCATAGCGACAATTGCGAGGGCCAGCGAAATGCCCAGCACATATCGGACGATATGGGGCGTGCTCCCGGCACGCGCCTGCTCGGCCCCGATATGGGTTTCCTGTTCTGCCATGTTCATCTCCGCATTCATGCGAGGTCGATCCTTGCGGACCGGTCGTTTCGCAATTGAACGCCGGACGCATCACGCGAGTTCCATCCCTCCCGGTTCCCTGGTCGGACCGGTGCGGCATCGTCCGCCTCGCCCGCCATTCGCCGCCATCCTACACCAGCACGCGAACGGGGACACAAGCCATTTACATCCGTTCGCCTTTCCGCCGGACCGCTTCGTCCCCGCCATGGGAAACGCGGCTTCCGGGACTTAAGGAACGCAAGCGAAGGCGGGGGGTTCTTTGCAGCAATCGACAATCCAGCAGGAAAGGATGTTCACCATGGCGGATTTCGGAACCCAGGAACGTTCCGCGTTCATTGCGTCCGATCGCGTGGAAGGCACGGCGGTCTATAATCCCGAGGGCGAAAGGCTGGGCAGCATCAGCCGCCTGATGATCGGCAAGACCGATGGACAGGTGCAATGCGCCGTGCTCTCGTTCGGCGGCTTCCTCGGCATCGGCAACGACCATTATCCGCTGCCCTGGCGCATGCTGCGCTATGATGTGGAGAAGGGTGGCTATGTCGTCGACCTCGACAAGGAGAGGCTGAAGGATGCCCCGCATTACGACCTCGGCCGCGAGCCGGAGTTTGACGAGGCCTATACCCGGGCGCTCTACACCTATTACGGCCTGAACCCGATCTTCTGATCGCGCCCGTTACCGAACGGTTCATCGATATTCATGCACGGTTCAACGTGGATATCCTAGACACCTCCCCGCGTGCCTTTTCCGGAAGACATCGGAACGCGTGGGGAGGATCTGCATGACGGATGGCGGATATAAGGACGGCAGGCTGCTCCTGGGCAGCGCCGCGATTGTCGCCGCGGGCCTCGTGGCCGGCGGCTTTCTGCTGGGCGACGGGCTGAAACGGGCCAAGGCGGCGGACCGGTCCGTCACGGTCCGGGGACTGGCCGAGCGCGATATGACGGCGGATCTGGCCACCTGGACCATCGCCTATTCCGCGACGGGCACGGACCTGCCCGCCGTCCGGTCGGAGATCGAGGCGAATACGGAGGCCCTGCGCGGCTATTTCACACAGATGGGGTTCAAGCCGGACGCGCTGTCGCCCATCGGCGCGAGCGTGAACCAGTTCATGAACAACGGCGTGAACACCATCACCATCACGCAGCGCATGCAGCTTCGCACCAATGACATAGCCCGCGCCCGGCGCGCGGTGGCGGGGCAGTTCGATCTCGTCCGGCGCGGCGTCACGCTACAGGAAGGATCGGGCATGGTGTACAGCTTCACCCGGCTCAACGCGATCAAGCCGGAGATGGTGGCGCAGGCGACGGTCGATGCGCGCAAGGCGGCGGAGCAGTTCGCCAAGGACAGCGGAACGGGCGTCGGCGGCATCAAGAGCGCGACGCAGGGTTATTTCTCCGTCGAACCGCGCGACGGGGAGCAGACCGGCGGCAATTATGGCGTCGCCGATACCCCCTATAAGAAGGTGCGCGTCGTCACGACGGTGGACTTCTACCTCGATTGAGGCGGTTTCGCGGGCGCGGGTTCGGGCGTATCGCCGAGCTGCGCCAGATAGGCGGACGCCGCGCTTTCTATCGGCGTGCCAGCGCCCAGCCTGCGCGCCCGGTGGAAAGCGGCGCGCGCCACCACGTCATCCGCGTCGAGCGCGGCGATCACGCCCTGTTCCAGCGCGACGGAGGCGTCATTATCGGCGCGCTTCACCGCCTCCGCTATATGCTGCTTCGCAAGGGGCAGATCGTCCATCCGCCGCGCCAGCGTGGCGGAAAGGAGCCATGCGAGCGGGTCCTGCGGCACGAGACGCAGCGCCTCGTCCAGATCGGCACGGGCCGCCTTCTCGTCCTTGAGCGCCACATGTGCGCGGGCGCGGTCCAGATAGGCCTCGCCACGCGCGATCCCGTCGGGCAGCGCCTTGCCCGCGAGCGCGCTGTCCAGAGCGGCGATGGCGCCGGGCATGTCACCGCCCAGCAGCGCGGCATTGCCCGCCTGCGCCCAGAGCCGCGCCGCCGTGGGACCGTCGTCCGCCGCCAGCCGCGCGCCCTCGCGAAAGGCGGCCAAGGCATCGGCCCAATGCCCGCCCTGCGCCTGCGCGAAGCCCAGGCATTGCTGCGCCGCCGGGCTGTTGCCGCGCGCGATCCAGGCGCGCGCCTTTGCCAGGGCGGCAGGGATATCGCGCCGGGCCAGTTCCGCGCATTCCTCCAGCGCCGGATCGATGACGGGCGTGGCGGCCTGCTCCTCGCGCGGCCTGATGCGGCGTTCGGCGGGCGGCTTGCGGCGGCCCATGACCGCTTCCGTCTCCGGATCGATGCCTGCGGCGAGGACGGCGAGGAGAAGGAGCGGCATGGGCGGGCTTTCGTCGGAGCGAGGGGCGTCAGGGGAGGGCCGCGACGGTCGCGAGCAGCAGGTCGATATCCTGCGCGCGCGACAGGCGGTGGTCTCCGTCCTTGACGAGGATCGTCTGTATGTCCCCTGAACCGGCCCTGTCCGCAATGGCGAGCGCGGTGGGCCAGGGCACGTCCGGATCGCGCTGCCCCTGCAACAGGCGGATGGGACATTGCAGGTCGAGCGGCAGGTCGAGCAGCAGATTGGCCTGCCCTGATTCCCAGAAGGCGCGTGTCGTCACATAGGGTTCGTCGCCATAGGGCGTCGGCTCCACCAGTCGGCCTTCCCGGCGGATCATATCCTTCTGTTCGTCGGTGAAGCCCCATTCGGTGAAGTCGGGGGCCGCCGCGATGCCGACGAGCGCCCGGACGCGCGGACCAAGGTCGCGCGCCAGCAGCAGCGCGATCCAGCCGCCCATGGACGATCCGACCAATATGACCTTGCCCGGCGCGAAACGGTCGATCAGGAGCCGCGCATCGTCCCGCCAACTTTCCAGCGTGCCGTCGGTGAAGGCCCCTTCGCTGGCGCCGCAGCCCGCATAGTCAAGCCGCAGCATCGCCTGCCCCGTGGCAGCTGCCCACTGGTCGAGCGCCACGGCCTTGCTGCCTTCCATGTCCGACATATAGCCGGGCAGGAAGACGATCACCGGCGCGGCGCCGCCCCGATAGCGATAGGCAAGGCGCAGCCCGTCGGCGCGCGCGAAATAATCGGGAACAGGCGTGGGCGCGGGCTGAGAAAGGGTGTCGGTCTGGGGCGGATGGGCCGCGTCGTTCATGCTCTCACCATTCAAAGCGGGTCGCGGGCCGGACAGTGCGATCCTGCGCGCACATATCCTTGAGCGCGCGCCAGTCGGCAACGTCCAGGGCGGGGCGATAGGTCCGGCCGGGATTGCGGCTTTTCAGGAAAGCGGCCTTGCGGTCGGCGGAAACGGGGTGGGAGCTGATCCAGCTGGTCGCCCGCTCCAGCTTCTCGCCATCCTTGCCATGGCCGAGCCGGTCGAAAAAGGCCGCGGTCGCATCGGGCGCGATGGCAGCCCGTCCCAGCTGCGCGATCGCATAGCCGTCCGCCGCGCGCTCCGCATCCCGGCCATAGCTGAGGGACAGGGCGCCGTTCAGCACCCCGCCCAGATTGCCGTCGACCCCGCCCAGCACGACGCTCAGCCCCAATTGGCGGAGCAGGGCGGCCATGGTGTCGCGGTGGCTGACATGGCCGATCTCATGCGCGAGGACGCCCGCCACCTCATCGGCGGATTTCGCCTGTTCGAGCAGGCCGTTGAAGATCATGACGCGCCCGCCGGGCAGGGCGACGGCGTTCACCATGTCGATATTGGCGACCTCCACGGAACGCACGCCCGCCTGCTCCGCGCCGAGCTGCGCCGCCAGACGGTCGAGCGCGGCCCGCCCCTTTGGCGTGCGGCAGAACCGGCCGCCGAAATCGCCGATCATCGCATCGCCCAGCCGGTTCTCGACCGACCGGGGCACCAGGGGCGCGATCCAGCGGGGCGCGGTCAGCACCAGCGCGACGAAGGCAGCGGCGATGAGCGTGAAGCCGATGGCCGCGCGGGCAAGGCCGAAACGGTCGATCCAGCGCCCATAACGCTGGGGCAGGGGGAGATGGACGGCGAAGCTTTCCGGCGGCGGCCCGTCGAAGATCAGGCGCCAGCCCTGCATCCCCTTCAACCCATAGACGGACCGGCCCTTCGTCCCGTCCATCGCCACGAGTTGCGACCAGCGGCGCAGGTCGCCGCCGACGCCCTCGCCCGACAGGGTGAAACCATCGGCGCGGGCATGCACCCGCACGGCATGGCGCGTGGCGGAGCGGCCGTCATAATGCCAGGCGGCCG
>JASGGS010000285.1:0-4815 GCA_047602685.1 Sphingobium sp.
CAAGGCAATTTCTACGGCGCACCGCGCAACTTCCTCCTGACCGCGCGCGCCAAATTCTGAGCGATGCAGCAGGCCGTCATCCGAAGGTGGTCACTGGTCCACACTTGGACCAGTCTCGTTTCGACCGTGTTCCTGCTGATGCTGTGCATCACCGGCCTGCCGCTCATCTTCCATGAGGAAATCCATCATCTGACGGAAGATCATGCGCCGTTCGCGTCACCTATGCCCGGTGCCGGGCCGGCCAGCATCGATGCGATGGTGCGGCGGGCGGTGGAAGCTCATCCGGGCATCCCCAGCACGGTCCGCCTCAGCCACGAAGAGCAGGAAATTTCGGTGTTCACGATTCCGTCCTGGGAAGCGGTGACACGTAACCCGGACTTGCTCCAGTTTGTGACGTTTGACGCTAATAGCGGCACCGAACGGAAACGATCAAAGCCGGTCCGCGATCGGCCGTTCGACTTCATGGAGCTGATGGTGCGCCTCCACGTCGATATGTTTCTAATGCTGCCCGGCCAGCTCTTCCTTGGTGTGATGGGCTTGCTGCTTCTCGCCGCGATCGTCTCAGGCATCGTCCTCTATGGCCCGTTCACGCGAAAGCTCGATTTCGGAGCGGTCCGCGCAACGCGGGCGAGGCGGGTGCGCTGGCTCGATCTGCACAATCTACTCGGCATCACGTCTGCCGCCTGGTTGATCGTCGTCGGTGCGACCGGCGTGCTGCATGAACTATCCTCTCCGCTCTATCAGCGCTATCTGGCAACCGATGTCGCTGCTGTGACGAAGCGCTGGGCCGACAGCGCCCCGCCGGAACAGGACAAGCTCGCCTCGATCGACGACGCGCTCGCGCAAGCACGCACGGCCGTGCCCGACATGGCCCCGCTGATCCTGTTCTACCCCGGCAGCCGGTTCAGCACCGCGCATCACTATATGATTTGGTCGGCGGGAAAGACGCCGCTCACGTCGCAGCTTCAAACCTCGATCCTGATCGATGCGCGAACCGGCGAGTTGACCGCCGTGGTGCCACAACCCTGGTATCTCAAGGCCGTCCAGATCGGCCGCCCGCTGCATTACGGCGACTATGGCGGCGTGCCCCTCAAGATCATATGGGCGCTGCTCGATATCGTCACGATCGTGGTGCTGGGCAGCGGCCTCTATCTCTGGTTCGCACGGCGGCGGCGCGCTGTAGCAAGCGAAGCCGTGAATGTTCGAGCCACACCGCAGATGCAGCCCGCCGAATGAAGAAAACGCGGCCGTCCTTCTCCCGGCAATGGGGCTGGCCGATCGCCCTGGCCGTGCTGACGGTGTTCGGCCTGCTATCAGCCCTGCTGGGCGAGGGCGGGATATGGTGGTGGCTATCCTGGGCGACGCTGGCCGCGCCTTTGCTGGTGATCGTCCACCACGTCCACCGATCGCGACATCCCCAAAGCAGACGGCGATCTGACTAGCCGTCCGAGAAACGCTCGATTTACTGGACGGCGGTTGCACCGTGGGATCAGTTTTTCGGTCCCAGCTCCCTCCCTCGTTGACAGCCATCATCCCGAGGCTTATTTGTCTGTATGTAACGACATGAAAGCTGGAGCTATGACAGCCACCTTCACCAGTAGGGATTTTAACCGCGACCCCGGCAGCATCAAGCGCGCCGCGTTGTCTGGGCCAGTATTCATCACCGACCGCAACAAGCCTTCGCTCGTGGTCATGGCGATCAAGGACTATGAGCGCCTCGCCGGTCGCGGCACGTCTCTCCTCGACGTACTGATGTCCGATGACGAGCAGGATTTCGATTTCGAGCCGCCCAAGGCACACATCGCGGCGCGTGCGGCGAACCTGGATTGATGTTCCTAGTCGATACCAATGTCATTTCCGAAAGCCGCAAGGTCCGATCAGGGCGCGCCGCTCCCGAAGTCGTCAAATGGCTCAAGACTACAAACCCGAGCACCACGTTCCTTTCAGCCATGTCGCTGTTCGAGCTTGAATTGGGGGTGGTGCAGATCGAGCGGCGCGATCCTGTCCAGGGCGAGCATCTACGGCGATGGCTGAACGATACCGTGAAGCCGGGCTTTGCTGGCCGCGTCCTAACAATGGATGGGGCGGTAGCCGCCGCTTGCGCCGCGCTGCATGTGCCCGATCCAGTCAGCGAACGTGATGGATGGATCGCGGCGACAGCGTTGGTCCACGGTCTGACCGTGGTGACGCGCAACATCGCCGATTTCGCGGCCACGGGCGTCAGCATCCTCAATCCTTGGAACGCGTAGCGGACGTGTAAAAAGTGGAGCTTTTTCAACGTAGGCTAGTATGCAACGACTGGACGGCAGGAGCATTCGCTCCTCTCTTGCGCCCATCTGTAAGATGCCTTCATGCGGCGCTACATGCTGCAAGAAGGCGTTTGCCGTGCGCCCGAGTTCATCAGGAGCGCCACCTTCGTTAACTTCGGTCAGAGCTTCCGTCAGCTCATCGGTGTCTAGCCACCAGCATCCATTGCCTCCGACGATTCTTGGCGTGTCCGCGCGCTCGGGGGATCGGACAAGGCGGGCGTCGCCCCCTGAGGTCATCACAGCCATAGTGGAGTGCGCTGTCCCGGTGCCGCGATACGCCGAAATATGGATCGTGCCGATACATACCGGGGATCACGAGCATAGCAATCTCACAAAACCAGTGGATAGCTCAAGCACGTCTCCTTCTGCGCCCAGATACGCGAAGATAGGCGTTGTCAGCAACAGCGCGGTTTTGAGGGGAAAGCCATTCTCTTGGGTATCGGGATAGCAATGCATGAGAGGTTCGACATGAAGGCGCTGCAACTGGCGAGAAGATGCCTCAACCGGCGGCGGGGCCAGAACCGGCAAGGGTGCGGCCGGCCGCATCATAGCGATCGGGATCGGCTGACCGGACATGCCATCCGAACATCGCACCGGCCTGCATAGCTGCGATTACGGCAGGCGTAGCGTTGAAACTGGCATTGAACGCATCGACGGCGATGAGCGAGGGCATCGGCCAATATCCGGCCTCGCCGCGCTTGATGATGATGGTCTCGCCAGTTTCCGGATGTGGGCAGGCGCACATGTCTGGAAGCTTTTCCAGATTGGCGAGGCGGCGCCCTGCGTTGTCGAGGCGAAGCTTCGGCAAGTCCCATAGCCAGGATGGCCCGAACCGGTTGCGGATCATACGAAGCGATGCGCTATCTGGCTCCCGCTCGTCATCGCCGTTCATCCATTTGAGATTGAGCGCGTCTTTCCAGCGTCGGCCATGACGCGCGCGGAAATCGAGCAGCGCACGCCACATGCGATCATCGGGTTCCTGCATGATGATTTCCTTCATCGGTACCGGCCACTCCGACACGTGGTGCGGTGGAGTGGCCGGCTTTGGCCGGGGTGATCGCAGATCAGCGTCAGGCGGGCCGGACGGTGGCGGTGCGACGCAGATCGGGAATGCGCGCATTATCGTAGACGCTGTTCACCGACATATGCAGAGCCTGCTGCTGTGCGCTGAACCATGTCGGGGCCGGAATCCGATATGTCTCGGTGGCGAAAGGGTCGGCCCCGCTGAAAAAGGCGACGTCGACGGTGAATTCTTGCAGGGGAGCGGATTTGTGGGGACGCATGAGGGCATCCTTTCATGAGAAAGGGCATCCTGGCGCGGGACCAGGATGCCGGAATGGAAAGGGGAGAAGCGGAAGAAGGCCGGACGTCAGAGCGCCTGTTCGAGGAGCTTTCGGGCCTTGGTTTCCAGTTCGAGACGGCTGTCCTGATGGGGCTTCGACCGGGCAAGCGCGGTTATACCCTGCACGAAATCGTAGATGGATTCAGGCGGCCGGCCTTCCTCGGCAAGCACCGTCTGAATAATCTTTGTGGTTTCCGCCTTCGAGAAGCCGCGCCTGCGCAGGAAAGGCTCGCGATCTTCCTCCTTGCGCGCGACGATCCGTTCGCGCGCCGCCTTGATGCCGGAGATGAAATGCGACGGCGAGGAGTTCGCAAAATGCTCGAGTGCGGGTGCCGCCTGTTGAGCAAAACGGGCGCCGGCGAATTTCGAGTGGCGGATGTTGACCTCCTCGAAATTCTCGACACCCCAGAGGCATCTGTTCGCGCAAACGCCTCGGAGGTAAAAGGTTGCGATGCCCAGGGTTTTCGAGCCGACCTCGCTGTTCCAGGCATAGAAGCCGCGGAAATACAGGTCTGGATCACCATTTGGCAGCTTTCCTGCCTCGATCGGATGGGTATCATCGACGAGGAACAGGAAAATATCTCTGTCCGAGGCGTAAAGTGTCGTCGTCTCCTTGGTGATATCCACATAGGGGTTGTAGGTCATACTACCCCATTGGATTGTGCCCGGGACCTTCCACCGCGTATCGCCGACGCCATCGCCGGCAAAGGCCATCACCGCCTCGACTAGTTCCCAGTCGAAAATACGACCATATTCGGAGCCGGTAGCAGCCCGCAGTTCGGTTCTGCCATTGTCCGTCTGCAGCAGTTTGACCTGCTCGCCACGGTGGGTCATGAGCCCATGCTGCAGGTTGATGCCCGCAAGGGCGGCCGGAAGCTGGCGCAGATAGGAAGCCGGCGCGCCAACAAGGCTCGCCACCTGCCCGAAAGACCAGTTGGTCGGCGCCAGCGGGCGATCGTCGCCGGGCGCCATCAGCATCAGGCGTTCGGGATTGTCGCTTTTCGCCTCGACCCGGATCGCGCGGCTTTCGACGATGCGCGTGGTCGCCCGGTCCGCGCGGCCGCGCACGGCATCATAGAGGCTGGTCAGCGAGAGATACTTCTCATCGTCAGGTCGTGAAAACCATTCCGACGACACGCGGCTGTTCATTCGGCCGCGCGAGAC
>JASGGS010000286.1:0-4773 GCA_047602685.1 Sphingobium sp.
TGTTCTTCAACCTGCGCCGGATGAAGAACAATATCGAGGCGTTCGAGGATGGCGACCTGCATCCCGACGACGTGAAGAAGATCGCGACCGATCTCGGCGTGTCCGAGGAGGATGTGGTCAGCATGAATCGCCGCATGGCGATGGGCGGCGACACGTCGCTGAACGTCTCCATGCATGAGGATGGCGAGGGACAGTGGCAGGACTGGCTGGCCGATGAAGGCCCGCTCCAGGATGAGCGCGTCGCCGACGCGCAGGAGGCCGATGTCCGTCACCAGATGCTGTCGAGCGCGCTCGACGACCTCAACGACCGGGAGCGGCACATCCTGACCGAGCGGCGCCTGGCGGAGGACCCGAAGACGCTGGAGGAACTCAGCCAGGTCTATGGCGTCAGCCGCGAGCGCGTCCGCCAGATCGAGGTTCGCGCCTTCGAGAAGCTGCAACGCGCCATGATGCGCATCGCGGGCGAGCATCGCTTATTGCCTACCGGCTGACGCCGGGGCAAAAGAGGGCATGACATTCCGCATGACCTCATGAGCGGATCGCTTGCGATCACGCCCGATCGGGCCAAGGGCTTTATCGGCATTGAGGGAAAGGGCGTCTGGAGCGTGGAACAGCTCCAGGCGCATTTCCGCCAGTTGCGCGCGGCGGTGGCCGGCATGCGCGCCCACGCCCCGCATCTGAAGGTGCTGATCGACTTGCGCGAGGCCGGTCCGCAATCGACGGAGGCGGAGGAACTGATCCGCGACGAGAATCTCGACATTTACGAACCGCTCGACCGGGTTGCGATGCTGATCGCCCTCTACCTGCACAAGGAGGAGCTGAGGCCGCTGGCCGAGCAGCCCAACCGCCGCCTTTTCGCCGATCCGGTGGCGGCGCTGCGCTGGCTGAACGCGGACCATGGCGAAGATCACGGGTAAGCGGCCGCACAACCCGCGTGACGGCGCGGCCCGGTCGCGATAACAGCGTGGCCATGGCCAGGAAAAAGCGCGCATCCTCCTCCCGCAAAAGCTCGACCGGCGGGCGTATCGCCCGTTTCCTCCTCCGCGCGGTGATCGGCTTCGTCGCGCTCTCCCTCTTCTTCGTCATCCTCTACCGCTTCGTGCCGGTCCCGGTGACGCCGACCATGATCCTCGACGGCAACGGCATCACCAAGGACTGGGTGCCGCTGGACGGGATCGATCCCGACATGCCCCGCGCGGCCATCGCGGCGGAGGACAGCAAATTCTGCCAGCATCATGGCTTCGACGCGGAGGCGATCAGCCAGGCGTTCGAGCATAATGAGAAGGGGGGCCGAATCCGGGGCGGCTCCACCATCAGCCAGCAGACGGCGAAGAATGTCTTCCTCTGGCAGGGCGGCGGCTATTTCCGCAAGGGGCTGGAGGCCTGGTTCACCCTTCTCATCGAGGCGATCTGGGGCAAGCGCCGGATCATGGAAGTCTATCTGAACGTCGCGGAGACGGGCATCGGCACCTATGGCGTGGAGGCGGGGGCCATGCGCTATTTCAACCATGGGGCCGGGCAGCTCAGCGTGACGGAGGCTGGCCGCCTCGCCGCGATCCTGCCCTTGCCCAAGAAGCGCGCGGCCATTTCCCCCACCGGCTTCACCCGCCGCTACGGCAATATCATCGCCCACCGCATCGGCGTCGTCCGGCGCGAGGGGCTGGACGCCTGCCTGAAGTGAGTCCCCGTCTTCCCGCCTTCCGCGATGGCCGGACATGACGGCCCTCCCCATCGATGCCGTCCTGCCGGACCTGCTGGCCGTCCTGCGGGGCGGCGGCAACGCCGTCCTCGTCGCCCCGCCCGGCGCAGGCAAGACGACGCGCGTCGCCGCCGCCTTGCTGGACGAACCGTGGTGCGAGGGGCAGGTCTGGCTCCTCTCGCCGCGCAGGCTCGCCGCCCGCGCCGCCGCGGAGCGGATCGCGGAATTGATGGGGGAGCGGGCGGGGGAGACGGTCGGCTATATCACGCGCCTCGACAGCAGGCAGTCGGCCCGCACCCGTATCCTCGTCGTCACCCAGGGCGTGTTCCTGCGCCGCATTCAGGAGGACCCCGCGCTCGAAGGCGTCTCCGCCGTCCTGTTCGACGAGGTGCATGAACGCAGCCTCGACGGCGATTTCGGCCTCGCGCTCGCGCTCGACGCGCAGGGCGGGCTGCGGGAGGATGTCCGTCTCGTCGCCATGTCCGCGACGCTCGACGGCGCGCGCTTCTCCGCCCTGATGGGCGGCGCGCCGGTCGTGGAGAGCGAGGGGCGCGGCCATCCGGTCGAGCTGCGCCATATCGGCCGCGACGCCCGTCAGCCTGTCGAGGACGGCATGGCCGCCGCCATCGTCCGCGCCCTGGCGGAGGAGGGGGAGGGCGATATACTCGCCTTTCTGCCCGGCATGGGCGAGATAGAGCGCACGGCGGAGCGGCTGGCCGGTCGCGAGGCCGCCATCGCGCTCCACAAGCTCCACGGATCGCTGGAGCCGCGGGAGCAGCGCGCCGCCCTGCGCCCCGCGACGGACGGGCGGCGCAAGGTCATCCTCGCCACCAGCATCGCCGAAACCTCCCTCACCATAGACGGCGTGCGGATCGTCATCGACAGCGGCCTTGCCCGCCGCCCGACCCACGATGTCGCGGCGGGCGTCACCCGGCTGGTGACGCAGCGCGTGAGCCAGGCGGCCGCCACCCAGCGCGCGGGCCGCGCGGGGCGCCAGGCGCCCGGCATCGCGTGGCGCCTCTGGGAAGCGGCGGCGACCAGCGGCCTGCCCGCCTATGACGTGCCGGAGATATTGGCGAGCGACCTGTCCTCCCTGCTGCTCGACTGCGCCCTGTGGGGCGTCACCGATCCCGCCTCGCTTCCCTGGCTTGACGCGCCGCCCGCCGCGCGCTGGCCAGCTGGACGAAGTTCGCGCCATTGACGCGCTGGACGGGGAGGGGCGGGCGACCGCCCATGGCCGCGCCATCGCCGCCCTGCCGCTCGACCCGCGCCTCGCCCATATGCTGGTGCGCGCGGGCGAGCGGGGGCTGGGGCGTGTCGCCGCCGATGCGGCCGTGCTGCTGACGGAGCGGGGCCTGGGCGGCAATGATATCGATATCGCCGCCCGGCGCGGGCGCTGGCGCCGGGAAAAGGGGCAAAGGGCGGAGAATGCGCGCGGCCTCGCCCAACGCTGGGCAAGGCTGGCGGGCGGGACGGCGGACGGGCGGGAGGATGAGGACAGCCTTGCCCTCTGCCTGTCGCTCGCCTTTCCCGATCGCGTCGCCCGCCGCCGCGCCGCCGACGGCGCGGACTGGATCAGCGCGGGCGGCCGCGCCTTCCGCCTCGATCCGCTCTCGCCGCTCGCCCGCGCCGAATGGCTTGCCGTTGGCGAGGTGCAGGGCATGGCGTCGGGCGCGCGCATCCTTTCCGCCGCCGCGCTCGATCCGGGCGCGGTGGAGACGCTGTTCGCGGACCGCATCGCGGACCATCGCACCGTCCGCTTCCGGGCGGGGATCGCTGGCGTGGAGGCGCTGCGGGAGCGCCGCCTGGGCGCGATCCGCCTCTCCTCCGGCAATGACGACGCGCCGGACCGGGCCGCCATCCTCGCCGCCCTGGCGGAGGGCGTGGCGGCGGAGGGGCTTGACATGCTGCCATGGCCGGACGCCGCCCGGTCGCTGCGCATGCGCGCCGCCTATGCCGGGGAGGAAAGCCTGTCCGACGCGGCGCTGTCGGAAAGCGTGGCGGACTGGCTGCCGGAGGTGTTGCCGGACGGCGCGCGCCGCCTGTCGGCCATCCCGCCCGGTGCCCTTTTCCAGATGCTGGAGAACCGCCTCGGCTGGGAGGGACAGCGCAGGATCGACCGCATCGCCCCGCGCCAGTTCGCCAGCCCGGCCGGGAGCCATCACGACATCGATTATGGCGCGGAGGGCGGGCCGCGCGTGGAATTGCGCGTCCAGGCCCTGTTCGGCGTGGCGGAACATCCCGTGGTGGGGGAGGCGCGGGTGCCGCTGGTCCTCAGCCTCACATCGCCCGCCGGGCGTCCCATCCAGACCACGCGCGACCTGCCCGCCTTCTGGCGCGGAAGCTGGGCCGATGTCGCGAAGGAGATGCGCGGGCGCTATCCGAAGCATCCCTGGCCGGACGACCCCATGGCGGCCTCCGCCACGCTGCGCACGAAAAGGGCGGACGCGCGGCGGTCCTGAAATCTCGTGGTTCGCGCAAAGGCGCAGAGGACGCGGAGAGGATATCGACTGCGGCAAAGCCGCAAACTCTCTCCTGACCATATTGGGGACGCAAGATGCCTCCCGGTACAATATCTCTGCGTC
The DNA here is from genome assembly GCA_047602685.1 of Sphingobium sp. Lineage (GTDB taxonomy): Bacteria > Pseudomonadota > Alphaproteobacteria > Sphingomonadales > Sphingomonadaceae > Sphingobium. The sequence continues at coordinate 4,285 of JASGGS010000286.1, forward strand.
CTCTGCGCCTCTGCGCGAACTGGAGATTCACCCCTCACGGATCGGCACCGCCTCCGAAAATCTTGACAGACGGCGTGCTATCGGCGACCGGGGCGGCAGGGTCAGGAGTGTTGAACATGTCCGCGCGAATCTATCAGATCCCCAAGAACGCCATGCAGTCCGGCCGCGCCCGCACCGCGACCTGGATGCTGGAGTTCGATGCGGCGGAGGCGCAGAAGCCCGATCCGCTGACCGGCTGGGCCGGTTCCGGCGACACGCAGCGCCAGGTGAAGCTCAGCTTCCCGAGCGAAGCCGCCGCCCGCGCCTATGCGGAGCGCTACGGCATCGCCTATCATGTCGCGGCCACGCCGCCCCGCGCGCTCAAGCTACAGGCCTACGCCGACAATTTCCGCTGAAACGGCGGGCGGCGCGTCCATCTCCGGTCTCCCGCTTTCGCGGGATCGTGACGATCAGGGCGCGCTGAATGCCGCGCCCAGCAGCGTCAGCAGC
>JASGGS010000287.1:0-4705 GCA_047602685.1 Sphingobium sp.
CGAGAGGGAAGCTCCGCTCGACGACAGCGGCCTCATCGCCTTCGCAACGGTGCTCGCCATTCACCGTATCGCGGTCGATCCCGCGCAGCTCCGCCACGGCCTTGGCCATCATCGCGCCGTCGAGGCCGACGACTTGAAGCGCATCGCCAGGCGCCTGGATGATGTGCGCGCAAAAGCTGTGCGCACAAAATACGATCGGCTCGCCAACACGCCGCTGCCCGCACTCGCCAATGGACCGGATGGCTGGTTCGTCATCGGCCGCGTGCAGGGCGACGAGGCGCTGATCCAGCCCGTGCAGCGTCAGGTCGACGGCGTGCAGGCGCAGGTCATGAAAGTCACGCGAGAGGCGCTCGAGGCGATGTGGTCCGGGGAGCTCCTTCTTGTTACCACGCGCGAGGGAATTGGCGGGATGACTCGCGCCTTCGACGTCAGCTGGTTCATTCCCCAGATCGTCAAATATCGCCGGTTGATCGGCGAGGTGCTGGTGGTGACGCTGTGCATCAATCTGCTCGGCCTGGCGTCGCCGCTGTTCTTCCAGAATGTGATCGACAAGGTGTTGGTCCATAACACGCTCGACACGCTGACCATCCTCTGCATCGGCTTTTTCGTGGTCAGCTTCTGGGAGACGATCTTCGGCTGGCTGCGTACCCGGCTCTACTCGGAGACCAGCCAGAAGATCGACGTGGAGCTGGGTGCAAAGCTGTTCCGCCATCTCCTCAATCTGCCCATGGGCTATTTCGAGGCGCGGCGGGTCGGCGACATCGCGATGCGCGTGCGCCAACTCGAGACGATCCGTGAGTTCCTCACCAATGCTTCGCTAACGGTGTTGATCGATCCGATCTTCACGATCGTCTTCCTCGTCGTGATGTACTTCTATTCGGTCAAACTGTTCCTGCTCACCATCATCACCATTCCCGCCTATTTCGCGGTCGCGATCTTCATCACTGGACCGCTGCGCGCACGGATCGAGGAGAAGTTCGAGCGGGGCGCGGCCAATAACGCGCTCCTCGTCGAGAGCATCGGCGGCATCCAAACGGTGAAAGCCGGAGCGGTCGAGCCGCAATGGCAGGACCGCTGGGAACGGCAGCTTGCCGGCTACAGCCTCGCCAGCCAGCGGGTCATCAACCTCGGCAACACCGGCAGCCAACTGATCCAGCTCATCTCCAAGATCAATCTTGGCCTCATCCTCTTCTTCGGCGCCAAGGCGGTTATCGCCAAGCAAATGACGGTCGGCGCGCTGGTCGCCTTCAACATGTTCGCACAGCGTGTGTCCGGCCCCGTCATCCGCATGGCGCAGCTCTGGCAGGACTTCCAGCAGGTGCGCATTGCCATTGAGCGCCTAGGCGACGTTCTCAACCAGCCAACAGAGCCGGGTGCAGGCAGCCGCGTCGCTCTCCCGGCGGTGCGAGGCCATGTCGCGTTCGAGGGGGTTAAGTTCCGCTATGGCTTGGAAGGGCCAATGACGCTTGACGGCATCGACCTCGAGATTCCCGCCGGCGCGACACTTGGTATTGTCGGTTCTTCGGGATCGGGCAAGTCGACCCTCACCAAGCTCCTCCAGCGCATGTATGTGCCGGCAGGTGGCCGTGTCCTCATCGATGGCGTCGACATCGCACAGATCGATCCCGCATGGCTGCGCCGACAGATCGGTGTGGTGCTGCAGGAAAATCTCCTCTTCAATCGCTCGATCCGGGAGAATATCGCGCTCGCCAACCCAGCGATGTCGCTGGAGCAGGTCGTCCAGGCCGCAAAGCTTGCCGGCGCGCACGACTTCATCGTGCGGATGCCTCAAGGCTACGACACACCGGTCGAAGAGCGCGGCACCAACCTCTCCGGAGGCCAGCGTCAGCGTCTGGCCATCGCCCGCGCGCTGGTGATGCGGCCGCGTATCCTCATCCTCGATGAGGCAACCAGCGCCCTCGATGCGGAGAGCGAAGAGATCATCCAGACAAACCTCAAGGCGATGACCGCTGGGCGCACCGTCATCATCATTGCGCATCGCCTTTCGGCAGTGCGACCGTGCGACGCGATCATCGTGCTGGAAGCAGGGCAGATTGTAGAGCGCGGCAATCATGCTGAACTGTTGGCGGCGGACGGACGTTATGCTGACCTGCACCGACGACAGGCTGGCCTCCGCGCGGGAGGGGCAGCAGCATGAACGCTTGGCGGCATAACTGGGCGGTCGTGAAGCAGGCGCTAAGGGATGACCGGGAGCAGCGGGGGAGGGCGCTGCGCTCCTCCGACACCGACTTCCTGCCCGCCGCGCTTGAGGTGATCGAGCGACCGGTTAGCCCCACCGCGCGTTTGCTGGCATGGGCGCTCATCCTGTTGGTTGCGATCACACTCCTCTGGGCGATATTCGGCAAGGTCGACGTGGTCGCTTCGGCCTCCGGCACGCTGATGCCGACGGGCAGTATCAAACTGATCCAGTCGCCTGGTTCCGGCGTGGTGCGCGCCATCCATGTCCGCAACGGCGACGTCGTGCGCAAAGGGCAGCCGCTCATCGATCTCGATCCCACCTTGTCAACCGCCGACCTAGCGCAGGCGGAGAAGGCGCTGGCCGTTGCCGAGCTTGACGTTGCCCGCAACCGGGCCATCGCCGACGCGCTGGCGGGCATGGGCATCCATTTCACTGCGCCTCCTGGAACTCCTTCGGATGTCGCCGAGACGCAGCGGACGCTGATCGAAGCGCAACTGGCCGAAGTGGGTGCCTCGAGCGCTGGCCTTGCCGCCGCCCGCGCCTCCGCACTCGCCGATGCCGATGCAGCCCGCGCGCAGGTCGCGAAGCTCAGCGAGACCGGCTCTATGCTTGACCGCGAGATAGCCGACATGCGCAGCCTTGATGAGCGCGGCTATGCTTCAGGCATGCGCCTTATCGAACTGCAGCGCCAGCGCCGTCAAGAAACGGGCGACCGCGAGGTGGCGAGCGCTCAAGTGGCGCGCGGGCTCTCGGAGGCACGCAAGGCCAGCCAGCAGATCGCCCAGACTCGCGAGCAGGCGCGCCACACTGCACTTGCTGATCTTGCAAAAGCGGAGGGAGAGGCGATCCTGCGCCGCGAGGAAGTGACCAAGGCCCGGCAGAAGCGCCGCTTCCAACGCCTCGTTGCCCCGACCGACGGCACCATCCAACAACTCGAAGTTCACACCATCGGCGGCGTGGTCGAGCCGGTGCGCGCACTCATGACGCTGGTGCCCGCGCACGACGGGCTGGAGGTCGAGGCGCGCATCCTCAACAAGGATATCGGTTTTGTTCGCGTCGGGCAGGATGCAGCCGTCAAGCTGGAGGCGTTCCCGTTCACCCGCTACGGCACGGTGTCTGGACACGTCCGCTCGATCAGTCGCGACGCCGTGCCGGACAAGCGGCTGGGGTCGGTCTATGTCGCTAATATCGTGCTGGACCAAACTACCATTGATGCCGATGGGCGAACACAACTCCTATCGCCCGGCCTCACGGCGACGGTCGACATCAAGACTGGCAAGCGATCAATCATTTCCTATCTGCTATCTCCTATCGAGAAGAGCGTCCGGCAGGCCGCGCGGGAGCATTAGGGCGGTTTTCTACCGCTTTGAATCGATTGGGGGCATCCGATGGCCGAGATTTCTTGCTCAGTATTCGTGTTGGGAAAGGAGGCCGGCATGGATGAGGCACGCTCGCTCTATCGATTTGCGTGTCCGGCTTCTGGTAGCGATTACTGACAGGCTGAGGCGGTCACCTCAGTTCAGCCCCTGTCACCTTGTCTGCTGCGGGAGATGGCATGACGGCTTGCGCGATAGCGGTCTGCACCTGCCCGGCGCGCTCGTTGATGGCGGAAATCAGTTTGCCGCGATCATTGGTGAAGATAGTGGCGGATTCCTTCGCGCGGGATATGCCGACATAGAAGCTCTTTTGATCGACAAGGTTGGTCGCGCCGCTGTCGGCATGGATCATCACATGATCGGCGGTGCGGCCTTGGGCGGCAAAGGCGGTATCGACATAGGCATGGGCAATATGCCGGTCGCGGGCGGAATCCAGATTCAGCGTTTCGGTGCTGCCGTGCGCGGTCTGGATCGTGGCGGTGCGGGTCTGCTCGTCCACGGCGATCACCTCGCCGCGCCCGCCGTTGATCCGGCCCGCCTCCCGGTCGTTGCGGGTGAAGCGGATGGCATCGCCGGTTTTCAGGTCCATCGTCTGCGGCGCGAAGGCTTGGACATGGCCCGCGCCCCATTGCCGCAACCGCCAATCGACCTTGCGGCCATCCTCTGATGTCAGCGCGATGGCGGCTTTGGCCGGGTCGATGGATTCGACGCGGTAGGCTTCACCGCGCGCCACCCCCTTATCGGCATAATCGCGGGTGAAGCGGACAACATCGCCCCTGTCGTAACTCATCGGGTCGCGCGCCTCGGCGCGGGTCAGCCCCTTGTTGGAAAGGCTCTCCACGGTGACGGCGGGGCCGGTCAGCGCGCCCGATTGGGTGAGCGCCGCGCGAATATCTGCGGTCAGCGTGTCGCGTCCCTCGCGCGACGGCTCGATAACAATGGTCCGGGCGCGACCGGCCTCGTCCAGCGCCGCATATCGCCCGGCGATGGCGGCGAAGCGTTCTGACCGATCGGCGCTCTCGATAATCTGCCCGCCACCCCGGTCCAGCGCGGCGAGTGCCTTCTTGGCGTCCCCCTCGATGGACGCCAGCACCGCCTCCTTGGTGGATTCGTTGGTCTGCCGCACGAT
>JASGGS010000288.1:0-4697 GCA_047602685.1 Sphingobium sp.
GAGCGCCGGTCCCGAAGGGAAGCGCTCTATCTCCGCATGCGCTCCGACCGAACCCGCTTCGCTGGTTTCGGCGCATTCGCGTGACGATCGCCTAGCGGTGTGGCGTATTCCCGCCGATCCGTAAATCCGCATCCACGGATTTGCGCTTTTCCGTATCTGTTGAGATCGGACCAGGCTGTTCGCATCGGCTCACAGGCCCGATCGCATCGGTTTGTCGTTGCACTCCGATATGGGGTGGGCGTCGCTTCCCTTTAGGTCCGCCGCGCCGGGCCGCAACGCGCTCGCGCGCTAACCTCCTCTGCGTTCCAGCCCTGCGGGTGCTGCCCGGCTCTGCCGGCGGACCTTCCGGTCGCTCTTTCGCCGCCCACCCCATTCCGGGGTGCGTGTGGTTTTGAAGGAGTAGTGAGATGAACGCTGTTACCGAAACCATCGCCGCGCAGTCCGTCACCGGCGTTGAAATCTTCGTACCGCTGAACAAGCTGAAAAAGTCCCCGCGCAATGCCCGCAAGGTGCCCCATGGCGAGGCCGCGATTGAGGCACTGGCCGCATCAATCCACCACAAGGGGCTGATCCAGAATCTTGTCGTGGAACCCGAGATGAAGGCGGATGGCACACCGACCGGCTTCTATTTCGTCACCGCTGGCGAAGGCCGCAGGTTGGCACAGTTGCTGCGCGTGAAGCGCAAGCAGGTCAGGAAAACCGAACCCGTGCGCTGCTGGCTCGATACGAGCAACGACCCGTCCGAGATCAGTCTGGACGAAAACATCACCCGCACCAACATGCACCCCGCCGACCAGTTCGAGCGCTTCCATGAGCTATCTTGCCATAGGGGATGGGGCGCGGAAGAAATCGGCGCGCGGTTTGGCGTATCACCCGATGTCGTGAAGCGGCGGCTGCGCCTTGGCGCGATCAGTCCGAAGCTGATGGATATCTACCGGCAGGACGGTTTGACGCTGGACCAGTTGGCAGCCTTCGCCATCACCGATGACCATACCCGGCAGGAACAGGTGTTCGAGAACCTGTCCTATAACAAGGAACCGTGGATCATCCGGCGCGACCTGACCGCCAGCCATGTTCCCGCCGATGACCGCCGCGCGCTGTTCATCGGGGCCGAAGCCTATACCGAAGCGGGTGGCCATATCATCCGCGACCTCTTCACCGAAGACGATGGCGGCTATTTCGAGGATGCGGGCCTGCTGGACATGCTGGTGACGGAGAAGCTGCGCGAGATTGCGGCCGGTGTTCTGGCCGAGGGCTGGAAATGGGCCGAGGCCTCCACCGACTTCCCGCACGATCAGGGCATGCGGCGCTATTATCCGCAGGGTGTTGCCCTGTCCGATGCCGACAAGGACCGGCTGGATGATGCCACGGCGGAATATGACAGCCTGATGCAGGGCTATGATGCCTATGATGACATGCCCGAGGACGTGGTCGCGAAGGTCAAGGCGCTGGATGCCGAGATCGATGCCATCGAGCAGAAGCAATATGCCTATGATCCCGAGGTCACTGCCCGTGGCGGTCTGTTCGTCTGTCTCGGTTCGAACGGGGCGGCGCGGATCGAGCGCGGGTTCGTGAAAGCCGAGGACGAGCCGCAGCCGGAACCGGACAACGAACTTGCGGCGGATGACGAGGCAGAAGGCACCGAAGCCGACGAGGATCAGGACGATGCGGAGGACAGCGAGGATGAGGAAGCCGATAGCGGCAAGCCCTTGTCGGATGCTCTTGTCCGCGACCTGACCGCGCATCGCACATTGGGCCTTCGTCTCGCGCTGGGTGAACAGCCGGACATGGCCATGATCGCACTGACCCATGCGATAGTGTCGGACCTGTTCTACCATGGACAGGCCAGAAGTTGCCTTGAGCTTCGCGTGAGCAGTGAGCCGCTTGGCAGCCATGCCGAAGGTATTGGCGACACCGCCGCCGCCGAAGCACTGGACGCACGGCATGACGCATGGGGCGCACAGCTTCCCGCCGATGCGGATGACCTCTGGACCTTCATCACTGCGATGGACAGCCCGAGCCGCAATGAATTGCTGGCGCATTGCGTGTCGCTCACCATCAATGCGGTGAAACTGCCATGGGAACGGTCGATGGACCGGATTGCTGCGGCAGGTGTTCTGGCACAGGCGGTGGACCTCGACATGACCCGGCACTGGACGCCCACGGCGCGCAGTTACTTCGGGCGCGTGACCAAGGCGCAGATCGGCATGGCGGTATGCGAAGCCGTATCGAAGGAAGCCGCAGACCGTATCGCGCCATTGAAGAAGGTGAATATGGCGGGGGAAGCCGAGCAGCTTGTTGCCGGAACCGGATGGCTGCCTGCCTTGCTGCGCACGGAGGCCAGCAGCGCCGAACCGGAAGCGGCGGCGCATATTGAGGCCGGGACGGATGAACCGCTGTCCGAACCGCAGACCCCCGATATCGAAGGAGAGGACAGCGGCGAAGACGCCTATGCCATAGCGGCGGAATGAACCGGAGGCCGGGGCCGCAGTACGCGGCCCCGGTTTTCACCGTACCCGGCAAAAAATCGCGGCCGCGCCCGAGAGGCGCGGCCATGTTTGCTTCTAGTGATACAGGCTGGGCGTTCGCTGATATTTTTGTGATCCCTGCATGCTGTCTGGTAGGGGAAGTGCATATGGACAGGCCAGCAGACCGGCAGCGTGAGGCAAGGCGCGCTGCCCTGAGCGAAACCCTGGACGAGTCAATTGCACGCGGCGGCGTCCATGAGTCCGGCGATGTGCGGATTTGGCTCGCGGCCATAACCCAGCAACTGACGCGCAACGGCAACTGCCGGCGCAGTCGCAACTCATCGAAACATCATCGGTCAGATATCTCAGGGTAGACGCCCAGTGGCAGCCTTCGATCGGTGCATAGCTGTTAGCGGTGACGGAGGCTCCAGATGGGCGGTCGCGTGAGCGCAGCGCCGTAGTGATACCGATCATCAGTGCCGCCAGAGTTCTCCCGATCCGATGCACTGTCCCGCATCCCTGCGGCCTCTCCCAAACGCTTGATCTGGACGCGGTCATCCCGCCTTCCCGCAACAGCGCCGGGCGACTTTTTTCCGCCGCCGGTAAACCGGCTTTGCAGCGCGAGACAAAAAAGCCGCCCGGCGCCGTCTTCCACTTTCGTTCCAGCCCTGCGGGTGCGCGGTCGGTCTGACCGGTCCGGACGACAAGCATCGAGGCCGCGACAGGCGCGGTCGCCGAGCACGAAAGGATTGGAACATGGCTATCATCGGCACTTTCACCACCAGCGACGCAGGCTTCACCGGCACGCTGCGCACCCTGACACTCACCGTCCCCGTCGCAGTCCGCCGCGTCGAGAAGGACAGCGACAAGGCTCCCGACTTCCGCATCTACCGGACCGATGACGATTATGAGTTCGGTGCCGCCTGGCAGAAGATCAGCCGCGAGGATCGGCCCTACGCCTCGGTGAAGCTGGATGATCCCAGCCTGCCCGCTCCGATCTACGCCAGCCTGATCGAAGGCGATGTGGCTGGCCAGTTCAACCTTATCTGGTCGCGATGATCGAGGTCGTGCCCAGTCCGTTGGGCTGGGCACGCCTACAATGGCTGTGACGTTGGTCCTTGAGGACTGTCCGATTTCAGCAGACCAACCTAGGTCAGTTGCCGTTGATGCCGTGCGGTGGTTGCCAAGGCCATTGGGGCCGATCGCGCAGCCGAAGCGATCAGCTTTCTCCCGACGGGCGGAACAACTCTCTCCGTGAAGGACAATTCCATCACGCCTGCCGACGTGTCAGCACCGGGCGTTAGATAGTGATCGGCTGGGTCGCATTGAGGACCGCGACTGCCGTCTGGACCTCCGTGTAAAGGTCTGCTTCGATACCCTGCGTATCGATCTCCACGACGAGAGCAAAGCGAGCCCGCTTCTCTCCCTCCTCCAGGATCTTCTTGGATTTCCACCATCCAGCGACAGGATGAATGGCCAGCAGATTGCGTCTGGCCAAGTCCGACGCCCTGCAGGTCAACTGGTCGATATGCAGGGAACCGACATCGCGTCTAATGCTCCCAAAGTCCCATAGATCCTCTTCTTCGACCTGGGGGCCGACTGGTTCGACAGCCTTGCTGATCCGCGCCATGAACTGCTGGGCATTCTCTCCAGCCCGATTGAGCTTGAACCGCAGATTGTGGGAGGCATAGCGATATCGCGAGCCGCGCGACGCCTCGGCCGGGTTGGGCGCAACGAACGAACTGAGCGCGACCCGCAGGGTCACATTGGCGTTGCCCAGCTTGCGTAGTTCCTCGACAGGCCATGGCAGTGTGAAGAGCCGCATCTCCTTGTGAACATCCCCGCCGGTCTGTTCGGAGAGGCCGTAAGGAATGATGGCGTCCTGCACGATCAGGGTAAGGGCATTTGACGCGCTGCGATGCGCCCTCTCAAGGTCAGGAACGCCGTAGCCGTAGCGCTGAAACAGTCGGGCATAGCTGCCCTTGTTGCAATTGGCGGGCAGGTGCGACCGCATTTGCGGTGTCCATCGGGCGGACGCCACATAGAGTGCACGAATGGTTTCGGGCCATAGCAGCGGATAGTCCGACCAGAGTTCGGTGATCTGCTTCGCCGCGATCGCTGTCGCAGCGCTCGTGTCATGCGTGAAACTGAATGAGCGTTGCGGATAGGCATGATGGGTCGTGAGAAGGGAAAGCCAGCCATGCCGCAGTGGTGGAGGCGTGGTGCCGG
>JASGGS010000289.1:0-4691 GCA_047602685.1 Sphingobium sp.
TGATCGGCAACCGGCGCTGGGGTCTGTATGAACTGGGTTATCTGATCTGAGCGGTGGGTGTTTCAGCGCGCGTCGAAACCGGGATGATAGCCGACCTTCCCACGCGGCACCGCGCCGTCGAGGAGGAGGTGCTGGAAATGATCGGCCGGTCCGCCCGGATAGCGCAAGGCCTGGCTGACCACGAAGCCGAAGCGGGCATAATATCGCGGCGAGCCGAGGAGGACGCAGCCGCCCGCGCCATCCGCCTTCAATCGCCGGAGGCCGTCGCGGACGAGCGCCTGCCCAATGCCCTGCTTCTGTGCCGCCGGAAGGACGGACAGGGGGCCGAGGCCGAACCAGCGGCCTGCCGCCCCGTCGACGGTTATGGGCGAGAAGGCGATGTGCCCGGCAATCTCCCCCGCCCCGTTCACGGCGACGAGCGATAGGGTCAGCGCATCCGCCGCCCGCAAAGCCTCCACGATGGCGGCTTCCGTCCGGTCGCTATGGGGATGTCCCTGGAAGGCTGCGCGCGTGACGGCGCTTATCGCGGCGGCGTCCGTGGGCTGTTCCAGCCTGATAGGGAAGGCGGACGGCAAGCGGGGCCTAGATTTTTGCGGGCGGCTGTTCGGGTTGCCCCGCCACATGCGTCAGATCGGGATCGAGCCGTGCCCAGCCGGGCGCCGAATCCGTCCAGATGATCGTTTGCGGCGCCAATAGCTCCGGATCGTCCAGCGCGCCCGCGCGGACGATGGTCAGGTGGGGGCGCGCCTTCGCGATGCTGAAGACCGGCGTGCCGCATTGCGGGCAGAAACCGCGCCGCATGGCGTTGCCGCTGTCCGCGATGCTCTCATACCAGCGCACATCGCCCGTGGTCGTGACGGCCTCGCTGGGAAAGACGATGTTCACCGTCGCATTGCCCGCCGCCAGCGACTGGCACAGGCGGCACCAGCACAGGCGCGCCGCCATGGGCTGTGCCGCGATCTCCAGCCTCACCGATCCGAAGAGGCATTTGCCGGTGATCGCCATGGCGGGATTCCTCCTCAGCCGCCCCGGCGGCTCATGAAGGCCAGCCGCTCGAACAGCATGATGTCCTGCTCATTCTTGAGAAGGGCGCCGTGGAGCGGCGGGATCGCCTTGCTCGGGTCCTTGGACTGGAGGACGTCGAGCGGCATGTCCTCCGCCAGCAGCAGCTTGAGCCAGTCGAGCAGTTCGGAAGTCGACGGCTTCTTCTTGAGGCCGGGCACCTCCCGCACGTCATAGAAGATTTCGAGGGCGCGGCTGACCAGCACCTTCTGGATGCCGGGGAAGTGGACGTCGATGATGGCGCGCATCGTGTCGGCGTCCGGGAACCGGATATAGTGGAAGAAGCAGCGGCGCAGGAAGGCGTCGGGCAGTTCCTTCTCGTTGTTCGAGGTGATGACGACGATGGGCCGCTCCACGGCGGCGACCGTCTCGCCGGTCTCGTAGACATGGAAGCGCATCCGGTCGAGTTCCTGGAGCAGGTCGTTCGGGAATTCGATATCCGCCTTGTCGATCTCGTCGATCAGGAGGACGGGCAGGCGTTCGGAGGTGAAGGCCTCCCACAGCTTGCCCTTCTTGATATAGTTGCCGATGTCATGGACGCGCGCGTCGCCAAGCTGGCCGTCGCGCAGGCGGGCGACGGCATCATATTCGTACAGGCCCTGCTGCGCCTTGGTCGTGGACTTGATGTTCCATTCGATCAGGGGGGCGTTCAGCGCCTTCGAGATTTCCTGCGCCAGCACGGTCTTGCCGGTGCCCGGCTCGCCCTTGACGAGAAGCGGGCGGCGCAGCAGCACCGCCGCGTTCACGGCGACCTTCAGGTCGTCCGTGGCGACGTAATTTTCCGTACCCTGAAAGCGCATGGCCAGCCCATCTCCGGTCGTTGTCCGACCGGATTAGGAACACCGACCCTGTTGTGCAAGTGCGAGGAGGAAAAGAGGATCAGCCCAATGCGGCGCGGCGAACCTGCGCGCGCGCCTGGAGCAGGTCCCACACGCCGCGATGCTGGCCGAGGAGCTGGCCCGCGCCGAACTGGACCGCGCGGCCGATGGGATGCTCCCGTTCGAGGGCGGTCAGCACGTCGAGCGTCTCCGTCCATCCCGGCAGATGGGATTCGCGCGGATCGAGGCCGAGGCGGGCGCCGCCGCCGTCGAGCAGGGCGCGGATCGCGCGCCAGTCCATGACGAGGGCCATGGCCGCGCCGATGGCGCAGCCCCTGCGGTCCGACTGGGCCAGCATGTCGAGCGCGCGGCATTGTTGCGCGACGATGGTCGTCACCTGGTCCTGCCCCGCCGTGCTGGGCAGCGGTCCCGCCGCGACGACGATGGCGTTGAGATAGAGGCGCTCCCGCGCGAAGCCGTCGACGGCCTTGAGCAGCCAGGCGCGCGCGGCATTGTCCGCGATGCGCGTGGCGGCATGGTCGATCACGCCCGGAACATGGCCGTGCAGGAGGCTCAGATGATGGACGGCATCCGCGAAATCGGTGCTGTTGCGCACGAAGCCGTCGGGCAGCCGCGCGATGGAGGATGTGCAATAGCCATGGCCTGACGTGCCCTCACGAGCGACCAGACCCTCCAGAAGGTCTGCGGTGGAAGTGGGCACTAGGGAATGGGACTGCATGTCCATCGCGAACCTCATCTTTGCCTGACCGCGCCCAGCGCGGCCCCAGCCCGTCCCCGCAAACGGGTATAGAGGATCAGTGTAAACGGCCGGTTTATGAAACTGTCCGAACTTGGGGCAGGCACCGTCCGGTTTCAGGACAAAACCCACGTAAATTTATGATATTTAACAGTTCGGCGCCAAATAGGTTGGTCGGGGGGCCGGTGGCGCGGCCGCCTACCAGTCGCGGACGCGCAGATTCTCCTGCACCATGCGCCGCTGCTCGAACCGGCCCGCCAGGAAGCGGTAGAAGAACCAGTCCTTCAGCGCGAAGGGCGTGCCATGATAGAGGATGCGCTCCCACAGCGACCAGCGCACATGGGCATTGGCGCCACGCCGGGGCGAGGGGAGGCACCACAGGTCCGTCGATCCGGTGCCCGTCCCCTGCTTGTAGATGCGGTGCATCAGCTCATGATCGTAGAGGACATAGCCCCAGTCGCGGCTCATCGGTCCGCCCGCCGCGCGCAGGGCGTCGGTTCGGAAACATTGGCCATAGGAGCCGACATGGCCCTGTCTCGGCAGAAGGCGCTGGGTGGCGCGCATGCGCAGGCGGCGCAGCTTTCCCCCGGCGGAGTTGGGGTCGCAATAGACGTCGATGGCCTGCGCCACGACATGGCGGCCGTCGCTCAACAGCCGTTCCGCCTCCGCCAGATACCGGGGCGGGTATAGGGTGTCGGCATCCCAGAAGCAGCAATAGGGCGTGGCGACCTCGGCAAAGCCGCGATCGAGCGCGAAAAGATGGCCCGGCCTGTCCTCCCGCAGATAGAGGACGTCGACATGCGGCGCCCGCGCGAGGAGGCGACGGCACAGATCCTCCGTGCCGTCGCCGGATTTATTGTCGACCAGGATCAGGCGAAAGCTCGTGCCGGTTTGCGCGATGGCGGATCGGATCGTCCCTTCGATGAAATCCAGCTCATTATAATAGGGAACGATAATCGACCATTTGGGGACCGACCAGGCCGGTTGAGCTTGCGTCATATATCCCGGATCAGCTCTGCTTTTCGAACGCCGCCGTCAGGTCAAGCTGGATGGGATCGGGAACCAGCGGCAGGCCGTAGACGATGCCATAGTCCGCCCGGTTGACCTTGCCGGTGGCGTGAAAGCCGACCGTATCCTTGCCGCCTGCCTGCGGCACGCCCTTGCCCGCGCCCACGAAGCTGGCATCGAGCGTGACCGGCCTGGTGATGCCCTTGATGGTCAGATTGCCCGCGACCACCGCCTTCGTGCCCTTCACCGTGACGGAGGTCGAGACGAATCGCGCCTCCGGGAATTTTGCCGTGTCGAAGAAATCCGGACCGGCAAGATGCTTGGTCAGGCCCGCGCTGGCGGTGGAGAGCGAGGCGATGGGGATGGTCACGTCCAGCTTTGCCTTGCCCGGCGCGGCGGGATCGAGGATCAGCGTGCCCTTGACATCGCCGAATTGGCCAAAATAATCGTTGAAACCCATATGGTTGACGCGCCAGCCGACCAATGTGTGGCTGGGATCGGCGGCATAGGTTCCGGCCACGACCCGTTTCGGATCGGGCTTGCCCGGTGCCTCTGCCGGCAATTGCGCGATGATCGGCGCGGCGGCCGCGCCCAGAAGGGCCAGTGCGATCAGGCTTTTCGTCTTGTGCATGTCATTCTCCCTTCCCCCCGCGCGGACCCTAGTGGCTGCGCGGGGGCGTGGGAAGGGAGGATCGCCCCCTCCCGCACGGGAGAGGGGGCGATATCCGGAAAGGATCAGTTCTTTTCCTGGTCGACCAGCTTGTTGGCGCCGATCCAGGGCATCATGGCGCGCAGCTTGGCACCGGTCTCCTCGATCGGGTGGCGCTTGGCCGCGATGCGGCTGGCCTTCAGCTCCGGCTGGCCGGCGCGGTTGTCGAGGACGAAGTTCTTGACGAAGCGGCCCGACTGGATGTCGGCGAGGACGCGCTTCATTTCCTTCTTGGTCTCTTCGGTGATGATGCGCGGACCCGTGGTGATGTCGCCATATTCCGCGGTGTTCGAGATCGAGTAGCGCATGTTGGCGATGCCGCCCTCATACATCAGGT